>NZ_VXLD01000010.1:0-91305 GCF_008867985.1 Acinetobacter tandoii
ATTAATAGATATTACTTTTTGTCAAATTTTATTTTTAACCAATGTAAAAAAGCCCGACATCCTGTCGGGCTTTTTCGTATCGGTGGTTTAGGTATAACTCCTGTCGTACCTCACGTCCTGGTGTCGCACTTATCATTATTGTTTTATGTGTTGGAACATCCTGTTCTCTATGTCCCCATCATATGAAAAATCCAAACAGTGGCCTAGACGCAATGCTCCCTAATTTATGTCAGCTTGAGCTTACAACATTGCTCAAAACTTACCCCAAGGTTTATCCGCAGAAATTGCGGATAGTTTCGGGACTGGATGTATTGAGTTATCAGGGAAAAGTCATAATTTGAATGTTTTTTGATCGATTCTATTGGCTGAAAGTGACAAATTCGTTCAATAAAAAGCCGACTTATTTCAAAGTCGGCTTTTTGTGCATTTTTTGGCTAGAGCTAAAATTTTAAGTATTTGATATTTATATTAATATACAAATGCACTTCGTATAACGACCATTATGTTAAATGGATTTAATTTTGCTTAGCCTTATATTTATTAAATGCTTCAAGCATTCCCTCTTTCTTTTCTTTGGAGGCATCTGGATATGAGTAGAATCTTTCATAATCTTTTCTAAATTGGCTGCTTTCAATTCTTTTAGCTAAGCCATCAATAAAACCTTTTCCTTGAGTCTGATACTGCTGAATAGTTTGTTCATCTAGGCAGATAGTTTTCTCCCAAGAAATTGCACTCATATTTATAAGAACATTGAGATATATATTTTCGCTATCCTCATATAGTTCCCAAAAATAAGGTTCTATTTCTATAAGTCGCATTCTACTAGTATTCCTAAACTTTTAATTATTTCTAAAATTAACATAATACACCTTATATGAAATCAAAAAGATAAGTATAACTTATTGTTTTTACTGTATTTTTTAAAATTTAGTATAACGACCATTATGTTAAACAGCCAAGAAATACTATACTTTAATGTCTATTAAAAATAGTTGTAAGTCATAGAATGAAATGGTCTAAATTAATTGATTTCAATGAACAATATTTACAACGTGGATATCTTTTAAAATTCAAGGCTCATTATCCATTTGAAGAAGAAGTAATCATGATGGTATGTGAAGGCGGATGTTGTCAAAAAGGATTAATTACTATAAGTGGATATAAAGCAGGTATTAATATGTATGTTTTATTCCCTGAAGAGGCGAACCCTGATGGTGGTATATCAACTAAATGGCTTATAACTAATTGGACTAAATGGGTTTGGCCAGAAGGTGATGTAAACTCTGTATTAGTACGCTCTCAATTAACTTACGATGAAATATAGTTTAGTTACGCTAAAATTAACATAATGGTCGTTATACGAAGTTCTTTAAATTTTCATATAATAATCAACATCTTAGTCAAAGCCATTCTAGGGTTCAGCGCACTAGAACGGCTTTTTCATGATTCTTCACGTTCCACGATTATGATGTAACCAATTTTTTACAAATTTAATGAGATCTACTCAACAGTTTAATCCGCTGATAAATGAAAAAAGGAAGCCATCGCTTCCTTTTTTTCAAGTCCATATAGACTTAGATTCCGTATTTCACACGGTAGGCTTCCATTTTCGCCAAGGCTTCGCTTTCACCTTTGGCATCTAAATAATTCATTAAATCTTTCATGGTAATTAAGGCATGTACAGGAATTTCCAATTCTTTTTGTACTTCCTGAATGGCAGATAATTCACCCTGACCTTTTTCCTGACGGTCTAATGCCACCAATACACCTGCAATTTGTGCACCTGCATTTTTTAGAATGGTGACCACTTCACGAATCGCTGTTCCTGCGGTAATTACATCATCAATGATCCAGACCTTTTTGCCTGCAACCGATGCACCGACCAACACGCCACCTTCACCGTGGTCTTTCGCTTCTTTACGGTTAAAGCCCCATGGCACACTCACACCATGATTTTGCGACAATGCTACAGCCGTTGCTGCGACAAAAGGAATCCCTTTATATGCAGGGCCAAACACCACTTCGACATTGTCACACTGAGTTAATTTATCTGCATAACCAGAAGCCAACAGTGATAGAGCCTCACCATCATTCAATAAACCAGCATTAAAAAAATAAGGACTCACTCGGCCTGATTTTAAAGTAAACTCACCAAATTTAAGCACACCACGTGATAAAGCGAGTTCGATAAATGCTTGTGGGTTAAATTGAGCTGGCGTTGACATGAGGTGCTCCGAAATTCATACATTGAGGTTATGACTGCGCATGATACCAAAGAGTAGCTACCCAAGTGATCAAAAAATTTTACGAGTGGTTTCAATTAACGTAAATGGCTTACGTTCATCCGTAGCCAAAGGCTTATTGGAATGGTTAGAACAGTCCGATGCCGATGTGGTGTGCATGCAAGAAAGTCGCATCACTCATGCACAATGGACAGATAAATTTAAACCTGAAGGTTGGTACACACATTTATTTCCTGCGGAGCGTGCAGGTTATGCAGGCACGGCTATTTATAGCCGTTTACCCTTTGTGTCTGTAACAGATGGTTTAGGTTTTGAACTGGCCGACTCTCAAGGACGCTTTATCAGTGCAGAATTTGATTTAGGTTTAGATCAACCTGTTCATATTTGCTCTTTGTATTTACCTTCAGGCTCGTCAGGTGACGAAGCACAAGCACGCAAAGATCATTTTTTAGAAAATTATCAACAGATTCTTAAACAATGGCGCGCTGAAAATAAATCCATCATTGTGTGTGGTGACTACAATATTGTGCATAAGCGCATTGATATTAAAAACTGGTCGGGCAATCAAAAATCTTCAGGCTGCTTACCACATGAACGTGCCTGGCTCGATCATATTTATGATGAACTCGGTTATGTCGATACCTTCCGCGAAGTACGCAAAGAAGCTGAGCTTTATTCTTGGTGGTCGAATCGTGGGCAAGCCCGTGCCAAGAACGTCGGTTGGCGTATTGATTACCAAGCCTGTTCACCTGACTGGAAGTCACGTACAGTCAATGCTTGGGTGTATAAAGATGAATGGTTTAGCGACCATGCCCCAGTGATTATTGACTATCAAATTTAAGTAGTTTGCATATTTGAGTGAACAAACGTTCACTCAACATTATCTTTTTGCTCACAGCACATGACGTATTTGTGGTCTTTTTATCCTCGGTCAGAAACGGCATCATAGCGGCACGGCACAGGGACATGTCAGGATGACAGCAAAGGGATAGGAAGCCGTAGGATGGAATAAAACACACTCAGTTTGAGTTTGTTTTCAAGGATGTGACAATGGACGTTGTAATGAGACCCGCATAATCAGGATGATTAAATGCGGGTTTTCTCTTTTTTATTGCTTATTTTTATTTAAGCGCTGATGTTTTGATTGTTTTAACATTCTTGTTTTTCATGAACATAGCATGCCAAGTTTAGATTGCAATTCGATGACAATTCCCATGACATCAGCATCTTTCGCCTAATTTTCCTGCAATGCTAGAGAAAGCAGATTTTTTTGTTTACCCTATGCTCAATCATTATCTTCAGGAATGTATTCTGTATGCTAAAAATTTATGGCATTAAAAACTGTAGCTCCATGAAAAAAGCCTTCGATTTGCTGACTGAACTGGGCTTGACCTATGAATTTCATGATTATAAAAAACAAGGGATTGATGCCGACACCTTAAAAACTTGGCTAGACCAAGTTGGACAAGAGCTGATTCTCAATAAAAAAGGCACCACTTGGCGTAAACTGACTGAAGCAGAACAACAACACGCCTTGGCTTCACAAGACCAATTAATCGAAACTCTGATGGCACAGCCGAGTTTAATCAAGCGCCCTGTTTTACAAACTGCTCAAGGTTATCTCGTCGGTTTTGATGAAGCGGCTTATCGAGCAATTCCTGCTTAAAAGGCACTTTTTAGATGTAAAAAAGCCTGATAGACAATCAGGCTTTTGATCACATCTTTTTTACCACTTTAGTTCATACGAACCCAAGTTTGGTTACGTCCTAATACAGCTACACCCAAATAACCACGGAGCTCAAGCTTTTTCCCACCCGAAGTCAGTTCACCTTTTAAGCTATAGGTTTTGCCATTTTTCGGGTCTAAAATCGTACCCTCATCATATTTTGTGCCGCCGACGTTTTTCAGACCACGAACGATCGTTAGGCCTTTTAATGATTTGTTGTGATATGGACCTTCACATTTACTGCAAGCATTTTCTTCACCTGGTGTCAAAATGCTTTGAATGCTGGCAGTCAAAACACCATTTTTTTGCTCAGTAAATTTCACAACCGCACGTGGTTGCTTGGTTTTATCATCAATAGTTTTCCAAACTGTGCCATTTAATGGATCAGCCGCATTCGCAAGTACGGTTAATCCGAGCAATCCTAATGCAAGTGCAATTTTTTTCATTTTTGTTGATTTCCCTAGTCTGTCTGTAGACGTCTTTAAGTATTGTAAAGCCACAGCAAATTTGCAATTCTTGAATGTGACTGTTTAGTGTACCCTTGTAATTATTGTGGGTAAATATACTACTATTAGGCATAATTTATAACAAAATGGAAGAACCGTGAAGATATCAGCACCGTGGAAACAATTCATTACAGAAAGTCTTTTAAAAACGACCATCCGTACGCCGAGCCAATACAATCTCCCCCCAAATGTGCTGCGACATGGCTTAGAACAACTCTGTAAGATTTTCCCGACTCAGGCAGATGTCCAAGTTCGTCCTTTACGTTTAGGGCAATTGAATGCCGAAGAACTTAAACCACAAAAGGAATCGACCCAGCTCATCTTCCATATTCACGGTGGTGCTTTTTTTCTGGGTTCACTAAATACGCATCGTGCATTTTTGAGCCAGATCGCAGCACGGACACAAATGCAGGTGTTACATGTCGATTATCCACTCTCACCTGAACACCCTTTCCCAGAAGCAATTGATGTATTGTTTGACACGTATTTAAATTTGCTCGATCAAGGTATTCTAGCCAAAGATATTATTTTATCGGGTGATTCTTGCGGCGCCAATCTGGCAGTTGCTTTGGCAATTAAAATTCGTCAAGCACAACTCGAACAGGTCAGTGGTTTAATTTTGCTTTCCCCATTTTTAGATTTGACCCTGACCAGTGAATCACTGCGCTTTAACCAAAAGCATGATGCCTTACTTTCTATTGAAGCCCTCGAAGCAGGCATTGATTACTATTTACCTGCGGACATTGATCGTGGAGACCCACGTGTCTCGCCTTTATTCGATGATTTGACAGGTTTACCTCCGACACTGATTCAGGTCGGTTCTAAAGAGATTTTAATGGATGATGGGCAACGCTTTCAGCAACAAGCCGAGGCTGCAGGCGTTCAAGTTGAATTTAAAATTTATACGGGGATGTGGCATAACTTCCAAATGTTCAGCGCTTGGTTTGAAGAAGCCCAACAAGCTTTAGCAGATTTAGCCGCATTCGCGCACCGCCTAGATAAAGACTAAAGTGCCAAAAAAAAGGTCAGCATCTGCTGACCTTTCCTGTTCTAAACCTGTAAGCTTAGATAAGTTTGACCTGTGCCAAAGCTGCTTCAATCGCTTTATTTTTAAGTTCTTCACCCATGTTGACACCTTCAGCACGTACAACATCTACCTGCTCGACACCAGTAAAGTTAAACACAGTTTTCAAAAAGCCTTCTTGGAAATCTGCAGGACTATTGTCACCATAGACACCGCCACGACTGCTGGCAATATAAACCTGTTTATTACCCGCCAAACCTACAGGACCATTTTCAGTATATTTAAAAGTTTTGCCTGCAACGCTAATACGATCAATCCATGCTTTTAAGGTTGAAGCCAAACCAAAGTTGTACATGGCTGCACCTACAACGACCACATCTGCTGCTAAGTACTGCTGGATGATCTGTTCGCCTAAGACGGCTTGCTCAGCATTTTGACCCATTAAGATTTCCGCAGTTAAATGCGGAATCGGCTGTGCAGCCAAATCCAAATACTCAACCTGTACATTGTCGTGCTTCGCTTGTAATTGCTCAACAATCGCTTGGCTTAACTGGCGCGAAACTGATGCTGTACCTAAAATGCTTGAGTCGATATGTAAAACTTTCATGATGCCACCGTAATTTTTGCTCTCTTGGAATAGAAGCAAGTTTAGGCCATCTATAAAAATAGAATAATTACTTCTGTTAATACACTATGTTCCATTTTTAGAACAAATTTAAATCTCCCTGAAAAAGAGAAATGTAAAGCAATCAAAAGTTTGATTAAAATTTATGCTATGGTTAGCAAAAATAATTCTCGCTTTAAAACAACAAAGGAATTGTTGATGTCGAGGGAATAAAAATCAATGACAACCAACTCACCTCCCCCATCTCCAACCTCGCTTCAACATAGACTCAAGAAAATTGTGATTGAATATGGGGTGATCATGAACTGGAATACATTAAATAAATGTATTCTGATGTTAATTTTAGGCTGTGTGACTCATCTGATTTGGATGCTCTGGAAAATTTTTATTTGGTTGAACCCCAGCCTGTGGAGCATGACCAATTTAGGACTTATTAAACAACAAATTGTACTGAATCTGATTTTTATCGTCGTGCTTAGTAGCCTGATTTATCCTTGCATTTATTGGCAACACAAAGCTTGGGTCAAACGCTTTGTGCCTTATATTACGGTGTGGTGTTTTATTACCTCTTTATGCCGAGATGCATATCTAATTGGCGTACTCAGCCCTGCAACCTTAAGTTCTTTTGTCAGTTTACTCACAGTAGGTTTAATTTTATTTCCCCGTTCAGTTGTTTACAGCGCCTTAATTCCTTCAACTTTATATTTATTTGTTTGTGGTTATTTGAGTTTACATGGCATGTTGCCTTACGCCCCCATTTTCAATTTACCCAATGATACCTACGCCAATGCATTTTGGGTTGGAAGTATGCTGTATTTCATTACTCCTGTGGTCATGATTTGTCTGATCTTATTTGAAATTCTACTCAGTCAATGGCGCAATCGTGAACAGCTCATTCAACAACTCAGCAGAATTGATCCACTAACCAATACCTATAATCGGCGTAGTCTGAATCAATATTTAGAGCACATCCAGCGTAAGAAAAATCAAAGCTATGCATTGGTCTTGCTTGATCTGGATCATTTTAAGTCTATAAATGACTGTCATGGGCACCATAAAGGCGATGAAGCCTTGATTCTAGTCGGGCAATTGCTCAAGCAGCATTTACGTGAAACCGATATTGTGGGACGTTTTGGAGGAGAAGAGTTTTTATTGCTGCTATATCACACCACGCTTGAACAGGCTCAACACACGGCGGAACGCTGTCGCGCTGCAATTGAACATTTAGAATTGAAGGATGATAATGGCAACCGTATTGCGCTGACTGCCAGTTTTGGAATTTCAACCGCACAATCCCCTTTAACGCCCTTTCAGTTACTGACCCAAGCGGATAAAGCCTTATACTCAGCCAAAGCATCTGGACGTAATCAGGTGCATATTTTCCAAGCACAAACTGAAAATGTGGTGTCTGTCCGTTAGTTTTTTTGTTCTCAGTTACTCAGCTTCGGTTTGATAAGCTTCCAAATAATTGACCCAACGCCCTTCAACCATCGCTGCTTCAACCCAAGCCTGTACTGCAGGATGTTGTAACATACTTTGCATATAACGCTGACTCGATGTAGACACAGGCAAAGCATAAGTTTTAAATCGCATCACGACAGGCGCATAAAATGCATCGGCAATACTGAATGCTCCACATAGGAAACCATCTGGATCTGGACGCTCTGCCCAAATTTGCTCAATGCGTGCTACATCCTGTCTTAACTCGCTATCTTCAGCCCAAAGCCGTTGACCCACTTCTGCCAATTGCGCCCGAATATTCATGCCACATAAGGTTCTTAATTGGCTAAAGCCACTGTGCATTTCCGCACTGATACTTCTGGCTCTGGCACGTTGTGCTTTATCCTTGGGCCAAAGCGCATACTCAGGATATTGTTCTGCCAAATATTCACAAATGGCCAAAGAATCCCAGACTTTGACCTCTTGATCATACAAAATCGGCACTTTAGCATTGTCCGAAATAGACAATAATTTTTGCTTAAATGCTCCAATGGAGCGTTCGCGATCAAAATAAATCATGTGCTCTTGAAAAGGAATTTCAAAGGCTTTGAGCACCAACCATGGGCGCATCGACCAGCTAGAATAATTTTTATTGGCAATATAAAGCTCTAACATGATTAAGGTCCTAGATCTTGTCCGAATTGTTTTAATTGTTGCAACAGCTCAGCTTCGCTAAATGCTCCTGTTAAACGGAGTCCGCGCACTTCCTGTTGTTGAGGGGTTAAAAATAAATAGGTCGGTGGACCTAAAATATCCCATTGATTTAATAATTGTTGATGACTGGCATCGTAATGACTTAAATCCAGCTTAATCAGCGTGTATGGACTGAGTGCTTGCTGGACTTGGGCTGATTTTAAAATGCGATGCTCAATCGGCTGACATGCCACGCACCAGTCTGCATAGACATCAATCACAATGGCACGATCTTTCGGAGCTTGTGTCAAAATTTGCTGAAAATCTGCGGCGGTTTTCGCCACATGCCACTGCATCTGTTGTTGCCCCTGCTCTACGAAGAAACGCTGGCTTTGTTGATATTGGCTATAAAACACATAAGGCACCACCAACAGCAAAATCACAAGATATAATGGACGTAAAGGCGATTGTTGCCATAGGGCACGATACAGCGCATAACCGATAAAGCTAAGACCCAATAACAGACTTAAACCCTGCATCCAGCTTTCTGAAAGCAAGGGGCGAATGAAATAAAGCGCTAAGGCCAACATCAGAAAGGCAAATAACACCTTAATCTGGTTCATCCATAAACCTGCTTTTGGCAAGGCTTTAGCCCCAAGAATACTGGCCAGCAATAAAGGTAGGCCCATACCAAAACCCAGCGTAAACAACAGTAAAGCACCTTGCCACTGATTCTGGGTTTGAGAAATAAATAACAAAGCGCCTGCCAGTGGTGCTGTCATACAAGGACCGACCAGCAAAGCGGAAATCATCCCCATAACTGCCGCGCCAATCAGGCTACCGCCTTTTTGCATCGACTGCCAATGATCTAAACGATGTACCACTGCATGTGGCAAACGTAATTCGAATAGTCCGAATAAATTGAGTGCAAACACCACGAACAGCAAACTAAACGCAATTAAAGTTGAGGGCTGTTGTAACCAACGCTGAAAGTTCAAACCTGCGGATGAGGCAACCAAGCCCAACATGGCATAGACCATCGCCATACTGCACACAAAGACCAAAGCAATCATCCATGCTTTGACTCCGCGCCGATCACGTACAATCAAGGAGCTGAGAATTGGGATCATAGGTAAAGAACATGGTGTAAATGCCAACAAAATGCCTAAACCCAAGAACAGCAATAAACCATAAATCGGTGAGCGCTGTGCCAATTGTGTAGACCAGCGTTGGTCCTGAGCCGTTTGTGATGCAGATGTTGCCTTGGTTTGGTCTAAAGCATCTGTATTTTCTACGGTAGCACTGTTGTTATTCGAATTTAAATCTAACAATCGCTTAGGTGCTGTAAATTGATTCTGCAAAGCCACTAAACCATCTGCATCGGTTTTAAATTCAATGGTTTGTGGTGGATAACAAATACGGTCTTTGGCACAACCTTGCCAAGTCACTTGATACGTTTGTGAAGCCTGCGTTGGCACATTAAATTGTACCTGCTGATAATAAACTTGAGTTTGACCATAGTTATCATCATGCAAGTCCTCTGCCTTTGGCAGTTTTAAGGGCAAAACATGTTGCCCTTGCCGTACCTCAAATTTATGCTGATACAAATAATAATGTTCGGGGATATCCCAATGTAACTGCACTTCTTGTGCAGTTACAGATTCGACTTGAACAGGAAAAGCCTCTTCGGCAGATAATAAGGCTTGCTGTGCATGTAGGAAGGTTGAACAGAAAGCCAACAAAACAGCACACAGCCAGAGCACACTGCGCCCATAAGATTTTGAAAGCAGCAGAGACTTTTCCATAAACAAGACTGACACCCTTAGAATAAGTACGAAACGCCTAAACCTGATTGATAACTCTTATCTGCGCCACTGAGCACGACCCCCACACTGGCATCGAACTGAGTACGGTCATTGAATGCATAAATGACCCCCGAGCCCAATGAATATTCATAATCTTGGCTCTCTGCTTTGCGATATACAAATTCAGAAAAACCAGACCATTTGTCAGAAAGTTTATAGCCAATGGTAGGGATTGCTGTCACAGCCCAATCGCCATTTTGAACTTCATAGCGCATGGTAATCGACGTGTCGACTAAATCGCTTTGCTTATAAGAAACGGCCGTCGCCAAGGCATAAATATCATCTTCTGCGGTAAAGCCATCATTCCCTGTAGCCAACACTGCTTCTAAAAGTACAGCCATGGTCAAGTTGTCATCGTTCAAATCAATTGCACTTTTTAAACCGATGCTCACATCACCTAAACCATCTTCATCAACCGTTTTACCCGCTTGTTTGACTTGGCTCCATGATGGTCCTTGCCAACCCAGTTGTAATTCTAAGTTATGTGCAATCCCCGTACGGAGTAACATGTCGGCATTTAGCGTCGTCGTTTTTTGCTGTACACCATTGACTGTACTTTCTTCATAATTCGCACTTGGTAAACCTTGTTCCCAAGCCAATTGCCCAATTGGGGTAATCCCTGTCCCAATACCCGAACCTGGTCGATCAAAAGAGAAATCTGCCGCAAAAGTTGGACAAGCTGCACCCAGAGTTAGTACCAATACGCTACATTGTTGTAATTTTTTCATGATTCGCCTCAGTGATTAAGCTAATTCTTTCGACATTTTTGCACCCTGACTACGCAACAATTCTAGGGTTTGACGTTCTTCTGGTAAAGCTTCACTCCAATTGATTTCATCAAAATCGCAATCAAAAAATAAATCACTAATTGAAGATAAAATAGTCAGCCCTTGCTCATCACGCGTATTTGGGTCAACTTTAATTGCCAATAAGCGCTGCACAGCAGGTACACACGCTGAACTCGCCGCATCCCAAAGTGGGCCATACAACTCTTCACTGTCCCATAAATAAAAATTGGCTTTGGCTTGGATTAAGGCTTCCAAAATATCTAAATGAACGGCTAATTCTTGCTGTTTTTGTTCTTCGCTGAGTCCTTGACCTGCTTCGTAAGCTTCGCTGACATGTTCCCACCATTGAAATAAACCATCCGACCACACTGAAACAGCAGGTCCTTTTTCAGCATCAATAAAGTTTGGATCTAAACCATCAGCCAAAAGACGTTGTACTTGTGGCAGGTCTAATTCTTCTATCGCCTGCACAAAGACTTGTTGTTGTGCTGTTAACATGGAACATACTCTTTCATCAGTTTCAGAATATTATGCCGAATTCTCGGTCATTTGTTTTATGTAAATGTATATCTAAAGTTTTTAATTCATATAAAAAAAGCCCCGCAGGGCTTTTTTCTATTTTAGGCTCAATCAGTTGAGCTTAATCTTCATCATCAATCACATCTTTGTCTGCATCAGCATCCGCAAATTCTAATTGCCCACCTCGGGGATTTTCTCTTTTTTCAAACAGATGCTCAAGGCTACGTTTCAAACGATCAATAGCGCCATGCAAAGCGGTATCAACATTATGTCCTTTATGATTCACAACCACAGGTTTTAATCCTGCTGGGCGTGCTTCAATCATACATTTAATATCATCATCGCCGCCTTTATCCCCATTCTCATCACTTAAATGTACGGAGAAATGGGTAATACGTTCACTATGACGTTGGAATTCTTCATTCAGTTCTGCACGCACATAACTAATTAAACGATCATTATTTTGAATGTTTTTATCTGTACGGATTTCAATGTTCATAATCTAATCCTCTTTATCTATCTGAATCTTTTTGTGCAAAACTTTTTTATCTTGGCACGCTTGTAACTTGCTGTTTACACAGCATTCGAACATCTTTAATCAATTTTGGAACTCATCTCCTCATTGAAATGATGAACACTTTTGAGTCTGCAGAATCGTGTCCTTGTCCTTTGAATATCGGGCTTAACTCAAAAATATGCAAGTGCTATTTTAAAAAAAATAGCAAAAGGATAACCAATTATGACAACTCCTTACTTGCATGGTTAAGAACTCATCAACTCCATACGCACTGCGCCCTATTGCCACAATTTAATTGGCTATTACGGTCAAATTATTCACCCTACATCGTCGCATTAAACCTGTGTCGCAGTGCAATTTGTAGCGAATGGTAAAAGCTTTGGAGAAAACGAGCTTAAGTATAAGTTAAGAACTTATTATCAACAGATTGTGTGACACGGTATTTGCCGAGATGACTGTGCATTCATAAGTTTTATTGCATAATCAATAAAGAAACTTTGATGTTGATGAACACCCCCATTCTCTTAAACCGCTAAAAAAACAATCTTAATCCTATATATTTTTATAGTGATTCAAAACTCCCCATAATTGACCATTCGGTTAATTATTTATCACAGAATCGGTGCAAATATTTGTTGCATATCATTTTTATATTGATGAATAAACATCCGTAAAATTTAAAGCATATTTTTACTGTATAAAAAAACCAATAAAACATACACCGATTGGGAAAATGATCAATGTTTTCAATAACATTGACTATCTTTTTACAAGCTATTTTTCAATGGCTAATTTTTTAAATTATTGGTCAAATTTGGCTTTATTTTTGCTAAAGAATCTGTATCCTTTATACGCTTTCTCGGGGGAGATATTTTTAATGAAACTGACTCAAATTGCGGCGACATGTGCATTGGCTACTGCAGCAACTTTTACTCAAGCTGCGCCAATCTGGCAAGATTTTAGTATCACAGGTTTATATGGTGAAGATTACCAACTGATTGCACGTGAAGACGAGCAAAGTACGGTAACTTTTGAATACGCAGCAAAATTGCAATACGGTGATTTTTTCGCTTTTGCTGACCGCACCAATAACGATGTGAGTGGCAACGAAACTTATTTCGAAGTTTCACCGCGTTTGAGCCTCGGTGCAGTCTCTGGTCAAAAACTTGAGCTTGGACCAATTAAAGATGTATTGGTTGCAACCACGTGGGAAGGTGGCGAAGGCTTCAATAACTACTTATATGGTATTGGTGTAGATTTAGCGATTCCATATTTCCAATATGCGCAAGTTAACCTTTACAAAGCCGACAATGATTTGCAAAAAGATGACTACCAAATGACTTTGGTTTACGGTGTGCCATTTAAAGTGGGTTCAGAAGACTTCTTGGTTGATGGCTTCTTAGACTGGTCAACTGCTGAAAAAGGTGATCACGCGAGCGAAATGAACTGGACCACACAATGGAAATGGAATGTAGGTAAACACATTTCTCCAAACACACGTTTATACCTTGGTACTGAATGGTCAGTATGGAATAACAAATACGGTATTTCGGGTAAAGACGAAAATAACGTCAGTGCTTTAATTAAATACCATTTCTAAGAATTTAATTGACGTTAAAAAAGCAAGATATCGGTCTTGCTTTTTTTATGGCTAAATGAAAAGTTCCATCGTTTAAATTAAGCGTTTTGGACGTAAATTCTCTGCAATGAGACTAATAACAGCGTGATTTTGTTGCATGGCATTGCGATAAAAGCTTTTTAATTGGGTCAACAATAAGGTCAATTCAGCTTGATCCAACTCAGCCGTGTTATCCCCGAATAACTGAGCGACATCAGACGTAGGACGGTGTTGCCGACAATATTTTTGCAAATCTTCTGTGCTGATTTGTTCGAGTGCCTGTGTTAATTCCATGACATGGACCGCAGGATTATAACGTGCGACGGGTTTTAGTTTTGGATGTTCTGAAATGGGATATTCAGCATAAATTAAATCATGCAAACTCAAACTTGCTGAACTGTATTGACTTAACACCTGATCTAACACAGGCCATAGTTTCCCCAAATCGATTTGTTGCTGTAAGTTTGGTGCATGTTCTATATCCTTCATGCTGTAGGCATCAAGCATCAAGTTTTCTAAATCATTCGGGGCTATGCTAAAAAGAAACGCGTCCATGATGAGCTCCTTCTTATACTTATTGAAATTAGCTTAGCTCGATTTGTACTGCAAAACACTCGCTAAAATGTGTCAATTCAACAGTAGTTTGTAACTTAAAAATCAAAGGCTTTGATTTGATTGTGTCGAGGCTGACCATGCCTCTACAAACATTGGGAGATTTCAATTGATGCGATTTACCGTAGAATAAACCGGACTCTCTTCTTCTATTTGAATAACAATGAATATTCTCAAAATTTTAACACTTGGCTGTACCATGAGCCTCCTGCTTTCATTTTCAAACACTCAAGCCGCTGAATTGGACTACACACAACAATTACAGCAAGGCTGTGGCAAACTAAAACAATATGCGCGTCTAGGTAAGCAATATTACGATCAAAAACAATATGCCAAAGCCCTAACCCAATTTGAAGATCAGGCAGCTTGGTCTCACTTTTGCCAGATCAATGCCGAAGAGAGTGGTGTTAATGTCACAGATCGAGATATCGAAATCGCCAACAATAATGTCGGGCTGACGTATGCCAAACTGGGCAAGCCCCTTTGGGCACGGGCATGGTTTCTACGTAACCCCGATTCTAAAATGAGCCAGTTTAATTTGTCCCAATTGCCCAAAATGCAACAATCAACATCATTGGCAGGAACTTATGTGGCAAAAAATGGCTTTGGACAATGGGACACCATCACCGTAAAGAAACTAAAAAATGCTTATCAAATTGAATTTGAAGGCTATTACTTCGGTTTACGCGGTCTAATTTATGGACCAAACCTCGGCAATTTTGATGTAGAAATGCCTTTAAATCAGAAACATGCTGTATACCATTATGAAGATTGTCAGATTGATTTAACCTTTGCCTCACACCCGCAGCAGGGCCAGCAAATTGTGGTGGAAGAACAACAAAATACATCGAGCTGTGGCTTTGGGTATAATGTTTCGGCCAATGGCACGTATTTGAAAGTAGAAACCAAGTAAGAAAAGCCTCATCAGAGGCTTTCCTGTTTAAATCGCCACTAAATCTTTAATGCCTTTGTCAGGCATTTCTACACCTCGTCCCTGTGCAATCACTTGACCACGTGCCATCACGGTATAGCCATCTGCCAGTTCTTCAGCAAAGTCATAAAACTGTTCCACCAAGATGATGGCCATCTCTCCGCCATCCGCCAGCTTACGAATCACACGGCCAATATCTTTAATAATGGAGGGTTGAATACCCTCTGTCGGTTCATCCAAAATTAACACTTTGGGTTCAGAAGCCAGTGCACGGGCAATTGCCAACTGCTGCTGCTGTCCACCTGATAAATCCCCTCCACGGCGATGCTTCATTTCGTTCAGTATAGGAAAAATTTCATACAGATATTCAGGTACTTTTTTGGTTTTGGCACCAGAGAACTTCGCCATGCCAATTAAAATATTTTCTTCTACGGTTAAAGTTGAAAAAATATCCCGTCCTTGTGGGACATAAGCTAAACCCGCTCGTACTCGCTGTTCAGGACTCAGTTTCGAAATGTCTTTGCCATCCAATACAATCTGTCCCGACTTAATCGGCAAAATCCCCATCAGACATTTCAGTAAGGTGGTTTTACCGACACCATTGCGTCCTAACACCACCGAACATTCTCCTATCGGCGCTTGGAACGACACATCACGTAAAATGTGGCTGCCGCCATAATATTGGTTTACTGCGTTCACCTCTAACATGTGCTGCTCCTTAACGTCCCAAGTATTTTTCAATCACGTCTTCATTGGCTTGAACTTCTGCCAGCGTGCCCTCTGCCAGAATTGCACCCTGTGCCAGTACCGTGACTTTTTCACTGATGGTGTCGATAAAACTCATATCATGTTCAACCACCACCAAGGTGTGCTCTTTTTTTAGTTCCAGACACAGTTCCGCAGTTCGCTCTGTTTCCGCATCCGTCATACCTGCCACAGGTTCATCCAGTAGAATCAGTTTTGGGCGTTGCATCAGCAACATGCCAATTTCCAGCCATTGCTTTTGACCATGAGACAACAAACCCGCAGGTTTCTTAACCAATTCTTTTAAACGAATCTGTTCAAGGGTTTGATCCAGTGCAATCTGCACCTCTGCATCCAATTTGCTGAAAAAGCTTTTTTTCACCCGTTTATCATTGGGTGCAGCCAATAGTAAATTTTCCAGTACAGTAAAGTTTTCAAATACGGTGGGTTTCTGGAATTTACGCCCAATGCCTGACTCGGCAATTTGTTCGGTACTCATTTTGGCCAAATCATAGGTTTGTCCAAAAAAAGCTGAACCTTCCGTGGGGCGAGTTTTCCCTGTAATCACATCCATCAATGTGGTTTTACCTGCTCCATTCGGACCAATAATGCAGCGTAACTCACCT
Source organism: Acinetobacter tandoii (assembly GCF_008867985.1). Classification (NCBI taxonomy): domain Bacteria; kingdom Pseudomonadati; phylum Pseudomonadota; class Gammaproteobacteria; order Moraxellales; family Moraxellaceae; genus Acinetobacter; species Acinetobacter tandoii. The sequence goes on from NZ_VXLD01000010.1 coordinate 16,478, forward strand.
TGTTCGATATATAGCGACAAATCATTGAGGGCCCGAAAAGAATCAAACCAGACACTGACTTTTTCTAAATACAGGGCTATACCGTGGCTAAAATCGGCACCTTGTTCTTTTGGTCGCCCATAGCCCTCTGAAGCATGTCCACCATGCGGCTGAATGATTTCGCTCATGCATCATGCTCCTTTTTAAAACGGTCAAACAGACCAATCACCCCTTTGGGTAGGAATAAAGTCACCACAATAAATAAACCGCCCAAAATCAGTAGCCACGCTTCTGGATAAGCCACAGTGAAATAAGTTTTCACAGCATTAATTAAACCCGCTCCCAGAATTGGACCAATTAACGTGCCACGTCCACCCGCTGCCACCCAGACCGCCATTTCAATAGAATTCACAGGGTTCATTTCACTTGGATTAATAATGCCTGCTTGCGGGACATAAAGGGCCCCCGCGATACCTGCAATGACCGCAGACAAGACCCAAGCCGAAAGTTTGTACCAAAGGGTACGGTAGCCCAAATATTGCAGGCGGTTCTCGCTGTCACGAATCGCACCCAGCACCCGACCATAAGGTTGATTCATTAAGTAACGTAGGCCCAAATAGCACAGCAGCAACACCAATGCCGTTAAAAAGCACAGGGTTGAGCGCATGGATGCCGAGGTAATGTCCATGCCCAAAATAGTTTTAAAACCTGTGAAACCATTATTGCCACCGAAGCCTGTTTCATTGCGGAAAAACAGTAATGCTGCAGCAAAAGTCATAGCTTGGGTGATGATGGAGAAATACACGCCTTTAATTTTGGAACGAAAAGCGAAGAAGCCAAAAATGAACGCGATTAAACCTGGAACCAACACCACCAAAATCAAAGCCCACAGAAAATGTTCCATGCCGACCCAATACCACGGCAATTCAGTCCAGCTAAGAAAACGCATGAAATCGGGCAGTTCTGACCCCGCCGATTCACGCATCAAATACATACCAAACGCATAACCGCCAAGGGCAAAATATAGTCCATGCCCCAAGCTTAAAATGCCTGCATAGCCCCAAACCAAATCTAAAGCCAATGCCACGAGTGCAAGACACATGATTTTGCCAATCAAGGTGACCCAATAAGCGGAAAGATAGAATGCCGATTCAGCGGGTAATAGATGTAACCACGGCACAATTAGCATCACTGCGAAACACACTGCAATACTCAAAGTGCCATAGGACTTGATTGTGATGTTCGAGGTACGCTCTGACTTTTCCGCAAATAAAGTTGTAATTTTCATCTGGTTTACTCCACAAAACGCCCTTTCAGAGCAAACAAGCCTTGTGGACGTTTCTGAATAAACAGAATCACAAGCACCAATAGAAGAATTTTGGCCAGTACTGCACCTAAACCAATTTCTAGGACCGTACCACTGATCCCTAGCCCCAAGGCAGCCAGAACAGCACCCCACACTTGTCCAACACCGCCAACCACAACCACCAAGAAGGCATCAATAATATAATTTTGCCCCAAATCTGGACCGACATTGCCCACTTGCGCCAAGGCACAGCCCGCTAAACCAGCTAAACCAGAACCCAGACCAAAGGCCAACATATCAATGCGTGCCGAACGAATGCCCACCGCACGCGCCATCTGGCGGTTTTGCGTCACAGCACGAACAAATAAACCAAAGCGGGTTTTATTCAGGAGATAGACCAACAGCAAGAGCACTGCGACGGTAAAGACAATGATGGCAATGCGGTTATATGGCAGCATTAAACTTGGCGTTAAGGAAATACCACCTGAAAGCCATGCAATATTGGAAACTTCGACATTTTGTGCACCAAAAATCATCCGCACCAGTTGCATTAAAATCAAGCTGACCCCAAAGGTCGCCAGCAAAGTTTCCAGTTGTCTGCCATATAAGGGACGAATCACGGTGCGCTCAATCAACATACCAATCAAGGCACTGACGAAAAAGGCAGCGGGAATCGCGACCAGTAAATACCAATCCACATATTGACCTAAATGCGTTTTAAAGAGGCTTTGCACCACATAAGTGGTATAGGCACCAATCATAATCAACTCGCCATGCGCCATGTTGATCACGCCCAACAGACCATAAGTAATGGCTAGACCCAACGCCGCCAACAGCAAAATACTGGCGGTACTGAGTCCTGAAAAGACGTGCCCCGCCCACTCACTGGCTTGTAATCGAGTTTTAATACTGCTCTTTGCAGCCTGCAAAGCTGCTTCAAGTTCAGGATTTAAGTTTGCTTGACTGAGTTCTTGTTCAATCACGGCTAAGACATCGGGACGATCCGATGCAGATAAAGTCTGCACAGCCTGTAACTTGACCAAAGCATCAGGGCTGCTGAAATCCATACGCGCTTTCAACTGTTGCAAACGTGCTTTGACTTTATTGTTTTGTTCTTGCAGATAAAGTTGACGAATCCAGACTGGATCAAGTTCGTCTAAATTATTTTCTAAAATATCAATGGCATCTAAACGTTGCGTCGTTTCATCCGACTTCAATTTCATTTTGGCTTGCCCAAAACTGAGTGCTTTACGTAAGGTATTCACCAAAGTAACTTGAGACAAATCGGCAGGCCACGTACTCAGCTCTTGCATGGCAGGATATTGATACAACTTCTCATCATTTTTTAAGATATAAGTTTGACCTGCACTATCTCGATACAGTTCATTTTGATCAATATACGCCACCAACTGATCGAGGCTTTCAATACTGGCAGGCCATTGGTTTAACATGGCACGACGTTGAGCAAAATCAGCTTTAACAAAACGCTGAATCGGATCAGCCTGCTGAACTTGCAGTTGTGCATCCTGTACAGAAGTTTCGGCCCAAACAGGATGGAAGAATACTTGTAGGCATGCGCAAAATAGCGCCAGAAAATAGCTCTTAATCGACATGAAAAAACTCCCCCTCACAAGGCCAATGGTCGGTTATCGGGATAAATAAAACGAAAAGACCTGCTGCCAGCACAGCAGGTTGAGGGGTGTTATTTTGGAATGTACGGGCTCCAAGGCTCCGCTTTAATGGTACTGGCCATTTTATACACCACATCAAACTGGCCATCGCCACGAATCTCACCAATCATCACAGGCTTATGTAAATGATGATTGCTTTCATCCATTTTTAGGGTGTAGCCCGATGGTGCAGCAAAGGTTTGACCTGCCATGGCATCCCGAACTTTATCAACGTCGGTTGTACCTGCTTTTTCTACCGCCTGCTTCCACATATTGATGCCGACATAGGTTGCTTCCATTGGGTCATTGGTCACTAATTTATCTGCATTTGGCAACTTGTATTCCACCGCATACTGCTTCATCTTGTTCACGAATTCAGTATTTTTCGGATTTTTCACCGACATGAAGTAGTTCCATGCCGCCAAATGACCCACCAATGGTTTGGTGTCGATACCGCGTAGTTCTTCTTCACCCACCGAGAACGCCATGACTGGAATATCCGAGGCTTTAATGCCCTGATTACCCAATTCACGGTAGAACGGCACATTTGAGTCACCATTAATAGTGGAAATGACCGCGGTTTTCTTGCCCGCGGCAAATTTCTTGATATTGCCTACAATGGTTTGATAGTTGCTATGACCAAATGGCGTGTACTCTTCCATAATGTCTGCGTCGGCAATCCCTTTTGACTTTAAGAAGGCACGTAAAATTTTGTTAGTGGTACGTGGGTAAACATAATCGGTGCCTAACAATACAAAGCGCTCCGCTTTGCCCCCCTCCTCACTCATCAAGTATTCCACGGCTGGAATCGCTTGCTGATTCGGCGCTGCACCTGTATAGAAAATATTTTTCGACTGCTCTTGTCCCTCATACTGTACGGGGTAGAACAACAGACCATTTAGCTCTTCAACCACAGGCAAGACGGATTTACGCGATACCGATGTCCAACAGCCAAAAATCACCGCCACTTTATCCTGAGTCATTAACTGACGGGCTTTCTCTGCAAATAACGGCCAGTCTGAAGCAGGGTCAACCACCACAGGTTCTAATTTTTTACCCAATACCCCGCCATTGGCATTAATTTCGTTAATCGCCATCAATGCCGTATCTTTCAGCGAAGTTTCAGAAATGGCCATAGTGCCTGACAAAGAATGTAAAATTCCCACTTTAATGGTATCGCCACTGGCTACGGGTGCTTTGGTTTCAGATGCGGCTGGTTCACTTTTTTCTGCGGGTTTTGAACAACCTGTTAATGCCATACTCCCTGCTATCGCCGCCGCCAGAAGGGTTTGAGTCAATAATTTTTGTTGGAACATCTTCAGTTCTCCAAGCATTTTATGTTTTTTGGTTATGTCTGCCCTGAGTATTCAATTTCCATGCCAATTGAATAAGATATTGTTTTTATTATTTTATTTTTAAAAATTTGATTTATTTTATTGATCTTGTATACATCATTGCATACAAAAAATGCTTGTCGACCTAAAATGATGCAAATGTGTTCATCTTTCCCTCATAGGATTTATTGATAAAGAAATGCTTTTGATTTTTAAAAATAGCTTTACTCTTCTTGCCAATATTGCGCTAAAGCTTCCAAGATATCTGGATAGTGATAAACCTCATCTGGTTCATCCAGTAAGAACAAAAGATAAGATCTGACAGCAGAGCGCTGCTCAGCATTGAATAAGCTAAATTTTCTGTCCGTATGAGGATCTAGTTGCGTTAGCGTAAAAATTAAGTCAAATCGATACTCATCATTTAAACTTGCCAATAAAAAGGCAGGCAAATGAAATAACATACCCTGAGCATCAAAAAAAGATAGGCTACTGTTACAGCGATTCAAATCATCAATCGAAATATTTTTCCAATTTAATTTTTCATCTTTAGCACGATAAGCCAAGCACTGTGCTTGGCTGGCATAATCATCTATCCCTTGTGCCTGATATAAGCCAACACCCTCTTGTAAAGTGACTCCAGCAAAAGCACTACAAATCTTTTGTTTCACTTGCTCTAACTCTTGCCAGCGTGGCAAGAGTTCTTCAGCCTCTATAATTGTGATCAGATCATAGCCATTTTTACGCATTGCCTGAATATCATCAGGTGAAGGATACTTTCTCATCAGACTGCAATATCCGCCAGATTGCCTTTTTGCTCTAACCAATGTTTACGGTCACCTGAACGCTTCTTGGCCAACAATTTATCCAATAAGCTCGCAGTGAAATGGCTATCGTCTAAATCCAATTGCACTAGACGACGGGTATTCGGGTCCATCGTGGTTTCACGTAATTGGCTGGCATTCATTTCACCCAAGCCTTTAAAGCGGGTAATTTGCGGATTCTTGGTTTTGGCTTTTTTCAGAATCGACTCAAGCTCATCTTCATCAAGTGCATAATGCACGTCTTTACCATCATCAATACGGAACAGCGGTGGCATGGCTACATATAAATGCCCTTCTTCCACCAAAGTTGGAAAATGCTTCACAAACAGCGCACACAACAGCGTGGCAATATGTAAACCATCCGAATCGGCATCCGCCAAAATACAAATTTTGCCATAACGCAGTTCAGATAAATCATCACTGCCTGGATCGACCCCAATCGCGATCGCAATATCATGCACTTCTTGGGAAGCCAATACTTCATCAGAAGAGACTTCCCAAGTATTTAAAATCTTGCCGCGAATTGGCATGATGGCTTGGAAATTTTTATCACGTGCCTGTTTGGCTGAACCACCCGCAGAATCGCCTTCCACAATAAACAGTTCTGAATCTTCTCGGGTTTGCCCGACACAATCCGCCAATTTCCCCGGCAAAGCAGGCCCCGACACGATTTTCTTACGCTCTACTTTTTTCGCAGCTTTTAAACGACGACCCGCTTTGGAAATCGCCATTTCTGCCAGTTGCATGGCAATTTCAGAATGCTGGTTCAACCACAATGCAAAAGCATCTTTGGCAATATTTTGTACAATACCCGCAGCTTCACGACTGGAAAGTCGCTCTTTGGTTTGTCCTGAAAATTGTGGTTCTTGGAATTTCAGCGACAAAATATAGTTGACACCATCCCAAACATCTTCCGCAGACAGTTTCAAGTTACGTGGCAATAAGTTACGTAGCTCACAGAACTCACGTAAAGCATCCGTGACCCCTGAACGCAAGCCATTGACATGCGTTCCGCCTTGCGCAGTCGGAATCAGGTTGACGTAACTTTCTTGAATTTGCTCACCACCTTCTGCATTCCAGCAAATGGCAAATTCTGCACTGGCGCGTTCAGCATCTCCAGTAGCGACAAATGCAGGTGCAGGCACAATCTCACGGTCTTCCAGTTCGTCCATTAAGTAATCGACCAGACCATTTTCAAATTGCCATTCAATTTTCTCGTCGTTGATTTCATCAACGTAGATAATTTGTAGCCCTGCCGCTAAAACTGCCTTGGCCTTTAAATTATGTTTGAGTGCTTTTAGGGCAAATTTAGGGGAATCGAAATATTTCGCTTCTGGCCAAAAACGTACCAAAGTCCCTGTAGCACGTTTAGGCGCTTTACCCTCTAAAACGTTTAAAGGCGCAACAGGTTCACCCTGCTCAAATGCCATTTGGTAAAGGTTACCCTGACGCTGAACTTCCACTTCCACACGAGTTGATAAAGCGTTCACGACAGAAATGCCTACACCATGTAATCCTCCCGAAAACTGATAGTTATCGGTACTGAATTTTCCGCCTGCATGTAGCTTAGTTAAAATAATTTCAATCCCGCTTTGCCCATATTCAGGATGAATATCCACGGGCATTCCACGACCATTGTCCGCAACAGCCAAGGAGCCATCTTTATATACCGTCACCGTAATTTTATTGGCATGTCCCGCCAGTGCTTCGTCCACCGCATTATCAATGACTTCCTGAGCCAAATGGTTCGGACGAGACGTATCGGTATACATCCCCGGACGACGACGGACAGGGTCCAAACCAGATAAAACTTCAAGCGATTGAGCGGTATATTGAGACACGTTGTACGATTTCCTTATAATCTGGAAGACGAAAAAAATTGTAAAATCATGGGGATTTTAGCAGCAAAATCATCCATGGCATGGTTGCCATGCGCTTCGGTCATGACCCATGCGCGAGGCTGCTGCGACGCATAATAACGTTCCGCTTCACGATAATCTAAAACATCGTCGCCTTGTTGTAATAACACCAACACTTTGTCTGCTTGCTGAACATTTGGCACGGCAATCTGTTCTAAATAGTCCAATTGTGCCTCATCTAAGATCCATTCAGGATGAACTTGATAAGGTAACTGTTGTTGCCCAAATAAATCACGAAACAGTTGCCATGGTCGCATAGCGGGGTTAATCAAAACAGCGGGCAGAGCATGCCTTGCGACCAATTGTGTCGCATAAAAGCCCCCCAGACTACTGCCGATCAAAGCAACATCTGGATAGTTCAGCACCAAATCCTGTAACACTTGCAGAGCTTGCTCAGGCGGCATATTTAAGTCGGGCACATGGACAGTCAATTCATCATCTTGCGCACAATACTGTTGTAACTGCTGTGCTTTGATTGATTTTGGACTACTTTGAAAGCCATGGATATAAATAATATTCATATTTTCAGGTTACGTAGGTTATTCCCGTCATCCATTTTTCATCATTCTGACGCAGGATTATTCTAAATTCGTCGAAAGCCTCGAATTGTTAGACAAAATAAGCCCTATTTCATGATTTTCATCGGTATTTTAAAATTATTCGAGTGGTACTCGATATGATGAAAACTGAAAAAAGTTATACCTCTATCTTAATCAAAATGAAAGCGTTGAGATGAGACAAACAAAGCATCAAGGATAACAACAAATGCCGAGTTTAACACCGCTGCATGAAACTTATTGTAAATGGGACCGCACGCCACCCAGCCAAGCCGACTTACTGGAAGGTCTAGCCCAATTACTCAGTACGCCACTTAACAATGTGGTGCAAGATTTTATGCGTACTATTCAGCGGGAAATCTTCTCAAGTATTTTTGGTCTTGATGAACAAGAATTCAAAAACTTGCAAAATCGACCACAAATTGCTCGGTTTAACCGCTTAAGCATGAGTTTGTTGGAAAATTATGGACATTATCTTTTAGCGCCAGGCCTACGCCAAATTATTGAAAAATACCCAAAACTACATGAAAAACCACTTACTCCGACGCTGCATTTTTTAGTCGGCGCGGTGAATGGCGTCTTGGGTGACTATTTGCTGAAATATCATAATCCGATGGCACTACCGATGGTGCTCTATGATCACTACGGTGAAATCCAACGTGGAGATTTATCAGGTCGGGTGGTCCTTTTTGTGCATGGTTTGTGTATGAACCATCTTGACTGGACCAACCGTAATAATGGCGGTTTTGGAGAAAAACTGCTAGCACAACGTGACCACAACACCATGTTGTATTTAAACTACAACACAGGCCGTCGTATTTCAGCCAATGGACGCAGCCTTGCCAATACCTTAGAAGATCTGATTCAGCGTAACCCGCGCATTACCAGTATTGATATTATTGGACATAGTATGGGTGGACTGGTTGCCCGCAGTGCCTTGTTCTATGGCAAACAAAATATGCATCAATGGCTGCACATGGTCGAAAATTTAGTTTGTCTAGGCTCTCCGCATCATGGTGCGGTACTGGAACGGTTTGGTTTTGCAGTTCAAGAAAAATTGGGGCGTTTTCCGATTGTGAAATTGGTCGGGCATCTGGTGAATATTCGCAGTAATGGCATTTTAGATTTACGTTATGGCAGTGTGCGCGATGACGATTGGGAGCATAATGAAGCACGGATTGGTTTCTTTGACGATAACCGTAAACCTGCTCCCCTACCTTCGCATATCAATACCTATTTGGTCGCGGGCACACTCGAATTCGAACACCGTAAAAACAAAACCCTAAAAGTGATTGGCGATTATTTGGTCAGTGTAAAAAGTGCCTTAGGTGAACATCCCAATCCGCGTTTTCAATTGAAATTGCCCGAATCACATAAAGCCATTTTTTACGGTCTGAATCATTTAGAAATTCAATATCACTCCAGTGTCGCAGAACAAATCGTGCATTGGTTCTATCCTGAAAAAGCACAACATCACCAACTGCATGCTCATGAACATATGATTGGTTTAGATGATTTTGAAGGCATTGCCCTGACCTAATACCACATAAAAAAAGCCAACAACTGTTGGCTTTTTTATCTCTATTGGACAAAGTCGCTATTATTTTTTCGCTTTCGCTGCAGTTGGATAACGGCGCACCAATTGCCACAGACTCACCACGGTCAATACCACGAAAAATAACAATGACCATACAGGCAAAGACTGTCCCAAGAAGGTCCAGTCAATCACTGCACACTCGCCTGAACCTGTGAGCACTTGCGCCAAGACGCTTTTTAACGGCAAGGCATCAATCAGATAATTTAATCCAGGACCACAGCTCGGCACCTGATCGGGCGGCAAATTCTGTAACCAAACATGGCGTGCTGCAACACCTGCCGACCATAAAATAGACAAGCTACCGAGTAAGGCATAAATGCGTTTTCCCACCGTAGACTTTGGATTATGAATCAATGCAATCAGCGAAATAAAACCTAACCCCATTAAACCCACTCGCTGAAAGACGCACAATGGGCATGGAGACAAACCTTGGACATGTTCGAGATACAGCGCAAACGCCATACCCACAATACTGGCAATCACTAAAAACCCGCTCACGAAGCGAAAACTCCATTGCATGGTCAAACCTCTTAATTTTTATCGATAATGTGCAAGATATTCGTCAAAACTGATGTCAGTATCTTGTTCAAGTTGTTGTTGCTGTTGTAGCGATGTCTGTGCCAGTTCATCAAAATAGGCCTGTGTTTCAGGGTTTAATTGATGCTGTTCATACACTGCCGCATGTTGTTGAGCCATCACGCTACCAAAATTCCACGTTCCACCATGGGTCAAAGTATCTGCGATCACCTGTGCTGAAAGGGTATGATCAACCTCATCAATACGTTGTTGCATCAGTTGTAAAGCTTGAACATACAACTGCGTGGTATTGGCTTGATCTAGCAATTCTGCGAAGGGTTGCATCGCATCCAGATGTTTTTGACACCAAGCTTCAATCTGGTAATCCTGTCCATCTTCCACAATGTGTGCATTCGGTGCACGCCCCCGATTGACCACTTCAGCCTGATTCTGTTCAATCTGCTCTTGCTCAGCATCTAACAACGCAGGACTGTCTTGTAATAAACAATACAATGCCAAGACTTCCAGAAAACCAGCGCTGCTTTCATCAATCCCAATCGGACTATACGGATTCACATCCACCGCACGCAGCTCGACATAGCCAACGCCACGATTCGCTAAAGCTTCCGAAGGCGTTTCACCTGCCTGAGGCACCTGCTTTGGTCGCACTAGACTGTAGTACTCATTTTCAATTTGCAGGACATGGTCATTAATTTGGGTTGGCTCACCTTGCGCATCATTTAACCCTAAACGGCTAAAGTCTGCATACGGAGTTTTGACCGCTTTTTGTAAACCGTCTAAATAGCCCTGAATGTCATTATAGTGAATGCCAAGTTGCTTCTGCGCTGAATTCTGATAACCAAAACGTCCCATGCGCAAAGCAGTGGCATAAGGCAAATATAAGGTCCCTTTTAACAACGGCAGCAAATGATGCTCACGCCCCGTCATAAAGCATTTACACACTGACGGGCTCGCACCCAGCAAAAACATCACCAACGGCGTTAAACGAATAAAATTGCGAATTAAGCCAAAATAACGATGGCTACGGTAATCTTGTGCAGAGAGTTGGCGTAAATGAGGATCGGTTTCTTGTTGTTGTAATGCACTAAATAAGCGGTCTGGGAAGGATAAATTATAATGTACCCCAGAAATGGTCTGCATACGGCGACCATAACGAATGCCTAAACCATGACGATATAGCGTTTTGAAACGGCCAATATTGGAGCTGCCATATTGTGCCAAACGAATGTTGTCTTCCTCGTTGTCCAACATGCATGGCATCGACAAAGGCCAAAGTTTTTCTTCATGCTCTAAGTGACGATGCACCACAGCATGAATATCGGTCAAATAAGACAAAGTTTTGGCAATACTGTCTTGTGGAGGGGTAATAAACTCCATCAAGGCTTCTGAATAATCAGTGGTGATATGCGGATGGGTCAATGCCGATCCTAAAGCTTTAGGATGATCGGCCTGCGATAAAAAACCATTACTTTGCATACGCAAACTTTCACGTTCTATACCACGCAACATCCCTTGTAACAGCGAAGAATCCACCCAAGTCGGAAGTACAGCTTGAGAGGTCGATTCGGGTTGATTCATTATCATCTCGCTTTTTGGAAGAACCACTAAAATAAAATCATCAGTTTATATCAGTCTACTGTGATTTGATGCCGCCACATGACACGCTGTCTACTTTTCAAACAGATTCGCAACATTTGCTGCTTTTACTGAAAAAATTCAGCAAATCAGATCAGTAGCATTAATATGGGTGACATCGCTTATGTTCAACGGGTCAATATAAAAATTTCTGAAAAAGTGCACCTATTGCGGCAATTTTTTATCACAAAGTTACTCTATAAGACACCCAAAAAATATGATTTTATGGAAGAATAAGTGCTAAGGATCTGTAATAAAAATGAATTATCAGGATATTTTAAACTTTTGGTTTGCGCCCGAAACCCAACCGCACTGGTTTGCCAAAAGTAGCGAATTTGATCAAATGTTAGCAGAAAAGTTTGGCCAGATACATCAGCAAGCTGCTTTAGCTGAACTGTGGGAATGGCGCCAACAGCCTGAAGGGCGTCTTGCCGAAGTGATTATTCTAGATCAATTTTCCCGCAATTTATTTCGTGATCAAGCACAGGCCTTTGCGCAAGATGGACTTGCGTTAGGGTTGGCACAAGAAGCCATTTTAGGTCAACATGACTTAAAACTTAGCCCAGAACACCGTTATTTCTTATATATGCCTTTTATGCACAGTGAGTCGCAACGTGTACATGAATTTGGGTTAAAATTATTTGAACAATTGGGACATCCGATTGCCTTAGAATTTGAACGACAACATAAAGCTATTATTGACCGATTTGGACGCTATCCACACCGAAATCACATTCTAGGACGATCATCTAGCGCTGAAGAATTAGAATTTTTGACACAACCGAATAGTCATTTTTAACCCTGAGTGGCGTGTCTTCTTTCTCCCCTATTTCATCAGCAGTCTGCGGAGTATAAACATGAAAACTAAGCTTATTGCCCTGACACTTCTTACACTTGCACTGGCGGGCTGTGCCTCTACACCATCCAAACCTCGAACCTTTGATCAGTTGGGACGGTTTAATACCTATCCCATGAATACACAGACGTATCGGATCAGTTTTGAAGCCGACCCCAATATGAACTATGGGGTCGCGGAAGAAATTACCTTGGTCAAGGCAGCTCAAACTACAGTCAAAAATGGCTTTCGTTATTTTAAAGTCCTAGATGACCCCAGTAATTTGACCAATAAACCACCTCGTCAAGCGGTGGTGTATCGCTCACCGTCTTTTTACCCTTATGGTTACTATCCACGTGGCTATTACCGCCGCTATCCAGGATATTGGCCTGACCCATTCTACGACACACCACAGGTGGTGAATATTGACCCTGTGCAAGTCTCGTATACCATTGAGTGTTTTAAAGAAAAAGACAAAGTACCTAGCGATGCTTTTGATGCCACACTCATCTTACAGTCTTTGGGAAAAAAATATGGACTGACCTCTACAGGCGAGGTCATTCAACCACAACCCGAAGTATCTGCTCCAACCCAAAAATAAGATTAGGATAATTCTATGCATGTAGCGACCACCAGTTCTGAAAGCTTGCAACGAAGTAAACGCTTCGCAAATATTGCTTTATTGCTGGCGGTCATGACATGGATTGTGCTCATGGTGCTCGCCAAATTCATGCCCGAGTATGCATGGCTGATTCATATTTTCATGTTGTCTGCAGAAGCTGGTGTTGTCGGTGGGTTGGCAGATTGGTATGCCATCACCGTATTGTTCCGCAATCCTTTTGGCAAAATGCCAATTCCCAATTTTTTGCGTGACCATACCGAAATTATTCCACGTAACAAGGCGCGTATTGCCGAGTCTATGGGGCGTTTTGTCCAAGAGAATTTTCTTTCCCCTCAAGTGGTCGAACGCAGTCTCAAAAATATCGACTTGAGTCTGGCAGTGGGTCAATGGTTAGCCAATCCTCACAACAACACGCAAGTCACGCAAGTGATTCAGCAAACCGTCCCGAAAATCTTTGACTTTGTTGGGCAAGAGCAGATTGGTCGCTTTATTCAAAACAATAGTGTGCAATGGGTGCGCAATACCAATATCAACATGCTGGCCAGTGAAATGCTGCGTGCGGTCATTGAAAATGACTTCCACCAAGATGTATTGCAACGTGGCCTAGATATCGTGCATGACTGGATGATCAACCATCCAGAGCAAACCCGCGAACTCACGCAAAAGCTGTTTAAAGAACTTGGGGTCTCTAAATTGGCCAAAGGTGCCAGTTGGATTGGGATTGATGTGCAACAACGCACCATTGACTCACTGATTGAACGGGTAGAATCCATGCTCGCCAATCCAGAGCACCCTTGGCGACAACAGATTGAAGAAACAGCCCAAGAACTGATGCTGCAATTAACCGATCGGAACAGTGTCGCAAGCCAACGCTTAAATCAGGGTAAAGATGCCTTACTGGATAGCCCTCAAGTGCTGAATTTTATTCGTGGTGCGGTGGTGATTTTATGTGATGCCATTAAAGCCGATTTAATGCAGCCTGATTCAGGCATTGCAGCCAATCTACGCGTGGCAATTCAACAGGTTGGAGAGAATATCATTGCCAATCAGGCTGTCCGCCAGTTATTGAATGATCGCATGAGCGGTCTGGCGGTTAATTTGAGTGATCAATACAGTGAAAAAGTGATTCGTTTTATTAGTGAACGCATTCATGAATGGGACTCACGCGAGATGATTGGTAAAATTGAAAATGAGGTCGGTGGCGACCTGCATATGATTCGTGTGAATGGCGTGGTGGTGGGTGCCTTTATTGGTCTCGCACTGGGGATTATTCGGGCTGTGGTCGATTATTTGCTCTAGTTTACGACATGGTTCAGACAGAGAAATAAATAGATTTAAACTTGTACAAACCTTGCAACATGCTAAATTAAATCGGTTTATTCATCCGATAGGTCTGTGGTCATGCTTGAAATTCATTCCAAACTTCCTGCCCAAGGGGTCACGATTTTTAGTCAGATGACGGCCATGGCACAACGGCTGAATGCACTCAATTTATCACAGGGCTTTCCCGACTTTGCGCCCCCGCAAGCCTTGCTCGAAGCCTTAAGCCATGCAACCTTACACGGTTCCAATCAATATGCTGCGGGTGATGGCTTACTTAGCTTACGCCAGCAAGTGGCTGCGCAATTTCTTCAGCGTGATGAGCTGGTGATTGATCCAATCCACGAAATCACCATCACACCTGGGGCGACCATCGCCTTATTTAGTGCCATTCAAGCCATTGTGAATGCGGGTGATGAAGTCATTGTGTTTGATCCGAGCTATGACAGCTATGCGCCAAGTATTGCCTTGGTCGGTACTAAAGCAATTCATATTCCTTTAATGGCACCGCATTTTCATGTGGACTGGAACCGAGTTGCCAACGCAATTAATGCCAAAACCCGCATGATTATTGTCAATACGCCACATAATCCAACGGGGGCGATTTGGTCGAAGCAAGATTGGCAACAACTGATTCAACTGATCCAAAATCGCAATATTGTGGTGCTCTCAGACGAGGTCTATGAACACTTGGTATACGATGGGCAACAACACTATTCAGCTTTGTCTTTTCCAGAGCTGCGTGAACGGTGTTTTGTCGTCGGTTCATTCGGAAAAACCTTCCATGTGACGGGTTGGAAAACAGGGTATTGTGTGGCTGCCCCTGAGTTGATGCGGGTCTTTCGCCAAGTTTATCAATTTGCCAATTTTTGTGGGGTCACGCCAGTCCAAGCTGCTTTAGCACAGTACATGCAAGAACATCCTGAACATATTCAGCAGCTTGCTCATTTTTATCAGCAAAAACGTGATTTATTCAATGCAAGTTTAGCAGCTTCCCGATTTACATTGACGCCGTCTCAAGGCACCTATTTCCAAAATTTGGATTATCGTGCAATTCGCCCCGATTTGAATGATGTTGACATGTGCCACTTCCTTGCGGAACAGCATGGCATTGTGGCGATTCCCATTTCCGTTTTTTATCAGCAACCACCTGAAGATTTAAAACTAATTCGCTTCTGCTTTGCCAAAACCGAACAGACCTTGACCCAAGCCACCCAAATTCTCAGTGCGGTATAAAGCCAAGCCAAGCGTAAAAATACGCTCTGCAATATGGCTTTGCTTACTGAAATACATCACTTTTTCCTGAGCGAACTATGCTAGGGTAAGCTGAAGCAACACGATAAAAAAGAGCACAGGATCATCTATGTCGGCACACAACCCTTTGGTGCAACATCAAAAGCTATGGAAAGCATTTTTTATTTTCCTGATGCCGTTGATTGCCACCAATATTCTGCAAAACCTATCAGGGACAATTAATACGGTCTTTGTCGGGCAGATGATGGGGGTACAAGCGATTGCCGCAGTGGCAGTATTTTTTCCGATTTTGTTCTTTTTAATGGCTTTTGTGATTGGTTTGTCCGCAGGTTCAACCGTACTGATCGGACAGGCATGGGGTGCACAGAATATAGAAAAAGTGCGGGCGGTGGTTGGCTCGACCCTATTTATGACCCTGATTGGTGGAAGCATCATTGCCTTATTAGGGGTAGTATTTTCCCGCTATGTGTTATTGGCATTGGGTACGGATGAAGCCGTCATGCATTTGTCCTTGCCTTATGTGCAGTGGATGCTCGCAGGTAGCCCTTTATTATTTATCTATATTATTTATACCTCCATTTTACGCGGTGTGGGCGATAGCACTACCCCTTTAATCGCTTCAGGCATGACCATTTTAGTAGGCCTTTGCGTGACTCCTGTCTTGATTGCAGGCTATTGGGGCTTTCCTCGACTGGGAATTGTTGCACCTGCGATTGCATCGACCCTAGGTTTTGTTTCTGTTCTCATTTTCTTATATTTTTATCTGGGCTATAAACGACATCCACTTCGACTCGACGCACAAATGCTGCGTCATATTCGTTTTGACCGCCAACTGTGTCAAATTATTTTACGCCTCGGTATTCCAACTGGGGTGCAAATGGTCACGACTTCGGTTGCTGGTTTGGTGATTGTAGGGTTGGTCAATCGTCATGGTGCTGATGCGACTGCTGCCTATGGAGCTGTGAATCAGGTTCTGAATTATATTCAGTTTCCTGCACTTTCGATTGCGATTGCTGCATCGATTTTTGCCGCGCAAGCGATTGGCGCTGGAAAGTCAGAATTACTCTCCAAAGTTACACGTACCGCACTCGGGATGAATATTGCGATTACAGGATTATTGGTGGTCTTGGGCTATTTATTTTCAAAATATCTGATGGCACTTTTTATTACAGATCATGCTGTGGTCGAACTGGGTCAACAGCTTTTGTTTATTGTGTTATGGTCCATTTTATTCTTTGGTGCCAGCGCGATTTTTGCTTCGATTATGCGTGCTAGTGGTACCGTCACCGTTCCGATGATCATCAACATTGTTGCCATTATTGCCATTGAAGTTCCCTGCGCTTATTTATTTAGTGACTGGTGGGGACTGCAAGGTATCTGGTATGCCTATGCGCTTGCCTTTGTGTGCCTATGTATGATGCAAGGTCTGTATTATCAATTTGTCTGGAAAAAGAAAACCGTAGAAAGTTTAATTTGATAAACCATACATAAAAAAGCAGGTGTTGATCTGAAGATCGACACCTGCTTTTTATTTACTCTGCTTTTTATTTACTCTGCTTGTTATTTAAAACGCTTGCTGAATGACGTCGCCATAGCCGTCACTTTTTGATAGCCTGTTGGCAAAATACGCTGAATCAGATCTAAAGATTTTGCATCATTGCCAATCAACACACGACGCTTATCCTTTTGTACCGCCGCTAAAATTTGACGTGCCGCTTCTTCAGGTGGAATACGTAATAACTTATTAAATGCGCGTGCCGATTTTTCTGGATTCATCCCCAAGCTACGTAAGCTGTCATTCATACGCGCATCATTGGCAATATTGGTACGAATACCACCTGGATGTACACACAGCGCGCTAACGCCACAGTTTTCAATATCCAGTTCCTGACGTAGGGATTCGGTAAAACCACGAACCGCAAACTTGGTGGCATTATAGGCCGATTGGGTGGGTTGAGCCGTTAAACCGAATAAGCTAGAAATGTTGATGATATGACCATCGCCTGTTTGCTTAATCAACGGCAAAAATTCTTTGGTTCCGTACACCACGCCCCAAAAATTAATCCCTACAATCCATTCTAGTTCATCATAACTCGCACCTTCTACTGTCGAGCCCAACGCCACCCCAGCATTGTTAAAAATCATATTGACTGAACCATGATTTTGTACCGTTTCTTCTGCCCAAGTACGCATGGCTTCACGGTCAGACACATCTAGTTTTTGGGTGGTCACTCGCACATTGCTGTCTTTCAGTAATTCCACGGTTTTTGCCAAACCTTGTTCATTAATATCACTTAAAGAAAGATGGCAACCTTGCTTGGCTAAAAGCAATGCCAACTGTTGACCAATCCCTGAACCCGCACCTGTTACGGCGGCGATTTTATTGTTAAATGTTTTCATTTTCTATCCTTATTGGTTCCTAAGGCGGTATGACAAAGCTACCCCCATTATTTTATGCATGATGCAAATGACACTCCCAATATAAATTTGACAATACTCATTGTCAATAATTGTCTGACGAATCTCCTTTGAGCCGAATCCTGCGTTTAATTTAGGCATTTGCAGCAATTGTTGTTAAACTATAGGCGGTCTTTGCTACGTTTTATCTTTATGACTTATTCCAATACCAACGATGCAGGAAAAAATAACCAACCGTTAAAAAATAAAGAACGCCAGTTTAAAGGGCTGTCTTTGACTGAACGTCAACAGGCACGTCGTGAAAAACTCATCGAGGCAGGTATTGAAGTTTATGGCACACATGGTTTCTTTGCCGTCACAGTCAAAGACATTTGCAATGAAGCCAAACTGACCGAACGCTATTTTTATGAATCCTTTAAAAAAAGTGATCAACTTTTCCAAACCATCTTTTTAAAACTGATTGATGAACTGCAACAAAATGTCATGCAAGCGATTATGCAAGCCTCGAACAGTCATGAAAAAATGGTCGATGCTGGCTTAACCGCCCTACTCACCACGCTCAAAGATAACCCACGTATGGCACGTATTATTTATATCGATGCTATGCTGGTACAAGAACTGCATAACCAAGCCACCATTCACGAAACCATGTTGCGTTTTGACCGTATGATTCATGCTTTTGTCATGTTAATGATGCCGAATATCCCGCATTCAGAACGTGAAATTTCATGGGTTTCTACAGGCTTAAATGGTTATGTTACCCAGATTGCGATTCGTTGGGTCATCAGTGGCTTTAAACAGTCTCTGGAAGATGTATTGGCATCATGTCGAGTGGTTTTTTTAGCTCTACTCGAATCATTTTCTGAGAAAAAAAATTAAATTACAGCAATTTAATTTTTACAAAAGAATTGAACCAGATTTTAAGGCAGCCATTAAGTTTGTCTAAAATTGTTCACGAATTCGACTAAAAATTGTCACAAAACTTTGCGAAAATTGGGATTCTGCCCTATTCTGCAATGATACTGTCATAATTAATCTTTGTAATAAGCCTGTCATAAATAAAAAACGGCCTACCGTTATCATCAATAGGATATTGCGTTGTGAAAGATGACTACATACTAATCGTCGATGACGAACTTCCAATTCGAGAGATGATTCATACCTCTTTGGATATGGCAGGCTTTCAATGCTTACAGGCAGAAGATGCAAAACAGGCGCATCAAATGATTGTCGATCAACGCCCAGCGTTAATTCTGCTCGACTGGATGATGCCTGGTGGTGTCAGCGGTGTCGATCTCTGTCGTCGCCTTAAACGCGATGAAAATTTATCTGAAATTCCTGTGATTATGCTCACTGCACGCGGAGAAGAAGACCATAAAGTCCAAGGTCTCGATGCAGGTGCAGATGACTACATGACCAAACCTTTTTCAACACGCGAATTGGTATCGCGCATTAAAGCTGTTCTGCGTCGCGCCAATGCTCTGAGTGGAGAAAAAACCATTGATGCCAATGGTTTATTGCTTGACCCAGTCAGCCAACGCGTGAGTTTTGGCAATAATATTCTAGAAATGGGTCCAACTGAATATCGTTTATTGGCCTTCTTCATGACACATCCTGAGCGTGCTTATACCCGTGCGCAACTGCTTGATCAAGTTTGGGGTGGAAATGTCTATATTGAAGACCGTACTATTGATGTCCATATTCGCCGTTTACGCAAAGTCTTAGAACCCTATGGTGCAGACCGTTTTGTTCAAACCGTGCGTGGAACGGGTTACCGCTTCTCCACTCGTGCTGATGTAGCTTTAGGTTAATTTTAGTTTTATGTATGAACCCTACCCTGTCCCCGAACTGGCGCGTGAGCATCAAAAATTCCGTTACAGCAGTTTATGGATATTTGCCAAACAAGATTTACGTTTACTGGTTTTTCTATTGCTGATTGCAAGCTTGATCGGGTTTGGCATCGGGTATTTTTGGGTTTGTATTTTTACTGCTTTTACCATTTTCTTCGGTTTCCAACTGCGCTCTTTGTACTTGGTCAATGAATGGATTTCTAACCGTCCTTATGATGTTCCGCCCAATTTAAATGGCATCTGGGGAGCATTATTATTTAATGTCTATCGTGCGCAGCGCCAAGAACGTATAGTTCAAGCCGAAATGGTTGGTTTGATTGACCGTGCACAATCCTCTTTGGTGGCACTGGCAGAAGCCGTGGTGTTAATTGATGAGTCACATCAAATTGAATGGTGGAATCCCGCGGCAGAAAAATTATTGGGCATTCAGGCGCTAGATCGTGGTCGCAATATTATGACCATTCTACGCCAGCCGAGTTTTATTGAATATTTCAAACAAAGCGATCAAATCCCTGATGGGATTAAAATGAAATCCTCAGTGTTTGAAGATCATTACGTACAAATCAAAATGACTCGCTTTGGCGGTGAAAGCCGTCTTTTAGTAGCATATGATGTGACTCGGATGCATAACTTAGAGCAAATGCGTAAAGATTTTGTCGATAATATTTCACATGAATTACGCACGCCTTTAACAGTGCTCAGTGGTTATATTGAAACCTTTACCGATCAGGAAGATTTAAATCCACGCTGGAAGCGTGCATTTGAGCAAATGCAGGCGCAGACCAAACGTATGAATGCCTTGGTCAATGACCTCTTGCTGTTATCCCGTTTGGAAAATAATAAGCAAATTGCCAAAAACCAGATTATTGAAATGCCAAGCCTAATGAATCAGTTATTCGATGATGCGCAGGCCTATAACGTGGATTATGGCCATACCCTGAATTTGGACATCGACAGTCATTGCGACCTCATTGGTTCAGATACCGAGTTGGCCAGTGCGTTTAGCAATCTCATTACCAATGCGATTAAATACACCCCGAAAGGCGGTACTATTACCATGGGTTGGCATGATGATGGCGAACATGGTTATTTTACGGTTGAAGATACGGGTATTGGTATTGATCCGAAACATTTGCCACGCTTAACCGAACGCTTTTATCGTGTGGATAGCGCACGTAGTCGTCAAACAGGTGGAACGGGTTTAGGACTGGCAATTGTGAAACACGTACTGATGCAGCACAATGCACATTTAGAAATTGAATCCAAAGAAAATCAAGGCTCGACTTTTAAAGTTGTATTTCCCAAAGAACGCCTGTACCACTTGAGCTAAAAATTGTTTTACTCAGCAATGATTATTATATGATTTAAAAAATAAGGATTGAGATGGTTGCATCTAACAACCATCTCAAATCAAAGCCATCATTACAGGGTATGCCCCAATGCTTCGCCCATCACTACTGTCGAATTGGCTTTAAACTGGGCATCCCACTGCATTTTATTTTGTTCAAACAAGACAATTGCCGTCGAACCTAAGTAAAAACGTCCTAGCTCTGCACCTTTTTCAAGGAATAGATTGTGCTGGTTCAACTCTAAACGCCCCGTCGGTTTCACTTTGCCTGTCGCAACCGTTTCGATGCCTGCCACAATCATCGCACCGACTAACACCACTGCCATACGCCCCAATTCGGTATCGAACAGGCACACCATACGCTCATTACGTGCGAACAAACCTGGAATATTTTCAGCCGTTGTCTGGTTCACAGAGAACAATTCACCAGGTACGTATAAGGTTTCTGTGAGCGTACCTGCAAACGGCATATGTACACGGTGATAATCACGCGGAGATAAATATACCGTAGCAAATTCACCGTGTTTGAATGGCTCTGCTAATTGAGGATCCGCAATCAGTTTTTCAACCGAAAAACTTTGCCCTTTGGCTTGAAACACTTCACCAGACTCAATATGCCCCAATTGTGAAATTGCCCCATCGGCAGGAGACACGATGCTTGTCTCATCGGCATCAATCTCACGTACACCCTCTTGCAAAGCTCGGGTAAAAAATTCATTGAATGACTTGTATTTCAACGCATTTTTTTGCTCTGCAATTGACATATCAATGCCATATTGCGCTTTAAATGCAGAAATTGCCGTGTTTTTAATCAATGGATGTTCACTGGCAGCAATCTTACCTACCACACGCGAGAGTTGATGTTGTGGCACAACACGTTGCGCCTGAATAAAGAATTGTTTTGTTAAACGCGAGGTGAGGCTCAAGACGGTAACTCTCCAGTAACGATTGGACTATCGAGGCGATTGCCCCATTCACTCCACGCACCATCATAAGCTCGAATATTCCAACCCAATACACGACCCAAAATATAAGCCAAACCTGAACGATGATGTGACTGACAGTACACCACGACAGGTTCTTGTAAATTGAAACCTTGTTGTTCTAAGCGTTGTTGTGTGCGTTCTAAAGCATGCAATTTTAAATGATTTTCACGGTTAAGTGCAGTACTCCATTCAAAATGGCGCGCATTTGGAATATGACCACCGCGTCGTGCTGCTAATCTTAAACCCGTATATTCATCTTCAGTTCGACAATCCCAAAGCTGAATGGCCTGTTGCTGTACCAAAGACAACAACTCGGGATATTCAATACGGACTTGATCTTGTGCAGCCAAATTGACTTGCACTAAGGATTCTACAGGAGCGAATTGCTCCTGTTCTGAAGTCGTGGGCAAACCTTGCCCTAACCATGCATGAATACCGCCATTGAGCAGCGAGGTATTATAAAAACCCAAGCAATGCAAATTCCAGATCAATCGCCCTGCCCAAGCGCCACCTTCATCGTCATAAACCACCACATGATGTTCAGGACTAATATTTAAATACTGAATCAGTGCCTGCAAACCTTCAGCATGAGGTAACAAGCCCGTTGCATTTTCTTCTTGACGCAACAACTGCGCGGGTTTGAGCGGAATCGCATGTGGAATATGCAACTGATCATAGACTGAACTTCGACTTAAATCCACAATACGTAATTTTTCATTGTCTAAATGTGGAAGTAGCTCTTCCACCTCGATTAATAAACCCAAATTTAGCGTAGATTCCGTCATCTTTTTTACACGTTTTGTTCTGGCAACAGCTTGATCTTAGCATAAGCCCATGTCTACCAACTGCCGATTTTCCTAGAGATCATTGCAGAAAATCAGCAATATAAATCAATTAATGCTCAAGCTCTGTAATTTGAAAAACCTGACGTAAGTAGGCCAAGAAAGTATCATTATCGGTCATGGTTTTGCCTGGACTATCTGAAATTTTCGCCACCGATTGTCCATTACACTCCACCAACTTCAATACAATATTCAATGGGGTCTGCCCCATGTCATTGGTCAGATTGGTGCCTATACCGAAGCTCACTTTGAAACGGTCTTTGAAATATTGATGTAATGCCCATGCTTTTTGTAAATTCAAACCGTCACTGAAAGTCAGCATTTTGGTTCTGCTGTCAATTTTTAAGGTTTTGTAATGTTCATAGGCTTTGTCTCCCCAAACAAAAGGGTCACCACTGTCGTGTCTTAAGCCATCGAATAATTTAGCAAAATACAAATCAAAATCACGCAGGAAAGCATCCATTCCCACCACATCAGTCAGGGCAATACCCAAATCACCCCGATATTCCTGTACCCAAGTCTCTAATGCGGCTTTTTGGAAATCACGCAGACGTACATCTAAAGCCTGAAAGGCCTGTAAAAACTCATGTGCCATGGTGCCAATCGGTGAAATTCCCAATTCTTTTGCCAACAGCACATTGCTGGTCCCTCGGAAAACATTCGGTACTGCTTGGTGAAATGCCTGAATAACCTGTCTTTGCCAAGTCAAACTATAGCGACGACGGGTGCCAAAGTCAGACACCAAAAACGGGGGATCTTCTGGTTGTTGCTGCTGTTCACACTGTTGAATGAATTCAATTTTGGCTTTAAGACGACGCTTACCTTCTTCAAGTACTTCTGGCGTACGAATGCGCTGAAAATACAGTTCGTTGACAATCGCCAAGACAAAAATCTCGAACATCATCGCTTGGACCATGGGACCTTCGACCCAAATATCCAAACGGCCTTCACTATCTATACCTGTATGAATGAAACGGCGTTTGAGTTGAAATAATTCCAAATAATCAACAAAGTCACTTTTAATAAAACGTAAGCCACGCAAATATTGCAATTCATCTTCTTTAAATCGAAGCTGACACAAATAATCTAACTGCTCATTCAAATCTTGCAGGATATCCACCAAGGGATAGACCGTCTCGTCCAAATTGCGGCAACGAAAATGGTAAACACTGTGCGTTTGTGGGAACTTGTGTAACACCACTTGTAGCATCGTAAATTTATATAAATCAGTATCCAGCAAGGATTGAATTATTGGTTGCATAGCCTATCCGTTCGGAATGTTCTTCATTCACGATAAATCACAGAATCCATTGTTACATAACATCCAGTGTCATTTATTCTTTTTTCTTATCCTTTTAACAAAAAAATAATGATTCCAGTTATGGAAGGCCAATAGATCGCCGCGACCACATGTGCATATTATTATCATAATATTATAATAAAATACATTTTTAATAAATTTATATTAACATTCATTGCAATTATATTTGCTTTAAATTAACATCAAATTTCAAATAAAAAGTAATATTATTCACCATTAAAATTAATAATATTACCCAATAAATCATGCTGGTATGGAGAATAACAATGGCTAAGTTAGATTTAAAACCGTTAGTTGAAATCGACGGTTTTGTTGCTGCTGCACTCGTTGATAGTTCAAGTGGCTTATCTTTATCTGGGGTAGGTTCTGGAATAGATTTAGAACTTGCAGCTGCGGGAAATACAGAGGTTATTCGTGCAAAGCGAAAGGTCGCGAGTGCTTTAAATTTAAAAGATAATATTGAAGATGTATTGATTAGTTTAGGTAAGCAATATCACATTTTACGCCCATTAGACCGCAATGATGAACTGTTTCTCTATCTAGTCTTAGACCGTCACAAATCAAATCTTGCGATGGCTCGCCATGAATTAAAAGCGTTTGAAAAAGAATTAGATTTCTCATAATTTTTGCGATGAGCAAAAAAAAAGCCATCTTTCATAGATGGCTTTTTTGGTATCATTTTTCCGATGAATTTTGCACATTATTTTTCAATTTTGTTGCGTAATCTACACCATGCGTATTTAAATATTCACGAATAAGCTGTCGAACCACTTGTGAGGGTTTTAAATCTTGCTGACTACATAACACTTCAAAAGCTTCTTTTTTTATAGGGTCAATCAAAATTGTCAATCTTGCAGTTTTATTTTCCATAGCCATTTTCTATCATATTATTAACATAAAATGATAATATCATTATCATTTTATTATTGTAAGGCAAGATTTAAATTCATCCATGCCTTTCTTTAAATTGAATAGTGATTTAGCATAACTTAATCTGCAAAATAAAACCATATTACTTTTAAGGTTTTAATGATCACTTATTTTAATCTTTCTCAGCATAATATATGAAATCGGTTATCTGCTTTTGATAAACTGATTTTGAGTGTTTTGATATCAGTTTTTTATATGCGTGCATTATTACAACGAGTACTTGAAGCCAAAGTGATCGTCGACGGTCAAGTCACGGGTGAAATTCAACATGGGTTGCTGGTCTTTTTAGGGCTAGGGAAAGAAGATCAACTGGAAAAAGGCAAAAAGTTGATTGATAAAATCCTCAAGTACCGCATTTTTGATGATGAACAAGGTAAAATGGGCTGGAACGTGGCACAAGCTCAAGGTGGTTTGTTGTTGGTGTCGCAATTTACCCTCATGGCGCAAACGCAAAAAGGCTTACGCCCAGATTTTGGCCCTGCAATGCCGCCTGATGCTGCCAAAGTTTTGTATGAACAATTGGTGGACTATGCCAAATCCCAATTTGAACAGGTACAAACAGGCATTTTTGCAGCAGACATGAAAGTCCATTTAATTAATGATGGTCCTGTGACTTTTCAACTTGAAGTTGAATAAAATATTCCGCAATAAAAAAGCCTACAGTGAATTGTAGGCTTTTTATTGCTTCGCAGTGAAAGACTTATCGGCCTGTCTTTTCTTTTAAGAATTGACGTGCCAATTGAATTTTCTCTTTCACTGGTTTTGGTAATTTTGGTGGAATCAATTTTGCAACTTTGTTAAACCAAACCAACAAGCTGAAGTCACCTTCCATTTTGATGCTGCCATTTTGCATCCCAGTCATAAATGCAGAAGGGTCTCCTTTCAACAAGGTTTTCACCCCTTGCTCGCTGTCTGCAAATTGCAAGATAAAATCAGCTTTCTCTGCATCGCCTGAAACTGTATCAATTTGTCCATTGTCGACAATAATTTGACGCGCTACGCCTTGATCTGTCCCAATTTGAATACGGAACTGACGCTCATGAATTAACTCGATAAATTTTGGACTGGTACGAGCCAGTTGTTTCATGCGCAATACTAAACTTGCCACTAAAAGATCAAGTGGATCCGTGCTCACATCGACCAATGGTAGTTTGACAACTGGAATTGAAGACAGTTTCATGACGTTTGAAGCCTATTGTAATTGTAGAAAAATTGACTGCTCCATCCTACCATAACTTAATTCTGATGGAAGCTAGGCTTTGTATAACAATCCTGATCCGACCACCAAAGTCACAAACAAAATTTTTATTCTCATCATAAAAAGGCTGTCTTTTTACTAATACTTAAATCAGCAATTACAGCCTGTATAAGTGAAATGGATTCAATCACAACCATAACATTAAAAATAAAAAAGCACTTGAGGCGACAAACCTACTCTAGTATCAGCCATATCGACCTATATAAGGTAGTTTTATGGATATTTTCTTATGCTTTCGGCTTCACCGAAACTGAGCTCCTTCCCACCTTGGCTGAAAAGGAGCAATAAACACTTAACGACTACTGTACTGCTGATCGTCCTCATACACAGGAGTATGTTCAATATAGCGACGTTTAGATAAAGCACGTTCAGCACGACGGTCTTCTCGAAACAATAATAGCGTCACCATCGTCATGGCTAAACTCACCGCTGCCAAATAGCTATACGCCATGGGTACATCAAATACGACCTGAATGCTGAGTCGAATCATTTCTAACAAGCCCCAGAACATCATACCTGCGAACATAAAGCTCAGCCAACGGCGATAAGGCGAGAAGAAAACAGCAATCAATGCAACAGCCACACAACTCAAGCCAATTATGGTTGCTAAATTCGCTGTGACCATAAAAACCTCCGTCTTCAATGGGAATCGTGTCTGGGCAGATACTCAACCCTTAATTCTCACGACCTATATTAATTTTGTGAAATTTGTTTATCTGCATCTCTATGCAAGCATTATGAGCAGTTTTAAACAGAAAAAAAGGCATGCTTTTTTATTAAACGACATACATTGTCGCAATATTATTTTGTCATTACATTTTTTGTCATTTCGACTTGAATGGAAGCAAGATATGCCATGAGTTGGCGTGTCATTACAAAAAAACAACGGGTTTTTTCACTGAAAAAAATATTTTTTAGATACCTGATATGAAGCAGATTGTGCCCAATCGTTAGATGATTTTTTAATACAAAAGTCACGCATAAGAAAACAAAAAACGCAATCCTAAGATTGCGTTTTTTTTATGAAACTGTAATGGTTACGCGCAGTTAAGATCTTTATCATGCACACCCAACAAGTATAAAACTCCATCGAGTCCTACACTTGAAATCGCCTGATTGGCATTCTGACGGACTAAAGGTTTCGCACGGAAAGCGACCCCTAAGCCTGCCAAAGACAACATGGGTAAATCATTGGCGCCATCCCCCACCGCAATGGTTTGCTCTGGTGAAATACCCATATTATCTGCCAGTTCACTTAACAAAAATGCCTTACGTGCACCATCGACAATATGTCCTTTGACTTCACCTGTGACGTAACCATCTTGTACATCTAGTACATTGGCATGTACTTCATCAATCCCGAGTTTGGCTTGTAAATACTCTGCAAAGTACTGGAAGCCACCCGATAAAATTGCTGTTCTATAACCTAATGATTTTAAGGTTGTAATTAAGCGTTCAGCACCTTCTGTAATGGTCAAACGTTCCGCAATTTTAGGCAATACCGAAGCATCCAAACCTTTCAATAACGCCACTCGCGCACGGAAACTTTGTTGGAAATCTAGTTCCCCTTGCATAGCACGTTCAGTAATTTCTGCAACTTGCTCACCCACACCCGCTTCAATCGCCAATTCATCAATCACCTCTTGTTCAATGAGGGTTGAATCCATGTCAAAACAGACTAAACGGCTGTTACGACGATAAGCGTTATCTTCTTGCACCGCAATATCGATACTGAGTTCAGAAGACAAACGTAAACAAGCTGCGCGCATTGCGGTTGCATCTAACATTTGTCCACTTAGACCAAACTGTACGCAAGAGCGTTTTGGCCCTTCCAACTGATTTTGTAGTTGCGGACGGCCTGATAAACGGGTCACTGTTTCGATATTAAAACCTTGGTTCGACACAATATTGGTAACAGCTTGTAAATGTGCAGCCGTCAGTTCTGGTGCCAAAGCCGTAACAATATAGCGTGTCCGTCCACCTTCACTTACCCATTGATCATATTCTGTTGCAGAGATCGGTTTAAAGCGCACTGTTAAGCCGATATCATGTGCTAGAATCAGAATTTCCTTCATGGCTAATGCTGTTGCAGTCTGGTCATCTGACGAAACAACAATACCTAAAGTCAGTTGATTATGGATGACGGCTTGTCCAACATCTAGAATTTGTAAGGAATGAGTGGACAAAACCCGCATTAATCGAGTGAATTGATTAGGCTGGTCGGGTCCCAAAAATGATATAAGAATGATTTCTCGCATGAATTGACTCGGGTCTGAGCTACAACTATTGTGAGAATCATAATCGAATTTGAATAGAATTGCCTTGGAAGTTTACGTTGAATGCGCCTAGACAAGGGCTATTTGCTAGCCTACTGATAATAAGTTTTGCACTTCATACCTTTTTATTGGTGATTGCAACCACTCACCAACTGAATGAGAACCGTGCGAATCAGGGACAGTTGATGACCAGCCAACTGGTCACAGACAGCTTATCTGAGCTCGATCCTGCCAATACGGTATCACTGGCCTTGTTGGTGAATCGTTATGCCACCAATCCAAGTGTCGCCTCTATTCGAATTTTGGACGGCGCCAATCAGGTTTTGGCAACAGGTGGTTTATCCAAAACACGTGATGGTGAAGTTTTTGTTCGTGATGCCCTACAAAATGAGAAAAAAGTCGGCACCATTGAAATTACCCTGATCAAACCTAGTATTGGGGAAATTTTACGGACTCAATGGTTAGCGATTTTGTTCTCGTTCTTTATTCATGGTCTATTATGGTTAGGTTACCGTGCGATTGCTCGCCCAAGCCGTACAGAATATTTAGCACGCATTAATAATGAATCACGCTTAAAACACGAAATTCAGGCCTTAACTCAAGCACTGGAGCAAGAGAAACATAATGCTGCATTAACCATTGCTCAAGCCCAACAGCAGTTTCAAAATAAAAACAAAGCCAAAGAAATCAAGCCTGTGGTTTTGGATGATTGCTCGGTCGCATTGAACATTCAATATTATGATCCAAAGCAACTCCTCGACTCGGTCAATCAGACCGTATCTGTACCCTATTTCAATTTATGCCAAATTTTCTTGAATAAGAGTATTGAGCTTGCTGTTCAGCACTATAAATTGAATCGATCAGACATTACCACAGTACAACAATTCAGTGCGCAAGGGGCAACCATCACCTTAACGGCAGACATGCCTAATGCCGTGCCTTGTCTAGTGATGATTAGCTCAGTGTTCCAATTATTGTCGGAAGTTTTATATAAACGCTACCGTGAAGAAAAACGTTTCGTGTTACAAACACGCAGTGCTATTTCTTCGTCTGTAGAAGCAATGCAGTTATCTGCGGTTCAAGCGGCTGAACGTCTGGTCCATCAACTTTCTGCCAAAGAAAGTGCAGTTCATCTGAACAATGAGTTGTTAAAGGATATCAGCGAACATTATGACTTGGTGTCCTTGCCAAATCCGACCAATGTATTGACTCGTCATGCCTTTATGGTCAATGGGATGGATAGCAGTACAGCCGAATTGGCACAAAGTTTAAGAACTGAGATTTTGAAAGGTAAACAATCTAAAGCTTCATAAGCTTGCTGCAATAAAAAAGCCTGACTCGTATCAGGCTTTTTTTACGCTGTTTTAAAAGATTAAATTTTTTGTAAACTCTTGCTGATTAAGAACTCCTGCGCGGAATAGGGTACTTCATCTGGAGCAACGTAGGCTTGAATCCATTCTCCAGTGGGTTGCAGCTCCCACGTACCTTTTTGATCCGACAAATAATTGAGTAAACCATCTTGCAGAATACGCTTTTTGATCTTCGGGTCTAAAATAGGAAAGCAAGTTTCAACACGTGAAAATAAATTACGTCCCATCCAGTCTGCGCTGGCACAGTACAGTTTCTTTTCTCCGCCCTGTTCAAAATAATAGACTCGAGTATGTTCCAAGAAACGTCCTACAATGGATCGCACTCGAATATTTTCGGACAAGCCCTCCAGTTGTGGAACCAAGCAGCAAATCGAACGAATAATCAGGTCAATGTTCACTCCTGCATGTGAGGCGCGATATAAAGCAGCAATCAGTTGAGGTTCGGTCAGTGCATTGACCTTAATGATAATGCGCGCGTTTTTTCCCGCTTGTGCGTATGCAATTTCCTGATCAATCAACTTCAGCAATTCTGTATGCAAAGTAAAAGGCGCATGTAGCAAAGTCTTTAATTTTGCCATCTTGCCCATGCCCGTCAGTTCTTGGAACATCAGGTGTACATCTTCACAGATGTCGGGTTGTGTGGTCATCAAGCCATAATCGGTATATATTCTGGCATTACCTGCATGATAATTGCCTGTGCCTAAATGTGCATAACGCACCAATTGCCGATCTTCACGACGCACGATTAAAATCATTTTGGCATGGGTTTTATAACCCACAATGCCGTACACCACTACCGCCCCCGCTTCTTGCAAGACATTGGCTACGGTAATATTCGATTCTTCATCAAAACGTGCCCGCAGTTCAATCACCGCGGTAACTTCTTTGCCATTCCGCGCCGCTTCTGCTAAGGCTTGCACAATTTCCGAATCGGCTCCACTACGATATAGCGTTTGTTTAATGGCCAATACATTCGGATCTTTTGCCGCTTCACGTAATAAACTGATCACAGGCTGGAATGAGTCAAAAGGATGATGCAGTAACACATCTTCTTTTTTCAAAATTTCAAAAATGGACTGTTGCTTGCGAAAGGGCTTCGGAATAACAGGATTAAACACAGGATATTTTAAATCAGGGCGATCAAAACTGGTGGTTAAGCGCGATAAATTGATGGGCCCCGAAATCGAATACAAATGCTCTTGATCTAAATCGAATTGATTCAGCAAATAATCCGTAATTTCACGAGGACAATCATCTTCAATTTCTAAACGCACCGCGCGACCAAAACGCCGAGAAGACAGCTCATCTTTTAATGCCACCGCCAGATCATCGACATCTTCAGATAAAATTAAATCCGCATTGCGTGTGACGCGGAAAGCATAACAACCTGTCGCTCTCATGCCGGGAAATAAATCGCTGATATGTTGTTGAATAATAGCGGTCAGGAAAATCTGTTCTTGATGGTTCCCTACCACACTCTCGGGCAGATGAATCAAACGTGGTAAAGAACGCGGTGCAGGCACAATCGCCATTTCAATTTCACGTCCAAAAGCATCTTTACCTTCTAGGCTGACAATGAAATTCAGGCTTTTATTCACCAAACGTGGAAAAGGATGTGATGGATCCAAACTGATTGGGGTCAACACAGGCTGCACTTGTTTAGCAAAATAGTTGGCAATCCACGGCTTATGCTTTTCCAGAATATCTTGATATTGAATGAAATGAATCCCAAAGCCTTGTAGCTGCGGCAAAATGGAATGATTGAAAATCTCATACTGCTCTTGTACCGCCTGATGCACTATAGTCGAAAGTTCAGACAAAACCACATCGGTTGGAATACCGTCAGGCATTCGGGTAATGGCGTTTAAATCCTGTTGCTTCATTAACCCCGCAACTCGAATTTCAAAAAATTCATCCAGATTGCGGGAGAAAATAATCAGGAAGTTAAGGCGCTCTAAAATGGGTAAATCAGGATTTCTCGCTTGAGCTAGAACACGCCGATTAAATTCAATGAGCGCCAATTCACGATTGAAATACGTTGCTGATGAATGCTGAAAATTTTTCATTTTGACTCAATATGGTTGATTTTTTAATCAACTCTTTACCCTCTGTGCCTGCATGTTATGTAGTGTTTATGACATTTTTATTACACGCTTGAACTCAGCTTGAATATGCGAACTCACTGTTTACTTTATAAACACTTGGTCAAATTTTTATTAAAAATCACACTGATTTCATTCAGATTTTCGAGCATCCAACTCTGGTGCAGCAACCGATTCATGCTGTCGACTTGCCCAATAGGTCGCCAAAATCGGCCCAGAAATATTATGCCATAAACTAAAAATTGCACTGGGTAAGGCAGTTAATGGCGCTGTTGCAAAATGAACTGCGGCTAATGCCACACCCAGACCTGAGTTTTGCATCCCGACCTCAATCGCCACAGCCTTACTATCTGCATAATTTAAATGGAATAAACGGCTGCACCCAAATCCCAACAGATATCCTAGGCCATTGTGTAATGCCACCACCAGAAAAATCAATAAACCTGAATGTAACAACTGTGCTTTACTGCCACCAATAATGGCCGCCACAATCAACACGATAGCCAACACCGAAATCAGCGGCATCACAGTGATGTACTGCTGAATCCGTTGTTTCAATAAACGTCGTAAAATTAAGCCCACCACAATCGGCAATAGCACCACCTGTAAAATTGAACTCAGCATCGACCACGCATTAATTTCAATCCATTGACTCGCAAGCAGATAGAAAATAAATGGGGTCAGTATTGGAGCCAATAAAGTCGAAACCGCAGTGCAAGCGACAGACAACGCCGTATTGCCCTTTGCCATATAAGTAATGACATTTGAAGCGGTTCCCCCAGGACAACAGCCCACTAAAATCACCCCAACTGCCAGCTCTGCAGGCAATTGAAAAATCAAACATAGGACATAAGCCAAGGACGGCATCACCACAAATTGTGCGATTACCCCAATACAGACCGCTTTCGGCGTTTGTGCTATCGCTTTAAAGTCCTCCAGTTGCATGGTCATCCCCATGCCCAACATAATAATTCCCAACATCCATGGGATATAAGCTTTTAACCAGACAAAGGCTTCAGGCAGAATTAATGCAATGGCTGCAAACAGCACCACCCACAAAGCAAAAGTTTTCTGAATCAAACGGCTCAATTGCAATAATGCAGACATCGTCAGTCCTCAATGGGTCGGCAAACTAGAGAAGGTGAAGCGAGGTAAGCGAGTTATGCAGGCGTGGCTGTAACAATATCTTTGATATAAACCCGTCGTACACCTGCAGCTAGCATATCTTGCCAAGCATGTTGCAACGAACCATTTAAATCAATTGCTTTGGTTGCATCGGCAATCACATAGGTTTTAAAACCTAAACGGCAGGCATCTATCGCTGTCCATGCCACACAGAAGTCCGTTGCAATACCCACGATATACACCGTATCTATGCCGCGTGCATTTAAATAACCTGCCAAACCTGTCGTGGTTTTTCGGTCTGCTTCCATAAATGCCGAATAACTGTCGATATTTACATGCATGCCTTTACGGATAATCAATTGGGCTTGGGGTAAGGCTAAATCAGGATGAAAATCGGCATCATGGCTACCTTGTACACAATGCACAGGCCAAAGCACCTGTGTGCCATAAGGCAGTTCAATCTGATCGAAGGCTTGTTTACCCACATGATTGTCGGCAAAAGAAATATGCTGCGCAGGATGCCAGTCTTGGGTCAGAATAATTTGTTCAAAATAATTCCCCAATTGATTTATTTTGGGGATAATTTGGTCGGCATGGGCAACCGCAAGATTTCCTCCTGGGGTAAAACCATTTTGTACATCCACCACAATCAACGCTTTTTTGTTTTGTATCTGTTGCATGTCCGTTTCATTCACTGTTCTTTTTAATTGTTCGCTAGCATATAACAAAAGTTCAAGGATGTAGTGAGCGCGTCAGTCTCACTGACTTGATCTACAACAATTCCTGCTGTTACCGATTATTTATTGCCCATAAAAATAGCCCGTATTAACGGGCTACTCATAGACTATAGGCTGTTTAAACGGTGACTTTCTGTAGACGTTGTACCAGAATTAACATCAATACGGCAGAAATCACAATACAAGGAATCGCTGCTGAAACAACACCTGTCGCGCCAAAACCTGCTGCCAAAAGCTGTCCCGCAATGGTCGGGCCCAACATCGCCCCAATACGCCCAACAGCCGAAGCCATCCCTACACCCGTGCCACGTAGCTCAGTGGGATAAACAATACTCCCAAACGCATAGAGCACACCCTGACAACCAATCACAAAAGCCCCAACCAGTGCTGATGCCAAATACATTTGTGTGAGTGAAGCTGCAGCATTTAAAGCAAATAAGCCTGCCAAAATTCCGCCATACATCAACACAATCACATAAGCCTTTTTCCAGCGGTCTGTCAGCATACCCAAAATCACCGTGCCTACGGTTGCACTGAGCATGAAGTAGAATTGCGCTGTACTGCCTTCCTTACGCGAGAAACCAAGCTCCATAAATAACGAAGGTAACCAGCTCAGCATGATATAAACCACCATTAAGGTGAAGAAATAACTAAACCAAATCAATCCAGTACGCATTAAATTATGGCGATTAAACAAATCCTGAAAAGAGACATTCTGCTCGACCTCTGCGGTTTCAACACGTGTTTGGGCCTTTAAGAATTCACGCGATTCAGGCAAAAACTTGATCATTATCGGCAGCACAATAATAGGTAACAAGCCACCCAGATAAAAAATATTTTTCCAGTTCGAACCGAAATCTAAACTGGCAATGTAGGACAGAATCGCAGCTCCGACAGGCATACCACAATACATTAACCCCACCGCTTGCCCACGCTTTGCAGGAGTAACCGCTTCCGATGCTAGCGTAATTAACAACGGCATCGCAGCACCTAAGCCCGCGCCAGCCAAAAAGCGAACCAGTAATAAACTGTAAAAACTATTTACCCAGACGGTACATAAAGTGAATATCGCAAATATAGCGACAGACCAGACCAAGACTGTTTTACGTCCTATACGGTCTGCAAAACGGCCACCCACCAATGCGCCAGGTAATAATCCTAAAATTCCTGCGCTAAAAAATACACCCAGTTGTGAACTGTCCAGTGCAAAATGTTCCCGAATTCCTGCCGCAGCGATACCCGCAGCTTGAATATCCAAGCCTTCAATCACGGCGATTAAAAAGCAAATTGCCACCGTAATCACGGAGTGCTTACGCGCTGAAGAAGATGCCTTCATTTCAACTCCTTGTTTAAACATCGTCCAAAATGAAGCCCATCATCTGTGAAGCAGAAATTTTAATTAACCCACCTTAAGTTGAAGATTTTTGATAATTTTTTATAAATTATGAGATAAATCACATTTTCAATACATCTGACCGATAGTCTTAAAAACAATTAATCCGAACGAAATTTGACTAAAATAGTCAACAATTCAGTTAAACTTTAAATACTTAGCCATAGCTCAAATTAAGCGATGCTCAATCAGTTATTGTTCAGATCAATAATTGACAGCGGCTTTTATTATGAAGCCTCATATTTTCTTGCACGTTACCTAGAGTTATAAGCTCTTTAGTAAGTTTTATAAGCTCTTAATCTTATTTACCTTTCCTACTCAATTATGTAAATCTACGTCTTTTTTTGACCTTCTGAAGTGCGAGATACGTCCCCTCACTACGAGGTTAATTTTCACTTTTTTAAAGTTTTGAATTGCTTTGACTAAAGCATATTGTTCTTCATCGCTTGTTCAGTCATAATTTGCGTAAGCATTATTCAATTCGACAGATTCTAATTGAACTGCTATAAATCAAAATGCGCACCCATCCAACCTCATTTTTTTCACTTCACTGGATGGACAAATAGGATATTTTTTCAAAATGACTCAGCAAGCACAGATCATTCAAGGCTCAATAGTCGCAATCGTCACCCCAATGTTTGAAGATGGCAGCGTAGATTGGAAGGGTCTTGAGAAGCTCGTTGAGTGGCACATAGAACAGGGAACAAACAGTATTGTTGCAGTTGGAACAACTGGTGAAGCTTCTACATTAAGCATGGCTGAACATACACAAGTGATTAAAGAAGTCGTTCGTGTAGCCAACAAACGTATTCCAATTATTGCTGGTACTGGTGCAAACTCAACGCGCGAAGCAATTGAACTCACAAAAGAAGCAAAAAAACTCGGTGCTGATGCAGCCCTATTGGTCACACCATATTACAATAAACCGACACAAGAAGGCTTATATCAACACTACAAAGCGATTGCTGAAGCTGTTGATTTACCTCAAATTCTGTATAACGTACCAGGGCGTACAGGCGTAGACATGGCGAATGAAACGGTCATCCGTCTGGCTGATATTCCGCAAATTATCGGCATTAAAGATGCAACTGGCGATGTTCCACGCGGTCAAGCACTGATTGAAGGCTTACGTGGTAAAGACATGGTGGT
Source organism: Acinetobacter tandoii (assembly GCF_008867985.1). NCBI lineage: Bacteria > Pseudomonadati > Pseudomonadota > Gammaproteobacteria > Moraxellales > Moraxellaceae > Acinetobacter > Acinetobacter tandoii. The sequence continues at coordinate 52,969 of NZ_VXLD01000010.1, forward strand.
TTATTCAGGTGATGATGCAACCGCTTACCAGTTAATCGAACATGGTGCGAAAGGCAACATTTCGGTAACTGCGAATGTTGCACCTAAACAAATGAGCGAAGTATGTGCGGTTGCGATTGCAGGCGATGCTGCACGTGCAGAAGCACTAAATGCTCAAGTTGCAAATTTACACAATATTCTGTTTTGTGAATCGAACCCAATTCCTGTGAAATGGGCACTACACGAAATGGGCTTAATTGGTACTGGCATTCGCTTACCATTAACACCTCTTGCAGAACAATACCGCGCACCACTGCGTGAAGCGTTGGTGGCGGCAGGTATAATCAAATAAAGAGCACTATATTATGCAGTTACGTTTAGGTTTAACCCTTGCACTTTCAGTATTGAGTTTAGCGGGTTGTAGTTCACTTGCAGTTAGCAACAAATCTTTGAACTATAAAGAGACAGCAACCCTCGAACCGCTACAATATCCTGAAGGGTCAATGGTTCGTCCAGCAACGCCACTGTATCCAGCACCAACGGTTGATCCCCTTGCAATTCAGCACGCGCCAAAGCTCGAAAATAGCAAAGGCAACCGTTTTGCTTTACCCCGCCCAGATGTTGCTGTACCCAACAGCGCAGCAACTGCTGCTTCTGAACAAAGCACTGCGGTAGGTCGTCCTCAATTACTAACTGATGGAAATCAAAATCCATTGCTCAAAATTGACGGAAATTCTGATACAATTTGGCAGTATACACTTGCCACGCTCAGCAGCCTGAACCAGAACATTGTGGGTCAAAGTAAAAACCGTTACGAAGTAACGCTTAAAATCGATCAGCAGATCTACGTACTACGACTAACATCAGTAGGTTCAAGTCATAATTTGGCAGTGTTTAATGCCGATAACAGCTTTGCAGATAAACAAAAAGCTGCAGAACTGTTAACCCAGATTTACCAAAACTGGCCGGCCTAGATCATACTAGGCATTTTTTTTTGCAAAAGGTTCCCCCATGTTAAAACAAACCTTGCTCTATACTGGTAAAGCGAAATCTGTGTATGAAACAGATAATCAAGACCACCTGATTTTAGTATTTCGTGATGATGCCTCTGCGTTCAATGGCGAAAAAATCGAACAACTAGATCGTAAAGGCAAGGTGAACAACCGTTTTAACGCCTTTATCATGGAGCAACTGGCTGCTGCTGGCATTGAAACTCATTTTGAAAAATTACTTTCTCCAACAGAAGTGTTGGTAAAGAAATTAGACATGATTCCTGTGGAATGTGTGATTCGTAACTACGCGGCTGGTTCATTGTGCCGTCGCTTAGGGGTTGAAGAAGGTAAAGAACTAACTCCTCCTACTTTCGAATTGTTCTTCAAAGATGATGCGCTTGGCGATCCAATGGTAAATGAATCTCAAGCCATTGCTTTAGGTTGGGCAACTGCTGCACAACTTGAAAAAATGAAAGAACTCACGTATCAAGTAAATGATGTATTAAAAGCATTGTTCGACAAAGGCAACATGATTTTGGTTGACTTCAAACTTGAGTTTGGCGTATTCCATGACCGTATCGTGTTGGGTGACGAATTCTCTCCAGACGGTTGCCGTCTATGGGATAAAGACACTAAGAAAAAATTAGACAAAGACCGTTTCCGCCAAGGTTTAGGTGGTGTGGTTGAAGCTTATGAAGAAGTTGCTGCACGTATTGGCATCGACCTTTCAGACATCTAATTTGCTCTGAAACTTCAAAACAAAAAAACCGAGTCTCATGGCTCGGTTTTTTATGCTCTGAAATAATGATTTTCCAATATCTATACCTTGAATTAAATTGGATCCTTTAAGTAAATTTTCCTGTTGTTCATACTTGAACACGCAAATCTTTGGTGGTGTCCATCACCAATAAACTGGTGATGGAGGAAATGGAAGGAATCGTGCCTAAGACATCGGTATGAAATTTTTTATAGGATTTTATATCAGTCACCTCGACTCGAAGTAAATACTCCACTGCCCCAGTAATAGTATGACACTCGGTGACTTCGGGTGCAGCCTCAATCACTTCCTCAAAATGCTTTAAAGATGCCTTGGAATGACTAGACAAGCCAATGGTCACATAGACAATTAATCCAATACCCAAAAGTGATCGATCAATAATGGCTTTGTAACCCTTAATCACCCCAATTTTTTCTAATTCCTGTACCCGACGCAAACATGCTGATGCGGATAAACCGACACGTTCAGCCAATTTAAGATTGGTTAAATGCGCATCGGCTTCCAACTCACACAATATTCTTCGGTCTAATCGGTCTAGCTCAATCATTTATTGCAAAACTATCTATTTTTAAGATCAATATACAACCAAATTGCTTAATCTGAACAATAAAATGTTTTTTATTTATGATGCAAAACACATGTCTCCTTCTCTATTTATCTCTTATTTACTTTTTTGTTTGGTCATGACCAGTACCCCAGGTCCGAATAATGCCCTTGTGCTAATTTCAGGAGCGCGCTTTGGGCTCCAGAAAACCCTACCTTTAATTCTAGGGATTGCCTTTGGTGTTGCCTTCCAACTTATGGTAATTGGTCTGGGACTTCATCAAGTATTTCTACATTTTCCCCAATTCCAGTCCATCTTAAGTCTGATTGGGTCCGCCTATATTCTCTGGCTGGCATGGAAAATTGCGTCCAGTGGTCCACTCAACGCGCGTCTAGATGAAAAACCTGCTATGGGATTTTTACAAGGCGCTGTTTTCCAATGGCTAAACCCTAAAGCATGGATGACGTCTATCAGTACCATCACAACCTACTTTGCCGCCAGCCAACAATCCACCGACATTGCCTATGCCGCCTTCATTCTAATGTTGATCTCGATTCCGTGTGTTGGTGTTTGGGCAATCGCAGGAAAATTTTTACGTCAATTGTTAATACAAGCTAAATTTGCCTTCATTTTTAATCTCAGTATGGCAATTGCATTACTCATCGCAGTTTTGCCCGTATGTTTTCAATTCATCACATTACAGCCTTAATATTCGGTCTAGGTTTTTCTAAACCCGAACCATTGTGAAGAAAAACTGTAAAAAAAAGCAGCAACTGTGTACGCCATAGCGCACAAAGCTTCCCGAGTTTTTCCACTATGTGCTATGGAATATTTTAAATATGATCAAGGATTGCGAATAGGATATTGCAATACAAAATTATTCTGGCCCGTAGAAAATACCCAAATTTCCACCGTTACAACGGCGTAAAGCTGAATAAATCACCAATAAATGGATATTTTGGTATATATGTTGCTTTTATTTCAAAGCAAAAGGTGGAGTAAATTTGTCTTCGTCTTATTTTTTGAAATTTGATTTTTTACGGATGCTAATATTTACGATGAAAAGCTGGCAAAAGAAAGTATTACTTTCAACAACGTTAATGCTGACAGCGCTTGGCAGCACAGTGCAAGCCAAAGAATGGAAAGTCATTCGTTTCGGTACGGAATCTGCTTACGCCCCTTTTGAATATAAAACCCCTGACAACAAATTGGTTGGTTTTGACATCGACCTAGGTAATGCCATTTGTGCCAAATTAAAAGCCAAATGTGTTTGGGTGGAAAATTCTTTTGATGGGATGATTCCTGCGCTCAAAGCGAAAAAATTCGATGGCATTTTATCTTCAATGACGGTCACTGCGGATCGTTCAAAACAGATTGCTTTCAGTAATAAAATTTACAACACACCAACCCGCATGGTCGCGAAGAAAGGTTCTCCATTATTGCCGACCCCTGCGTCCCTAAAAGGGAAACGTGTGGGTGTACAACAGGGTACCATTCAAGAGAGTTATGCAAAAGCCTATTGGGCACCTAAAGGTGTCAATGTAGTGCCTTATCCAAACCAAGATGTCCTTTATCAAGATATGGTGTCTGGACGTCTAGATGCAACATTACAAGATGCCATTATGGTTGATGGTGGGTTCCTTAAATCACCAAAAGGTAAAGCGTTTGGCTTTGCAGGTGGCAACGTGGTCGATGCGAAAACCCTTGGCGTAGGTGCCGCGATTGGCTTACGTAAAGAAGATGCTGATCTGAAAAAAGCCATTGATGGTGCTTTAGCCGCCATTATTGCCGATGGAACATACAAAAAACTCGAGAAAAAATACTTCTCCTTCAGTATTTATTGATGACAAAAATGTCGGTTTTAAACCGACATTTTTTATATACGACTGAATTTCATCAATATTCTATTTATAGTTTTTGTTCGGAGTAGATGAGTATGTTTTTGTCTGGTTATGGTCCCGTGTTGCTTGAAGGCACTTGGATGACCATACAGCTTGCATTGTTATCACTGTTACTATCCATCATGATTGGATTAGTGGGTGCAAGTTCTAAACTCTCTAGTCTTAAAATTGTCCGCTATGTTGCGACAGCCTACACCACGCTCATTCGAAGTGTTCCCGATCTGGTCATCATGCTGCTGCTATTTTATAGCCTGCAACTGGGACTAAACTCGATTACTGAATCACTGCAAATGGAACAAATTGATATCAATCCGTTTGTTGCAGGCGTAATTACCTTGGCATTTATTTATGGCGCGTATTTCACCGAAACGTTTCGGGGTGCATTTCAGGCGGTACCCAAGGGACAAATTGAAGCTGCTTATGCCTATGGTATGACTTCATTTCAAGTCTTTCGTCGTGTTTTATTTCCACAAATGATGCGTTTTGCCTTACCAGGTATTGGCAATAACTGGCAAGTCCTGATTAAAGCTACCGCACTGGTCTCACTCATTGGTTTAACCGATATTGTGAAAATTACCCAAGATGCAGGTCGTAGCACCATGCAGGTGTTTTACTTCAGTGTCATTGCCGCAGTGATTTATCTGGCGATCACTACCATTTCAAATTTAATTTTGATGTGGTTAGAACGTCGTTACTCGGTTGGTGTGAAAAAGGGACAACTATGATTGAAATTCTTCAACAATATTGGCAGTCATACCTTTGGACCGATGGTTTTCAAATGACAGGCGTCGCCATGACCGCATGGCTCTTGGTGCTCTCAATTGCGATAGGCTTTGTAGTGGCAGTCCCGCTATCCATTGCCCGCGTATCAGAAAATCCATTTTTACGCCTGCCTGTTTGGTTTTATACCTATGTATTTCGTGGCACGCCACTTTATGTACAACTACTGATTATTTACACGGGTATTTATAGCCTCGATTATATTCATGCCCATGAGCGTCTGGATGAATTCTTTCGCGAAGGACTCAACTGTACCATTTTGGCTTTTGCGCTGAATACCGCAGCTTATACCACGGAAATTTTTGCAGGTGCGATTCGCTCTATTCCTTATGGCGAAATTGAAGCCGCCAAAGCCTTTGGCATGTCTCCGTGGAAACGTTATACCCGTATTATCATTCCATCCATGTTACGCCGTGCATTGCCATTTTATGGTAATGAAGTCATTTTAATGCTGCATGCCACCACCATTGCCTTTACCGCAACCGTGCCTGATATTTTGAAAATTGCACGAGATGTGAATGCGGCAACCTATGCCACGTTTGATGCTTTTGGCATCGCGGCAATCTTATATGCATGTTTGGCATTTATCTTGATTTGGATTTTTCGTAAATTGGAACAACGCTGGTTGGCGTTTTTAAAACCATCGAATCATTAGGAGAAACATAGATGGAAAACTCAGCAAAACTGGTGATTCGTGATTTACATAAAACCTTCGGGGACAATGAAGTCCTAAAAGGTGTATCCCTAAATGCTAACGCAGGCGATGTCATTAGTATTATTGGTTCTTCAGGCTCAGGAAAAAGTACCTTCCTCCGCTGCATCAACTTCTTAGAACAACCGAGTCAAGGTTCCATTCAACTGAATGGCGAGCAACTCAATACTGTACTGGACAAATCAGGCAATTTAAAAGCGACTAGCCCAAAACAGTTACAAAAAATGCGCACCCAACTGATGATGGTGTTTCAGCATTTTAATTTATGGTCACATATGACCGTACTGGAAAACATCGTAGAAGGGCCGATTCATGTTTTGGGTTTAAAACGTGCCGAAGCGGAAGAACGCGCGCGTAAATACTTAAGAAAAGTGGGACTGGCTGAAAGTGTAGAAAGTAAATATCCATCCTTCTTATCGGGTGGGCAACAGCAGCGGGTGGCGATTGCACGTGCATTGGCGATGGAACCCGAAGTCATGTTGTTTGATGAGCCGACCAGTGCTTTAGACCCTGAACTGGTGGGAGAAGTATTGAAGGTCATGCAAAGTCTGGCAGAAGAAGGCCGAACCATGATTGTGGTGACCCATGAAATGGGCTTTGCTCGGCATGTCTCCAACCATGTGATTTTCTTGCATCAAGGTAAAATTGAAGAACAAGGTGACCCTAAAGAAGTCCTGATCAATCCCAAAAGTGAACGACTGAAACAGTTCCTTGAAGGCAATTTTAAATAAACACTTTGTAGGTTACAGCTTACAAAGATTCAGGAAGATGTCTTCTAGATCAGGTTCAATATTTTTCATATGATGGAGATATAGAGAACAGGATGTTCCAAAACATAAAACAATAATAATAAGTGACGCCACCAGGATGTGAGGTACGACAGGAGTTATACCTAAGCAGCGCATACGAAAAAGCCCGACAGGATGTCGGGCTTTTTTATTTGGACTACACAGCCTTATTGCTGCTGTTGTTCTTGCATCCAACGGCGTTGCTGTAAACGCTCACCTTCCACTTCACGTTTATTACGCGCAGATTCGTACAACTTGGTACCTTTCAATTCTGGAGGCAAATATTCTTGCATGACAAAATGCTCAGGGTAGTTATGCGGATATAAATAGTCCACCCCATAGCCTTGCTGTTTCATCAGTTTGGTTGGGGCATTACGTAAATGTAATGGCACTGGCAAATTCGCCGTTCTTTCTGCCAAATCGAGGGCTTTGTTAATTGCCAGATAAGTACTGTTGCTTTTGGCACTGGTCGCCAAATACACGGCACATTGTCCTAAAATAATCCGCGCTTCAGGCATACCCACCGCTTGCACCGAACGGAAACACTCTCCAGCCAAAAGCAAGGCATTCGGATTGGAGTTGCCGATATCTTCCGAAGAGGCAATCAGCATGCGACGTGCAATAAATACGGGGTCTTCCCCGCCTTTTAGCATCCGTGCCATCCAATATAAAGCCGCGTCTGGATCACTGCCGCGAATCGACTTAATAAAGGCCGAAACCAAGTCATAATGCTGTTCACCTGATTTGTCATACCGCGCAATATTTTGCTGTGCAACACGCACGACAATGGCATTGGTGATGATATTTTCAACGTCTGCTTCAAAGGTACTGGCTATTAGATCGAGTAAATTCAGTGCCTTACGTGCATCTCCTGCGGCAAACTGTAACAAGGCATCAAATTCTTCAATTTGAATAAAGCGTTGTTTTAAAAAATGATCTTGTTGTATCGCTCGTAGCATCAGTTCCTGAATCGCCTCATTACTGAGTGCATTTAAGGTATAAACCTGACAACGCGACAATAAGGCGCTATTGACTTCAAAGGAAGGATTTTCTGTAGTCGCACCAATCAGCGTAATCTTGCCCTTTTCCACTGCATTCAATAAAGCGTCTTGCTGTGATTTGTTGAAACGGTGAATTTCGTCAATAAATACCACAGGGGTCAGCAAATCACCACTTTCTGCAATGATTTCACGTAATTCTTTCACGCCCGTATTTAATGCCGACAGACTAACAAAAGGACGGTCTACCGCTTGTGCCAACAGCAAGGCAATGGTGGTTTTACCGACACCAGGCGGTCCCCAGAAAATAATTGAAGGTAAATGCCCTTGATCAATCATCTGGCGTAAAGGTGCCTGCTCGCCCAACAAATGATCTTGCCCAATAATTTCAGACAAATCACGAGGACGAAGACGTTCTGGAAGCGGAATCTGAGTGTCTGACATATGGTTATTTCAGCCAATGAAGGTGATTCTAGTCTACACTGGAATGCCAAGCAGACTGAATACCTGAATGTTTAAGATCCCACTAGAATAGCTGGTAATTTAAAATATCTAACAAAGAGGCTGCAAACATTTGTCCATGACTTAAATTTGGATAAAGCAACAGTTTGCTTTGTACCCCTTGTTGTTGAAAATGTGCAATCACATCTCGATTATCTTGCACCGTTTTCGGATTAAAATTTGGGCTTTTTGTCGCAGGATGATGTTGTGCTAAATCCCCTTCCATAATCCATAAAGTTTGGGCCTGATCATGCGACACTGCCTTAGTTTGCATATTTTTCAGAATACGGGCATCCGCCCACGACAAAGATGGACTTGCCGCAAAATAATGACTGAAGTATTGCGCGTGTATCAAACTATCTAATACAAATAGCCCACCATAAGAATGTCCCCATAAAGCTTGCCGTTGAGGATCTAATTTAATCTGTCCAGCCACCCAAGGTTGAATTTGGCTGAATAAGACTTCACGGAACTGTATGCTGCCCCCACTTAAGCGCTCAGGTCGACGGGGATCTGCTGTCATTTTTCCAGTTTCATCTGTTGGGGTATAATCCAAAGCACGTGCTGCTGTATCAAAAGGCAAGTCTGTATCATAGCCAATTGCAACCAAAACTGGTGCTTCACGCGTTGCTAAATGCTGCAATACATCTTCAGACAAATAAGACATCGCCGAATTACCGTCGAGCATGAATAATGCAGGAGAGACTCTTGCTGTTTGTTGGCGCGGAAGACCTAACCAGACTTTATAACGACGCTGCTGATCGGCAGATTGGAAATACTTCACCTGAAACTGATAGTAGGCGGAGCCCTGTTCTGCAATATTGGCTTTTAAGGGGGCTAGATTCGGTTTTGCCTGTACTTCGGCATGAATCAGCAAGCTAAAGCCACATATCAGTAACAGTGCAGACTTGCATGAGAAATGAAACACGACCAGACCTCGAAGAGCCTCTAAAGAGATCAAATAATATCCGTATTAAGAATCATTATCAATTAAAAATTTGTTTTATCTGCGGGTTAACGTACCCAACGCACAATATATTCGTCGATCTGTTCTTCATCGACTTCTGTCTCAGAGATACAACGACCTGCTGCCGACTTTCTGGCTTGAATGACACTCTGCCGCGAACCTGTATTTAAATAATGCCATGAAGGTAAACTTTTCCCTTCATTTAAACGCCGATATGCACAACTCGCAGGCAACCAGTGAATCTGTCTTAATTTCTCTGGCGTTAATTGAATACAATCTGGGACATAATCCAAGCGTTCAGGATAGTTGCTGCAACGTGCAGTTGTACAATCCAGTAGTTTGCACGCGACTTTGGTATACGCAACTTCTTGCGTATCTTCATCCTCTAATTTCACCAAACAGCATAAGCCACAACCATCGCATAAAGCCTCCCACTCTTGAGTATTCAGGGCTTCAAGCGGATATTTTTTCCAGAACTGCGGGCGTAATTCACTAGACATGGTGGGCAAAAACTAAAAATAACATGATCATTATATCAATAAAATCCTGCAACAATGCAGCAATCTCTTTTACGTTAAATCATAGACTTACTCCAATATGCGAACATTTTTTAGACAAAAGATCAACATTTTAAAGCGCTATCCAAACCTATACTGAGTGCAAGACAACAACAACATGGAGAAAACTTATGTTCCGTTGGGCGATTATTTTTGCAGTGATTGCATTAATTGCGAGCTTACTCGGCTTTGGTGGTGTTGCAGGGTTATCCAAAGACTTTGCGGTGATCTTATTGGTCGTTGCCGTCATTTTGGCGATCATCGGCTTTATTTCTAGAGGGAAAGCTTAGAATACGGTCATCAAATATACTTCATAAAAAAGAAGGATTTTTCCTTCTTTTTTTTTATGTTTAAAGGGCTAGTTTAAGCATAGAAACCGCGCGTTCTACTCATATTTTTTATTTTCACCCAATCAAAGATTTTTATTCATTTTTTTAATTTCAATAGTTTAAATAAATCAATCCAAATATATAGATGTTTTTTTACACTTCTTCAGCGCCATGACATGATTTTTTCAAAATCATGGATTATTTTATGCTTTAATCATTCAATTCTCATACTCAATAATACTAAGGACTAAGGAATGACCACCAACATTCAAACGCGTGAAATCGAATACACTGCTGCAGATGGGACGCGCTTAATTGGATATTTTGCTGCACCGAGCACGGCTGAACCTGTTGCAGGTGTTTTGGTTGCACCTGAATGGTGGGGACGCAATGAATATACAGAACAACGTGCACGCGAACTGGCCGAACATGGCTATGCAGCCTTTGCCATTGATATGTATGGCGATAAAAATGTCACTACATCTGCGGCACAAGCCAACGAATGGATGATGCAAACCTTCCAAGCTCCAGACACCATTGTGACTCGTGCGTCAGCAGGTTTAGCGACTTTGGCTGCACAAACCGAAGTAAATGCAGATAAACTGGCTGCAATTGGCTTCTGTTATGGAGGTAAAGTTATTTTGGATTTAGCACGTTCGGGTGCTGAACTGAAAGCTGTCGTGACCTTCCACGCCAACCTGTCAGCACAAGCACCTGCCCAAGCAGGTCAAGTTAAAGCTGAAATTTTGGTCTTACACGGTGAACTCGACAGCATGGTCAGCTTAGATGATGTTGCACATTTCCGTGAAGAAATGTATGCCGCTCAAGTCCCACATGAAGTCATTGTCTTTGAAGATGCAAAGCATGGTTTCAGTAACCCACAAGCAGATGAAAGAGCCAAAGCCAATGGTGTAGACTTAGGCTATAATGCTGAAGCGGAACGACAAGGGCTTGAAGCCATGTATGAACTACTACAACGTCGTTTAGCTGAATAAAAAAATAGAAACGTGGATGTTGGTTTTATCCAACATCATTTTTGAATTTGAATGCTTTATTAAGAGGACAAGATAATGACTGAGAACAACTGCCCATACTGCAATTTTGATGAGTTTGATATCATTGATAAAAATGAGTTTGGTGTAATTCTACCTGAACCAAATGCACTCTCTAAAGGACATTGCGTCATTATCCCTCTACGCCATGTCAGCTCTTTCTTTGATGTCACTGACAAAGAACGTAAAAGTTTAATGTCGCTTTTAGAACTGGCTCGCAATGAACTACAACTTCGTCATCAACCTACAGGTTTTCACATCGGCTTTAACGATGGCTCGGTATTTGGTGAAGCATCTGAACATTTGCACATCCACATTATCCCTCGTTACGATGACCAACCGCTAAAACTCGATGCGCGTTGGGGAATGTTAAGCGAAGCTTAATCTGCCACCATAAAAAAATGATGCGATCGCATCATTTTTTTATGCCTAAATTTCCTGTCGGGACTCAGCAAAAATCAGTACGGCTCCGCTATACTAAGTCGCTTGAAATTGTATAGAGTTCACATGTCTTCGTTTTCTTTCTCAGATGCCCTATTAGCTTGGTTCGATCTACATGGTCGACATGACCTACCTTGGCAAGTGGCAGATAATCCTTACCAAGTATGGGTTTCTGAGATTATGCTGCAACAGACACAAGTCAAAACCGTACTCCAATATTTTGCACGTTTTGTGCAACGCTTCCCCACTGTTGAAGATTTAGGCCGTGCCTCTTGGGATGATGTTGCTCCTTACTGGGCAGGTTTAGGCTACTATGCGCGTGCGCGTAATCTGCATAAGGCCGCAGCAATTGTGGCACAGCAGGGTCATTTCCCTAGCAGCTTAGAAGAATGGATGGCACTGCCAGGCATCGGACGCTCCACGGCGGGTGCCTTAATGTCCTTGGGATTACGACAATATGGCGTGATTATGGATGGTAACGTCAAACGCGTACTCGCCCGTTTCTTTGCCATTGAAGATGATCTTAGCAAACCTGTCCATGAACGTGCCCTGTGGCAACTGGCAGAACAACTGTGCCCAGAACAACGGAATCATGACTATACCCAAGCCATTATGGACTTAGGGGCAACCATCTGTACTCCAAAAAAACCGCTATGTCTGTATTGTCCCATGCAGCAACATTGCAAAGCCCATCAACAAGGTTTAGAAACAGAACTGCCATATAAGAAACCCAAGAAAGCCGTTCCTGTAAAATCGGCTCAAGTCATGGTATTGCAGTGCCAAGATCAATGGCTATGGTTACAGCGCCCCAATACTGGGTTATGGGGTGGATTATGGAGTCTACCCATCTATGAAGACCATGCTGAATTGACCCAAACCACACAAATGTTAGGTCTAAAACCAAACAGTAAGAATGCGCAAATTTCACATAGTTTTACGCATTTTACCTGGTTACTTGATGCGATTTGTTTCCACGTGGAACCAGAACAAAAAGAGCATATTGCCATTGAACTCTCAGGCACATGGTACACGCCACAAAAAGCTACACAAATGGGGCTGCCTACTGCCATGAAAAAATTGATCTCTGCCTTATAGATATGACATAGTCTGAAACTGAAAGTTTAGCTTCTTGAAAATCACAATAATCAAAAGGAAAAATTGTGCTTCGTCAGTTTGCGATTAGCAGTTTAACAATCAGTTTTTTGGTACTCACCGCCTGTACTTCGACACCCAAGAAAACAGGCTCTGGGCTGCCGCTCTCTACCGTTCAAGACCTACAACGCACACCGCTTAAATCGAACTTACCCATTCCTGTGCAAAATATTAAAACCAAACAATTGACCGATACATGGGGTGCTTCACGTAGCCAAGGGCGTCGACATGAAGGTATCGACATTTTGGCTCCACGTGGAACCAAAGTGTATAGCACTACCGATGGATTAATTGCTGACTTACGCGATAACAATTTGGGTGGTAAAGTAATTTGGGTGTTGGGGCCAAGTGGCTCTTGGCATTATTATGCACACTTAAATGAGCACAAACGTGGACTGGCCGTTGGGGATTATGTCAAAAAAGGCGATCTGATTGGCTATGTAGGCAACACTGGAAATGCTCGACATACTGCACCCCATTTGCATTATGGCATCTATTTAGAAGGCAAAGGCCGCGGTGCGGTCAATCCTTTTCCATATTTACGTTAATTTTTTTTAGGAAATACACATGTCTGAAGTGTTGATGAATCGTCTGGTTGAATTTGCAGAATCAGGCAATCAACAAAAAATTGTGGTTGCGGGACAAAGCTATCAGGGCTGGGTCATGGAAATTACCGAAGATGCCCTGTTGATTAGTACAGGTTTTGCAGACAAATCAGGCAAAGATTTCTGGATTTCGTTTAACGACTTACAACAAGCGTCCTTATCTTATTGGGATAACAAGACGGATCAATGGGTAGACTTCACTTTATAAATCGACAACAACATAGAGAGGAACAATGAATAAACAACGCTGTGGCTGGTGTACCGAGGATCCTCTCTACATTGCCTATCATGATCATGAATGGGGACAACCTGTGCATGATGAACAACATTTATTTGAAATGCTTTGTCTCGAAGGACAGCAAGCGGGGCTCTCTTGGATTACCGTACTGAAAAAACGGGAAAGCTATCGCCAACATTTTTTTCAGTATCCGATTCAACAGATTGCCGAGCTGAGCGATGCTGACCTAGAAGCCAAATTACAAGATGCTGGACTCATTCGACACATTGGCAAACTACAAGCCATTCGAGAGAATGCTCAAGCTTGGCAAAGCCTAAAACAACAAGAAAATGTCGTGGATTGGTTGTGGAATTTTGTCAGCCATAAACCTATTTTGAATGCTGTACCGAACTATAAAACGGCACCTGCACAAACTGACATTAGCCAACAAATGTCTAAGGCCTTAAAGAAAAAAGGCTTCAAATTTGTGGGGCCAACGACCTGTTATGCCTTTATGCAAGCCGTGGGTATGGTCGATGATCACGAAGATCATTGCCCCGCCAAAAATACAACAAAATAGTCCCCATAAAAATAGAGGATGCCATCATGAGTAATAATCTGATCAATAGCTATGCTGCCTTAGACGCGGGCGAGGCACTGGTACCCTTTCAATTTGATGCAGGCGAACTTCAAGCCCATCAAGTTGAAATTAAAGTGGAATATTGTGGACTCTGTCATTCGGATATTTCAGTGATTGACAACGAATGGCATAATTCAGTTTACCCTGTAATCGCGGGGCATGAAGTCATTGGCACCATTGTAAGAATGGGTTCTGAAGCTAAAGGATTACAGATCGGTCAACGCGTAGGGTTGGGTTGGACTGCGGAAAGCTGTCAATACTGTGATCAATGCGTGGCTGGACAGCCTGTATTATGCAGCAGTGGCAGCACTGCGACCATTGTGGGTCATGCGGGTGGCTTTGCCGATAAAGTCCGAGCAGCATGGCAATGGGTCATTCCGCTGCCTGAAGATTTAGACCCTGAAAGTGCAGGTCCTCTGCTCTGTGGTGGGATTACCGTTTTTGATCCTTTACTTAAGCATAATATTCAAGCCACCCATCATGTCGGTGTGATTGGCATTGGTGGCTTGGGGCATATGGCAATTAAATTACTCAAAGCTTGGGGTTGTGAAATAACCGCCTTTACTTCAAGTCTAGACAAGACCGATGAACTTAAAGCGATGGGCGCAGACCATGTCGTAAATAGCCGCGACAGTGCCGCGCTAAAACAACAACAAGGTAAATTTGATCTGTTACTCAGCACCGTCAACGTTACACTAGATTGGCGTGCTTACCTCGCAACTTTAGCACCGAATGGTACAGCACATATGCTGGGTGTGCCTCTGGAACCCATGCCAATTTCAGTCGGTTCCCTCATTGCAGGGGCAAAATCAGTGACTGGCTCACCGACAGGCTCACCTGCTGCATTACGTCAACTGCTTAAGTTCGCTGCACGTAAAAACATTGCACCACAAATTGAATTGTTCCCAATGTCACAACTGAATCAGGCGATAGAACGTTTGCACTCAGGCCAAGCCCGTTATCGGATTGTGCTTCAAGCCGACTTCGAATCAAGCACAACATAATCCAATTGTCGCCGAGTCCAAGCCGCCAAGCATTCAATTGCTTGACGGATCTCGGAGGATAATTCATGACCTGCATTTAAGCGGATGCAATTTTTATAACGCTGCTCTTCTCCAAAAACGATACCTGGCACAATGCTAATGCCTTGCTGTTGGGCATAACGATACAAATCCAAACTATGAATGGCTTCAGGCAACTGTAACCACAGCGCATAGCCGCCTTTGGGTTGATTCAAGCGAATGTCTATACCTGAAAAAGCCTGTATTAAAAATTGCCGATATTGCTCGACCTGTTGCATTAAACAGGGTTTTAAACGGTTTAAATGCTCTCGATAGGCGCGGCTATAAATCAGATCAGCCAAGCCCAATTGCAAGGGCGTATTCACCGCAACATGTCGAGTCAGAAGTTGTGCACGTAAATGGTTTAAACGTGACGGCATGCAAAACCACCCCACCCGATAAGCAGTAGATAAGGATTTGGAAACCGAACCACAGTAAATGACATAACCCTGTCGATCCCAGTATTGAATCGGCAATGGACGTTTTAAATCAAAACTGCATTCGGCATAAATATCATCCTCGATCACATAGCACTGATATTGAGCTGCCAACTGAGCAATTTTTTCCTTTTCTGCAGGGCTTAAACAAAAGCCCAGAGGGTTCTGAAAATTGGCGGTGAGTAAGCACGCTTTCGCCCCCGAATCACGCATCGCCTGTTCAAATCGATTCAGGTCAAAGCCATTGGCATGCGCTGGAACTTCAACAATTTTACGATTCAGACTCGCCAACAATTGCAACTGCCCGTTAAAGTTGGGTGTCGGTACAATAATGCTATCGCCTTCTTGGGTCAGAGTTTGGATCACCACCGACAAAGCTGGCATGCAACCATTGCTGATATAAATATCTTCAGCTGCCATATAAATGCCATCTTCTGCCCAATGCGCCGACAATGCTTCTCTTAAACGTCGATGTCCCTGTTTATCACTATACAAAAAATCTTCAGGTTTACTGTGCTTCAGCGCACGTTGAATAGAACGGCGGAGTGCCTCTACAGGCACTAAATTTGGCGAAAGCTGAATAGATCCCAAATGAATCATTTGGTCATGAATGGAGGCTTCTTGAATTTCTATTTGTAGTTCTAAATTAGACACTTCTCGGGCAGTCACCGCAAAATCGACATGCTGCGGAACAGCGACTGCCAAAGCTTGTGGTTGCACAAAGTAGCCCGCTTGAGGCTTGGCCGTAATTAAGCCTTGCGCCTCTAATAGTTCATAACAACTTTTGGCGGTATTGAGACTGACCTGTTGCGACTGGGCAAACTGACGTAACGAACTCAAACGCTGCCCTGCTCCCAACTCTCCTGCATAAATTTTCTGTGCTAACTGGTGTGCCAAATCACGATACTGAATGCCCATTACTGTACTCATTTTTTAATATATTTTGTATCTGTAACCAAGAATACACCTTCCCTATGCTAGGCGTACAGTTCATTTTTACTTGGGGGAAATCAACATGTATCGTTTTAGCTTGGTCGCATTCGCACTGTGTCTTTCGGCTTGCCAACCGAATACCTCCGTTTGGCAACAGCAACGTGATTTTATTTGTCAGTCTTTAATTGAAGGTTTTTTAAAAGCGTCTGGACAGCAGAATTTTGAGCTCGCGCAGAAAAGTGATGTCGTGGACAGCGTCATCCCGCAGCGCCTGTTTAGCTATCAATCTGGCTCAACACGCACCACCTTAATTGGTGAAACACAGCGAAAAGAGTTACGCTTTGTCTGTTGGAACGACGCACAGCATTTTGCGATTGCTCAACATGATCAGAACCGAGCACCACGACAAGCCTTGCTCACTGTACAGCTTCACTTGCCTAAAACTACAGATACATGGCAAGTTTCTGCGCCAAAAACTCAATGAACAAGCGAACCCGTTTCGGTAAGTGTTCTTGTTGATAGTACACCGCATGGATTTTTTGATATTGCAGTTCAATCTTATCTTCAAACAGGGCCACCAAACGTCCTGCACGGAGATCATCTTGAACCAAAAAACGCGATAAGCAGGTAATCCCAACACCGTTCAGCACCAACTGACGTACGGTTTCCCCATTCGATGCCTTGATTTTTGGATGAATATTAAGACGTTGTCCCTGCAACATTAAGGGCCAAGTATTTAAATGTGTAGGCTGGGTAAAACCGATCAAGGGGTGCTGCAATAACTGCTCAGGCTGGTTGGGCGTGCCATGTTGGGTTAAATAATCAGGACTGGCCACAATATATAGGCGGCTACGGCACAACAGTTTGGCATGTAAGCTGGAATCATTTAACTCGCCAAAACGAATCGCCACATCGGTTTTATGTTCTAGTAAATCAATAATCTGATCGTGATTATTCAATTCAATTTCAATTTTCGGATATTGCTGCATAAACTCTTGAATCAGTGGCACAATCACATGCAGCACAAAGGGCGTCGCAGAATCGACCCGAATGAGACCTGAAATATCATGATCAGATTTTAATAAAGCATCTTCAGCTTCGGTCAAATCATTCAAAATCTTACGCGATTTTTCCAGAAACAACTGCCCTTCTTGCGTCAGTTTCAACTTGCGCGTAGTCCGTTCCAACAGGGTCACATTGAGTTTGCTTTCCAAACGCTGCAAGGCACGACTAACACCTGATGTGGTTTGTCCTAATTGCTCCGCAGCTTTCACAATCGAGCCACTTTCGACAATCTGAACAAAAGCATTTAATTCTTCAATGGTCGATTTCATCGTCATTTTATTGATTATTGGTCAACAATATTTTGCAAATTCCTAGATTTTTCCACAACAGTTATTTCAGCAAAATAGCTCCATCTTTAAAAAAGTTCGGTTGAGAAAAACATGATTGTTCCAAAAATGGGAATGGGTACCTTTCGCTTGACGGGTGCAACAGTAATTGACGCGGTTCAGACTGCACTTGAGGTCGGCTATCGTGCCATTGATACGGCACAAATTTATGGCAATGAAGCTGAAATTGGTCAAGCCATTGCCAACAGTGGTGTACCACATCATGAATTATTTTTGACCACCAAAATCTGGACTGAAAATTACGCTCCAGAGCAATTAATTCTGAGCTTAAAACAGAGCCTACAAAAATTAGGCACGGATGCTGTGAATTTGACTTTAATTCATTGGCCTGCCCCACTACTGGGCATTCAAATTGAGGAAGTCATGCAAGCCTTGCTGCATGCCAAGCAATTAGGACTGACCGAACATATCGGTATCTCAAATTTTAATATTGCCCTAACCCAACAGGCAATTAACAGTATTGGACTTGAGCATATTGCCACCAATCAAATTGAACTGAGTCCTTATTTACAAAATCGTCCCTTGGTTAGTTATCTGCAACAGCAACAGATTGATGTGACTTCTTACATGACTTTGGCCTATGGCAAAGTGCTGCAAGATCCTGTCTTACAGACGATTGCCCAGCAAATCAATGCCAGTCCCGCACAAGTGGCATTGGCGTGGGCGCTGCAACAAGGTTATGCCGTCATTCCATCTTCTACACAACGAGCGCATTTGTTGGCAAATTTAAAAGCACAAGATTTACAGCTCACTCCTGAACAGATACAGGCAATTACTGAGCTCGACCGAAACTCACGTGAGGTAAACCCTGAACAACTCGCTCCCGAGTGGGATTAGGGCAATCAAATGAAAATGAATTACCCCTTATTGGCGCTGGCAATAGGCGCCTTTGCCATTGGAACCACTGAATTTTCACCCATGGGCTTTTTACCTGAAATTGCCCATGATCTGAGCATTTCTATTCCACAAGCAGGTATGCTCATCAGTGCCTATGCCATTGGGGTGATGTTGGGTGCCCCGCTGATGACCCTATGGTTTAGCCGTTATTCCAAACGGCATGCTCTGATCCTGCTCATGGTCATTTTCACACTAGGCAACCTGCTGGCTTATTTTGCCAATAGTTATTCGAGCTTAATACTGGCACGTATCTTGACCAGCTTAAATCATGGTGCTTTCTTTGGCATTGGTTCTGTAGTCGCCGCTAGTGTGGTGCCCAAAGAAAAACAAGCCAGTGCCGTCGCAGCCATGTTTATGGGGCTGACCCTAGCCAATATTGGCGGCGTTCCCTTTGCCACTTGGGTCGGGCAACATATTGGTTGGCGCATTGCTTTTCTGGGCATCACGCTACTGGGTGAAATCACCATGCTGTCTCTCTGGAAAGCACTTCCTGAAGGTCAAGCCAGTGCTCGTCCCAATATTGCTCAGGAACTCAAGGTACTCCGTCGTTTACCTGTGGTTTTGGCATTATTGACCACAGTCATGAGCTCAGGCGCGATGTTCACACTGTATACCTACATTGCACCCAGTTTGCAAAACTTCACTCAAGCTACACCCAGCCTGATCACGTTCATGTTGGTTCTGGTCGGGATTGGCTTTTCAATTGGCAATCATCTGGGGGGAAAATTCGCAGATCGCTCACTGGATCAAACGCTATTGGGTTTTCTCAGCCTACTCAGCATCATGATGCTACTGTTTCCGCTACTGGCACAAACCGCCTTTGGCGCAGCCATTGCTTTAACCCTCTGGGGTACAGCTGCATTTGCTGTGGTTCCTCCCTTACAAATGCGCGTCATGTCAGTTGCGCATGAAGCTTCTGGACTTGCCTCTTCGGTCAATATTGGCGCCTTTAATTTAGGCAATGCCTTGGGTGCACTGGCGGGTGCCAGCGTACTCAGTTTTGGACTCAGCTATACGGCGGTGGCATGGATCGGTGCACTATTAAGTGGTCTAGCCTTGCTGTTGGTCGGCTTACAAAAAATGTTACTGAACAAACAGCTTGTGCAAAGCCAAATACAGAAAATAGAGCCTCAATGTCTTGAACACTAAATCCATGTCGATTTTGACATCGAATTGACTAGCGCAATGCGATTGGCAAAGCTGCATAATTCCGCGGTTTTGCCAACTCATCCTTCATTTTTAACAACATTTGATACGGCTGCTGCTCCACAAATAAATTCACAGCGCTTAACGGAATAGAACCTTCAGGATCGGCATAGCCATAGGTCGAGACTTTCACTTTCTGCTTCCCCAGTTTCTGAAAAGTCCAGTCGCCTTCATAACGGCTTAAACGTACATAATTTGGATTTAACGGATAGCCTTGATTCACAGCCTTGTTTTGAATATGAATCATGCCTTGAGCATCTTTGCTCATTTTCCCCTTTACCACCAAGTCTCGGTCTTTTAAAGGAAAGGGAAAATCCAGCACCATATACAACAGAAACTCGCCTTTGCTGTCATCGCGAGATAAGACTTTGACGCTGCCCATATAAGGCACCCATCTTGGTGCTTGTTCCACATCCAAAATCAGGGCAGTGGCCTTTTCAATCGGCACATCAAAATGGGTTTCGGCTTTATACAAGACTACAGGGTTGGCCGTGTCTTGGTAGGTCCAAACCTTAATATTCTGTTTGTTAATACTCAGTTTGGCATTGTCGATAGACTTGGCCTGTGCTGTAGCAAAGAAGGCTACAGCACAGCAAGTGATCAATTTTATTTTCATTTAATTCCGCTTCTTATTTTAATTTTATGCAAATGTTTTCACAAATTCAGGCCGTGTTTTACACCTGAATATCGTTAAAACCTAGTACATCTTTCATGTCATATTTACGTGCTTCACGCCCAACCACCCATGCCGCGGCACGAACGGCACCTGAAGCAAAATTCATGCGGTTGGTGGCTTTGTGGGTAATTTCTACACGCTCGCCTTCACCAATAAACATTGCAGTGTGCTCACCCACAATGTCACCGCCACGAATGGTTTGAAAACCAATGCTTTGACGTTCACGTGGACCAGTATGGCCTTCACGGCAATACACGGCATCTTGCTTCAAGTCGCGACCTAATGCATCTGCAATGGCTTCACCCATCATTAAAGCAGTACCCGATGGAGCATCAACTTTATGGCGGTGATGCGCTTCAATGATTTCAATATCAACTGTATCGCCAAAGACTTTGGATGCCAGTTCCAATAATTTAATCGATACATTCACGCCTACAGAATAGTTGGCTGCATAGACGACTGGCGTATGAGTTGATGTTTCATCAAGAAGTGCTTTTTGCTCATCATTCATGCCAGTGGTACCAATGACCATGGCGACACCCGCTTCACGGCAAAGCTTCAAGTGCTGTTCGGTAGCAACAGGCGCAGTAAAATCAATCACCACATCACATACAGGTAAAATTTCTTGCAGACTGCCCACAATCTTCACACCAATGTTGCCAATGCCTGCAAGCTCACCTGCATCTGAACCGACTAAACTGCTTTCTGGTCGCTCAACCGCAGCAGCCAGTTGATAGCCCGCTTGTTGTACCGCCTGAATCAGAATGCGACCCATACGACCGCCTGCACCCAATACCCCAATACGTGGACTTGTAGACATAATCCGTTCCTAATCTCGAATTTAAAATTGCCTTTACTATAACAAAACTCTGGAACACGACTAAGTTGTAATCTAATTTTTTCGCAAAAATCTTGGTTGAATCGATTTAAACTTCAAAGTGCCCACTCTCAACGCATCGAGATAGTGAAGAATTAGATCATGGTATGGGTTTATATCGAAAAAAATCTTTAAAAATGAAAATGAAACCTCTCATTTTTCACACAATTTACATCTTGCTTACTCAGACTAGCCATCACGAATCATCAAGATAAAAATTGTCAGGAGACTTTCTATGCATTCGAAAAAAATAATACTCGCTTTACTGTGTACTGTTGCTGCTCATGTGTATGCTGAACCTGCTGCCCAATCTGGCGACAGCATTGACAGTTTGGCAGGGGTTAAAATTATGACCACCGTTAATGGTCAACCTGGAAGCCTTGCCGAACGCATGGCAACGAATGCTCCTCAAACATCCGCGAGTGCAGCGCAACAACCAGTTGAAGAAACGGTGAGTGTTGAAGCGATTGATGCACCTATCCCACAATAAAACAGACATAAAAAAAGGGCATGTTTTACACGCCCTTTTTTTATTACTTTGAATTAGTCAAACAAACGATCAAAGAATGACTTTTTCTTTGGTGAAGAGTTATTGTCTTCACCATCTAAAGTCACTTGCAGTTCTTTCAACAGTTCACGTTGACGAGCCGTCAAGTTCACAGGTGTTTCCACCACAATACGGCAGAGTAAATCACCCTGCATGCTGGTACGTACAGGTTTAACCCCTTTGCCACGTAAACGGAACATTTTTCCAGTTTGCGTACCTTCAGGAATTTTCAAACTGACACGACCTTCTAGCGTTGGAATCTCAATCTCTTTACCCAAAGCAGCATCAGCAATGCTTACTGGTACATCCATATACAGATCTGCACCATCACGTTGGAAAATTTCGTGTTCACGTACCACAACTTCTACATAGAGGTCGCCAGCTTGACCATCACGAATGGCTTCACCTTTACCGCTTAAACGCACGCGATCGCCATTATCTACCCCAGCTGGAATCGTCACTTCTAGGGTTTGCTGACGGTCAGAAACCCCCGAACCATGACATTTCTGACAAGGGTTCTTAATAATTTTACCTTGTCCACGACATGTACCGCAGGTTTGCTGTACTGAGAAAAAGCCTTGCTGCATACGGACTTGACCTGCACCATGACAGGTTTTACACGTTTCAACATCATTCGGGTTTTTAGAACCTTTACCGTCACAGCTCTCGCATGGTGCTGGCGCAGTAAAGGTAATGGTCTTTTTCACCCCTTTTACTGCTTCTTCTAAAGTGAGTTCCATCACATAACGTAAGTCAGAACCACGGCGCTGACGCTGTTGACCACGACCGCCACCACCAAAAGCACCACCGAAGATATCACCAAACTGGCTGAAAATGTCTTCTGCACTAAAACCGCCGAAGCCACCACCGCCGCCACCGAAACCACCTTCAAATGCACCATGTCCCATACGGTCGTACATGCTGCGCTTTTCGCTGTCGGAAAGAATTTCGTAAGCTTCAGAGGCTTCTTTAAATTTTTCTTCTGCTTCAGGGTTGTCTGGGTTACGGTCTGGATGATATTTCATCGCCAACTTACGGTAGGCTTTTTTAATTTCATCATCACTAGCGGTTTTAGCGACACCTAAAACCTCATAATAATCACGTTTAGCCATAGCTGGCGATGCTCCTCACGGAATTTCATTTCATACTGAATAATGCTCTGAAATTGGGGGTGAAGCGTGATTTTACAAGGGCAAAATGTTAAAAAATTTACAAATTCTAGAAAACTGCTTTATTTTTTATAAACTTAGAAAGGCCTTTAATCCAAGCATTGAGTAAATATAAAAAGGCAATCAATGCGAATACCACACCTGCAACGGTACATCCTGTAACCCAAAGTGCACTATTCCAAGTGAAGAAACATAAAGGAATAAACCACAATGCAGCAAATAAACTGAGTACGGTATAAATAATGATATTTCGCATAACCCAAAGGGCTTGGGCTTGTAACCAGACTTCAGTATCCACTTGGGTCACTTTACGGGCAAACCAATAAGCAAAAATACCGCTGATGACGGTAAATAATGCCAAAAACATGAAGACATAAGAAATCGCGATAGAGCGGCGATACTTGGTTAAACTGTCTTGCTTCATGTGCGATTAAACCTCATTACTACATCTTTGTTTTTTTTAGTATGTAGCAAAATTCCTAAACTGAAATTTAATAAAAATATAAGGTGCTACTATATTGAAATTTTCAAACTTTCGCACCTGATATTACTAAAATATTTTGTACTAAACGGTCTTTTTCACCTTAAACCATTGCGCATACAAAGCAGGTAAAAAGAATAGTGTGAGCAAAGTCGCAACTATTAAGCCACCCATAATCGCCACCGCCATTGGCCCAAAGAAAATACTGCGTGATAATGGAATCATGGCCAAAACTGCGGCCAGTGCAGTTAACAAGATTGGACGGAAACGGCGGACCGTCGCTTCAATAATTGCCTCCCAGGTAGCTTGTCCTGCGGCACGATCTTGTTCAATTTGATCAATCAAAATCAAAGAATTTCGCATGATCATGCCTGAAAGGGCAATTGTACCTAGCATCGCGACGAAACCAAACGGCTTATTAAACAACAGCAAGAATAATACTACGCCAATTAAACCGAGCGGTGCCGTGAGCAAGACCATGGTGGCACGGGAAATACTTTTAAGTTGAATCATCAGCAAGGTCATGACCACAGCCAAGAACAGCGGCATCCCCGCATTCACTGACTTTTGCCCACGGGCCGATTCTTCGACTGTGCCTCCGACTTCTAGCAAATAGCCCGCAGGCAATTCTGAACGGACTTGTTGCATACGATCTGACAATTCAGCCACCACCGTTGCGGGTTGTAATTTGGTCCGAATATCCGCGCGTACCGTAATGGTCGGTAAGCGATTACGGTGCCAAATTAACCCCTCTTCAAAACGATATTCAATTTTGGCAATCTGGGCCAATGGTACGAAAGTCCCTTTGGTAGTCGGTACAGCCAAACTGGCGAGAGATTCAACACTCAAACGCTCTGCCTCATCACCACGTAACCGAATATCAATTAACTCGCGCTTTTCACGGTAGGGATGCAATACAGCGCCCTGAATTGAACTATTCAGAAAATTGGCTAAATCTACGCTCGAGACTCCCATTTGGCGGGCACGGTCTTGATCAATCTGCAATTGAATAATCTTGCTGGGTTCACCCCAATCCAAGTGCACATTTGTGGTATTTGGATTCTCTCCCACTACAGCAGCAACTTTTTGCGCCCATTGGCGAACCGAATTAAGATCCTCTCCCGAAATACGGTATTGAATTGGATAACCTACCGGCGGACCATTTTCCAATAAGGAAACCCGTGTCCGCACTTCAGGTAGTAATTGACGAATTTGCTGTTCCAGAGAATGGCGAATGTCATTGCGATCATCCAAAGAAGATGCGAGAACCACAAACTGAGCAAAACTGGCTTGGGGTAATTGCTGATCTAAAGGTAAATAAAAACGCGGCGAACCTGTCCCTACATAAGCCACATAATTTTCAATTCCCTGTTGTTTCGAAAGAAAATGCTCGACCTTTTTCACTGCCGCCTCTGTGGCTTTAAGAGAAGCGCCTTCTTCAAGTTTTAAATCTACCAAAATTTCAGCGCGGTTTGATGGCGGGAAAAATTGTTGTGGCACCAATTTAAACATCAACACTGAAAGCACAAACATACCCAAGGTCGTGGCAATCACGGTTTTACGATAGGTCACACACCAGTTTACCCATGCACGAAAACGTTGATAAAACTGGGTCTGATAAGGATCATGTTCAGTACTATGCAACTTGATGGGCTGTGGCTCAGGTTGTTTTCTGAAACGAGCCCAAAGCCTTTGATACCAAGGTGCTCTAGTTGGTTGCTGCTGAAAATCAGGCAATAACTTATCCCCCAAATAAGGGACAAACAATACCGCAGCAAACCAAGACACAATTAAAGCAATGGTCACCACCTGAAAAATGGAACGGGTATATTCTCCAGTGCTAGAAGCGGCTGTGGCAATCGGCAAGAATCCTGCTGCGGTAATTAAAGTCCCCGTCAGCATTGGAAAGGCCGTGGTTTTCCATGCAAACCCCGCGGCTTGCAAGCGGCTATAGCCTTGTTCCATGCGAATCGCCATCATTTCGATGGCAATAATGGCATCATCGACCAATAAACCGAGGGCTAAAATCAGTGCACCTAAAGAAATTTTATGCAGTCCTACATCAAATAAATTCATGCCTGCAAAGGTCATAGCCAGTACCAGCGGAATGGAAAATGCCACCACCAAGCCAGTACGAAAACCCAAAGAAAAGAAACTTACCAACAGTACAATAATCACGGCCTCAGCCAAGACTTTCATGAATTCATGCACACTGCGTTCAACCGCAACGGGCTGATCAGAGACTTTTTCTAGCTTCATCCCCAAAGGTAAGCTTTTCTGTAAGGTTGCAAACTCGGCCTGTAAGTTTTCCCCCAAAGCCAGAATATCTCCCCCCTTACGCATCGAAACCGCAATCCCAATGCCATTTTCACCCATAAAACGCATGCGTGGCTGGGCAGGTTCACTAAAGCCACGGTAAACCTCTGCCACATCCCCCAGTTGAATGGTTTGACCATTCACCAATAAGGGCATTTTTTTCAGATCTTCGACGTTATGCAACTGACCGCTCACGCGAATTTGAATACGATCGGTCTGAGTTTCAAAATAACCTGCGCTAGCTATGGCATTTTGTTGCTGCAAAGCCTGCTGAATCGCAGTGATAGGAATGCCCAGTTGTGTGGCTTTGGTATTGGATAAATCAATCCAGATTTTCTGGTCTTGTAACCCAATCAGATCGACCTTGCCCACATCTTGGACCCGCTGTAATTGCAGTTGTAAGCGGTCGGCATATTCTTTGAGTACCGCATAGTCAAAGCCCTTGCCCGTAAGTACGTAAATATTGCCGAAGGTATCGCCAAACTCGTCATTAAAAAATGGGCCTTGTACATCACTCGGTAGTTCATGCCGAATGTCATTGACCTTTTTACGTACGTCATACCAGACATCAGGAATTTGTGCAGAGCGCAACGAATCTTTCGCGAAAAAAGTCACTAACGACTCCCCTGGCCGCGAGTACGCCATAATGCGCTCATAATTGCCCGTACTCATGAGTTCTTTCTCAATACGGTCAGTCACTTGCACGGACACTTGCTTTGCTGTTGCGCCTGGCCAATAGGTTTGCACTACCATGACTTTAAAGGTGAATGGCGGATCTTCGCTTTGCGACAACTTAGAATAGGACACCATGCCGACGATGCCTAGCAAGATCATGAAATACAGGATTAAGCCTTTATTTTTCAATGCCCATTCTGACAGGTTGAAATTCATGATTTCGCTCCTGTCGCAGACTTGGTACTAGATAGTTGCACTGCACGATTTTCCCGATCGATCGGGCGAATTTTTTGCTGCTCTCTTAACAGGTGTACACCACCCACCACAATATAGTCTTCAGGCTTTAACCCAGACAATACAGGTACGCTGTCACGCCCGTAAGCACCTAAGGTGACAGGAACTTTATGGACACGTGAGTCTGGATGCACCACCCAAACAAAGGCCTGTTGCTCATTCGCAGACACACTGGATAAAGGCACACTCAAGATATTGTGCTGCAAACTGCTAAAAAAGACTCGTGCACTTTGCCCCAACTGAATGTCTTGGCTCTGACTCTTTAAGGCAACTTTCACACTAAAAGTACGCGACTGATCCGCTGCTGGGGAAATTTCACGCACATAAGCTGCAAATTTATCTTGTGGTTTTGACCACAAAGTCACCCATGCTTCCTGCCCAATCCGTAAATCATTAATGGCTTGTTCAGGCACACCAATGACCACCTCACGCTCGCCTGCAATCGCCAATTGATAAGCCGCTTGCCCTGCTGCAACCACCTGCCCCACTTCAATATTACGTGCGGTAATCACACCACTTTTGTCTGCAATAAGCTGATTGTAGCGAGTCTGGTTTTGACTGACTTCATAGTTGGATTGCGCCTGTTTCAGACTGGCCAATGCAGCTTGATACTGATTATTCATCGCATCATATTGTGAACGGCTCACAGCGTTCATCGGCAATAATTGCTTAAAACGTGTTAGCTCCTGTTCAGCCACTTTCGCTGCTGACTGAGCACTTTCCAATTGTGCGCGGGAAGCATTTAATTGTAATTGAGCATCTTTCACGTCCAGCTTTGCCAAAACCTGTCCAACCCGAACCTGATCACCAACATCGACAAAACGTTGCATAACCTGCCCAGACACCCGAAATGCCAAATCCGTTTGTTGTCGAGCTTTGACTTCACCCGCATAACTTTTTTGTTCAGTTAAAGAGGTAGATGGTTGTACCACCATAACAAAAGGGACTTGTTCTGTTGTCGTCTGTTCTCGATTACACCCCCAAAGGGTCAAACTGGATAAAATTATAAGACTGGCGATTAGGGTCTTGGCAAGGTTCATTCGTCGTGCTCTTATCTAAATGTCATTTTTAAGGCAAAATACTATGCTGTTCTTTGAACAATTTTTAATTAATATACCACGCGGTACATTAATTAAAAGCCCTGTTTGAAGTAAATGTCTTAATTAAGCGAAAGTGGAAAATTTTGTGCAAACGAATGTCGGTCGGCCCAAAGATTTAGAAAAGCATAAGCAAATTCTGCTAGCTGCTAGAAACCTGTTCCTCAAATATGGCTATCATGGTTCGAGCATGAATCAAATTGCCCAAGAAGCTGGGGTCACCAAGCTAACGATTTATAATCATTTTCAGGACAAAGCCACGCTTTTTACCTGTGCGATTGAACAAACCTGCGAAAATTTAATGGAAACACGTCCCTTTGAATTGAATGCAGACAGTGATTTTCTTGAGGCTTTTGCTCAAGCTTGCCAAATCGCATTAAACATTGTGTACCTACCCGAAGCAGTGAAGTTGGAACATTTGCTGATTGAACTGGCTGCCGAACAAAATCCCTTAGCATTACAGTTTTATAATGCATCCCATCAAAAAATGTGTGATGGCTGGGAAGAGTTTTTTCAGCAAGCTGCCACCTTGGGTTTTATTCAACATGGGGATGTGGAACAGCAACGCCTATTGCTACTGTCCTTACTGCTTGGACTACGTCATTTAGAAATTTTACTGGGTGTACGTGCTATTCCAACCTCTCAACAACAGCAGGAAATCATCCAACAAAGTATCGAACTGTTCATGCTGAAATATGGCTCGCATGCCTAGTGCCTCTTTTCCTTGATCCTTCCAACGCCATTCCATTATCCAATTGCTAGTTTTATCAACAAAAGCTTGCGACTTTTGTAGCCCTGCTACTTGGCATTCGATTAAATCGGGGTATAGTCAAAAAGAATAAGAACTGGAGAATGGAAAATGATTCAACAAATTGATGCTCCACTACGCGAAGACGTACGGTTACTTGGTAATTTATTAGGGGAAACCTTAAAACAACATGCCGGGCAAGATTTGTTTAATCAGATAGAACAGATTCGAGCACTTGCCAAAGGTGCACGTGATGGACAAGTTGAAGCCGAAAAACAACTAGAGCAGCTCTTTCTCAGTCTAGAAGATGATGAGATTCTTCCGCTCACCCGTGCATTTACGCACTTTTTGAACTTTGCCAATATCGCCGAACAGTACCATGTGGTACGTAGCCGTCGCCAAAGTGAATTTGATCCTGAAGCCCCATCACCAAATCCACTCGATCATCTGTTCCAAAAATTCAAAACCCATCAAGTCTCAGCAGAACAGCTCTATCAACAACTGTGTGAACTTAAAATTGAACTGGTGTTGACCGCACACCCTACAGAGGTGAGCCGTCGTACCCTCATTCAAAAATATGATGGCATTAATGACTGTTTATTCAAATTCGATCAGCAAAAACTCACCCCGCGTGAACGCCAAGCCGTACTAGAAGACTTAAAACAGCTGATCTGTTCTGCATGGCAAACCGATGAAATTCGTCAACATCGTCCGACCCCTATCGATGAAGCCAAATGGGGTTTCACCACCATTGAACAAACCTTGTGGAATGCAGTACCCAAGTTCATGCGTGAACTGGATGGGATGGTAGAAGAACATTGTGGACAACGTTTACCGCTACATGTTGCTCCCGTGCGTTTTGCTTCTTGGATGGGTGGTGACCGTGATGGCAACCCGAACGTAACCCACAATGTGACCCAAGAAGTGCTGTGGTTGTCACGCTGGAAAGCGGCTGACTTATATTTACGTGATATTGAAGACCTACGTTGGGAATTGTCGATTCAAAACTGTAGCAATGAATTAGTTCAGGCTTTGGGAGCGCCTCATCCTGAACCTTATCGTGAATATTTACGTGACACTCGCGAGCGCTTAAAAATCACCCGAGAATGGTTGGCCCATAAGCTTCAGGGGCAAGATCAGGTTTTAGATGACAGTCGCATCATCAAAAGTAAACAGGAACTATTACAGCCTTTATTACTCTGTTATCGCTCTCTCATGTCGTGCAACCTACCTGAAATTGCCAATGGAAAATTATTGGACTTTATTCATCGGGTCAATTGCTTTGGTATCGAATTATTAAAGTTGGATATTCGTCAGGAATCAGGGCGTCATCGCCAAGCCATTTCCGCTATCACCGAATATTTAGGTTTAGGCAATTTTGAAACTTGGACGGAACAAGCCCGTCAAAACTTCTTATTACAAGAATTACAAAGCAAACGCCCGTTGCTGCCAAAACATTTGAATGAGCCTGAGCAAAGCCTGATTCTACACCCCGATGTACAAGAAGTGTTTGCCACCATGCGGACCTTGGCAGAACAGCCTGCTGAAAGCCTCGGTGCCTATATTATTTCCATGGCGGAATATCCAAGTGATGTGCTTGCTGTTCTACTCTTACAAAAAGAAGCTGGCATTCAACAGCCTTTACGTGTAGTTCCCCTATTTGAAACTTTGAAAGACTTGGATGGTGCGGCACATACCATGCAAACCCTGTTCAATATGCATTGGTACAAACAGCATATTCAGGGCAAACATGAAGTCATGATTGGTTATTCAGACTCGGCCAAAGATGCTGGCTTTATGTCTGCCAACTGGGCGCAATACCGTGCGCAAGAAGAGTTGACTGCCATCGCCAAACAACATGCGGTCCAACTGACCCTGTTTCATGGTCGTGGTGGTTCTATCAGTCGTGGCGGTGCTCCAACCCAACAAGCGTTATTTTCTCA
Source organism: Acinetobacter tandoii (assembly GCF_008867985.1). Classification (NCBI taxonomy): domain Bacteria; kingdom Pseudomonadati; phylum Pseudomonadota; class Gammaproteobacteria; order Moraxellales; family Moraxellaceae; genus Acinetobacter; species Acinetobacter tandoii. The sequence continues at coordinate 83,671 of NZ_VXLD01000010.1, forward strand.
GCCTCCAGGTTCGATTTCTGGTGCCATTCGCGTCACCGAACAAGGCGAAATGATCCGTTTTAAATTCGGACTGGAAGGCATTGCGCTACAAAATCTGGAAATTTATACCGCAGCCACACTGGAAGCAACCTTACTTCCACCGCCAGAGCCGAAAGCCGAATGGCGTGAACTGATGCATCGCATGACTGACCTTTCGGTACAGGTTTACCGTCAAACGGTACGTGAAAATCCGCACTTTGTGAAATATTTAAGAACCGTCACACCTGAACTGGAACTGCAAATGTTGCCATTGGGTTCTCGACCTGCCAAACGTAAAGTCAGTGGCGGGATTGAATCCTTACGTGCTATTCCTTGGGTGTTTGCCTGGACGCAAATTCGTCTGATGCTCCCCGCTTGGTTAGGCACAGGTGCGGCTATTAATCAAGTGATTGAACAAGGACATAAAGCAACCTTAGAGGACATGTTGCAGCAATGGCCTTATTTCCAAACCCTGATCGATATGTTGGAAATGGTCCTGTCCAAAGCTGATGGACATGTGGCTTTATACTATGAAACCCACTTGACCCAAGATGAAGACTTAAAAGCTCTAGGCACAACATTGCGCCAACGTCTACAAGATGCAGTGGGAACCCTGCTCACCTTAAAAGATGAATCCAAATTGCTCAGCAGCAACGAAGTTTTGGATCAATCGATGCGGGTTCGTAAACCTTACTTACTGCCTCTGCATTTGCTGCAAGCAGAACTGATGAAACGACGTCGTTTGTATCTAGCAGAACGTCAAGCTGAACATACCCCAGTCGATCATGCCTTAATGGTCAGTATCGCAGGTATTGCAGCAGGTCTTCGCAATACGGGTTGATGTAAGTATTCTCAATTGGCAACTCAGCCGTATGCTGGGTTGCCAAAACAGCATTTTGTTTGAATCGATTGGCAAAATATTTCTTGCCACCTTCAATTTTCAGCAGTTTTTTTATATTGTTAAAAAATTTTTGAAAGATTGATAAAAAAAATTTATCGCTAAGCAAAGCGAACAAACAGCTTTTATTGACTATAATTTATAGAATAATATATTGATTTATTGTTAATTTAAAAATCAAAACATTTTACCACTTGGTATAAAATTATTATAAATCAGAGTTCTACTTAATCTGAAATTAAAAATCAATGATTAAATCACTCGAAAAGAAAGAGTATGATGTGCACAATTTATTTTTAAAGCGATCAATTTATGTCCAATTGGTTTCCCAAATGGCGTCCATATACAGGCAATGTCGAGACGCAGCCTGTCGGCACAAATGAGTATCTTCCGCCTGTACAAAGTGCTGTGTTGGGCATTCAACATGCTTTTGCCATGTTTGGTGCGACAGTTCTTGCCCCATTCTTGATGGGTTTTGACCCCAATCTTGCGATTTTTATGTCGGGCATCTGTACCATTCTGTTTTTTTTAATGACAGGTGGACGTGTTCCAAGTTATCTTGGCTCAAGCTTTGCTTTTATTGGCGTGGTCATTGCTGCCACAGGTTATGCCGCTTCTGGAACGGGTGCACCGAATGCCAATTTAGCCGTCGCTGCTGGCGGGATCATGGCATGTGGCGTGTTGTACGCACTGTTTGGTCTGATGGTCATGGCAACGGGCACCAAATGGATTGAAAAACTCATGCCACCAGTAGTAACTGGTGCTGTGGTGATGATTATTGGTTTAAATCTGGCACCTGTGACAGTAAAAGGCGTGGCGGGCAATCCCTTTAATATGTGGATGGCACTGGTGACAGTGCTTTGTATGGGGTCAATTGCTGTCTTCACCAAAGGCCTATTGCAACGCTTACTGCTCTTAATCGGCTTATTACTGGCGTATCTACTCTATTTCATCATTTCGAATGTCATGGGATACGGTACACCTATTAATTTTACTCCAATTCAACAAGCAGCGTGGTTTGGCTTTCCAACCTTCCATTCGCCACAGTTTGATGTGAATGCCATGTTGATTATTGCTCCAGTAGCGCTAATTTTAGTGGCTGAAAATTTGGGGCATATTAAAGCAGTCAGTGCCATGACGGGTGAAAACTTAGACCCGCAAATTGGTAAAGCCTTTTTGGCAGATGGTGTTGCAACGACGCTTTCTGGCGGTGTTGGTGCACCAGGTATGACCACCTATGGCGAAAACATTGGGGTGATGGCTGTTACGCGCGTTTACTCAACTATTGTATTTGTGATTGCAGGTGTGTTTGCCATTTTCTTGGGGTTATCGCCAAAGTTTGGTGCCATTATTCACACCATTCCAACTGCAATTCTCACAGGTGCTTCTATTGTAGTCTTTGGTTTAATTACCATTGCGGGTGCCAAAATCTGGATTGAAAACAAAGTCGATTTTTCTAAAAATAAAAACCTGATGGTTGCAGCAGTGACCATTATTTTAGGTACAGGTGATTTTGCCTTGCAGTTCGGCAATTTCAATTTGGGCGGCATTGGAACGGCTACCTTCGCAGCCTTGGTTTTAAACTGGTTCTTCAGCTTAAAAGATAAAAGCGAATAAATATTGCTCCATTTATAGCAGCCTACGGGCTGCTTTTTTTATATTTTCAGGCTTTAACATTGCCTCTTGGTGATCAAGTTTTTAAGATGGAAAACTCAATATAAGATGAATTTATGGCTATGCGCCTCGACTTTTTTGACTTAACGTTATTCTTGAATATTGTCGAAACAGGCAGTTTGACTAAGGGTGCAGAACGTTCTGCAATATCCTTACAAGCCGCCAGTGAACGGATTAAAAAACTCGAACAACAGTTCTCTGTCTCGCTGTTTACCCGCCATGCCACTGGCGTCAAACTCACACTGGCAGGTCAAATGTTTAATCAACATGCCCAAACTTTAATTCAACAACATCAGCAACTTGAACAGGCAATGCAGCCTTTTTCTCAACGACAACATCGCAGCATGACCCTATGGTGTAATTCTTCAGCTCAGAGTGAATATTTACCTTTGGTTCTACCAGCTTACTTAATGGAAAATCCGCATTTACATATCGAATTGCAAGAAGCAGAGTCCAATGACATTATTCAAGCTTTAAGCAAAGGGATCGCACAACTTGGCTTAATCTCGAGTTTTTTTAATGCTCACCCCCTACAAACCCTAGAGTTTGCAGATGATCCTCTGGTATTGATCTGCCCACGCCACCATCCTTTAACCCACCATCCTGAACTAAGCTTGGTTGATACCTTGGAACATGCCTTTGTCGGATTAATGCAATATCACTCCTTACAGCAATCGATTGAAGCACAAGCCAAATTACTGGGCTATAGCATTCAGTATCGTCTTCGTCTTCCTAATTTTGGTGCAATTGCACAGGTCGTTGCCAATGGCATTGGGATTGCCATCATTCCGAAACGGGCTGCCCAACGCTTACAACAGTTGTACGCATTCCAACAAATTCAATTAAAAGGTGCATGGGCAAACCGAAAGTTACTGTTGGCTGCACAAAATTTTGATACCTTAACTTTAGATTATCAACATTTTAGCCAATATTTAATTCAACAACGTCCTCAGCTTGACAGTATACCCAACACAATTAATGACTAAGCAGCATATACCCACCTAAAGCCATCAAACCACAGAAAAAGACTTTGCGAAATTTCTGCTCTGCAATTTTATAGCGTATCCGCGTGCCCAACCACATGCCAAGTAAGGCAGGAATCAAAGCCATCACTGACCATAGATAATCAATCTCGAGATGAGCCACAGGATTCTGCTGTAAAAATATAGCCAAACACATGGTCGATACGGTAAATGCCAGACCTAGGGATTGAACCAGATCATCCCGCTGTAAATGTAAAGACTGCAAATAAGGCACCACGGGAATGACCACAACGCCAGTTGCCACAGTCAATGCCCCACCCAAATACCCAATCAATGGAGATAAGATCCAAGCATAACGCGACAAGTTTGGTATTTGTTTGGCAACTAAACCATATAAGCCGTAAAGCAATAACATGGCACCTAAAAGCGCTTCACTATGAAATTCACTTTGACCTAGGTTGGGAAAAATACTCCAGATTGAACCGATAATAATCCCCAGCAAAAGCGTCCAGAATCGAGCTAAAACCCGTAATACCTGTCCTTCAGCAAATAACTGCCAAATATTGGTAACCATAGAAGGTACAATCAGCAATGCTGCTGCTTGATAAGGGCTAATCAACATGGTCAATAGTCCCATCGATACGGCAGGCAAACCTAGACCAATCATGCCTTTTACCATCCCTGCCAACAGAAAAACCACCACAATAAAACTCAGCACTGCTCTCTTCCTTAAAACATCCCAGTGCTATGCTAAGGCGCTTCAGTACAAAGAAAAATCAGGCTTTTTTGTACTAAGCCTCAGGTTTTTCCTGAGGCTTACTCAAAGTTGGCATATCGAAAGTAGAATTTTCATAAACAGATAAAGATGAAATAGACATTGCACTTTAGGGTTTAGGCGCAGTTAATTGGAATAAGGCGGCATGTTTGCCATCTTCTATTCCCCAAATTGAACCATCCTCTGCTTCAACCAAACCACGAATTCGCTGTTTCATAGCTAAACGTTGTACCTCTTGTACAGGCACAGTTTGCGTATCTACTATAATAATTGCTTGTGAAGATAAGCCGCTAATGAGTGCTTTATTGGTCCATTTCGGGAATTTAGAACCTTGATAGAACATTAAGCTCGATGGAGAAATGACTGGAGTCCAACTAATCTCAGGAGCTTGAAACTCAGGACGAGTCGTATGATCAGGAATATCTCGCCCACTATAATGATCACCATTCGACACAATCGGATATCCATAGTTTGCAGCTTTATAAATACGATTTAACTCATCGCCACCACGAGGCCCCATTTCAGCAACCCAAAGCTGTCCTTGTGCATCGAAAGCCATCCCCAAAGGATTTCTGTGTCCTAGACTCCAAATTTGAGCCGCAATCGGACCTTGAGCTATAAATGGGTTGCCTATTGCTGGCGAACCATCATCATTCAAGCGCAAAATTTTACCTAAATTGCTCTGCATATCTTGTGCAGGTTGAAACTTCTGTCGTTCTCCTGAACTAATCCATAATTTTCCTGCTGAATCAAAGGCCAAGCGATGTGCATAATGACCTTGTCCCGAAACTTTAGGCACTTGCCGCCAAATCGGCTGCAAGTTCATTAATCGTGGTTGATTGGATAGCTGCTCATCTAAAACAGCACGCACAACTACTGCACCATAGCCACCTTTACCTTGTTCGGCATAACTGAAATAAATAATATGATTCTGCTTAAAATCTGGATGCAGCACCACATTGCCCAAACCACCTTGGCCTCCATAGGCAACCTGCGGAACGCCCTCTACAACTATTTTTTGCTGCGTTTGGGGATTAAATACAAACAGCTTCCCTGCTTTCTCAGTAATCAATAAGCGCTGATCGGGCATGACTGCTAATGCCCAAGGCTCATTGAATTCAGTTATTTTTTTAATTTGATAAGGTTGTGAAAGTGGAGCAATTGCTGCTTGTTGGTGTTGTTCATCGACTGTTTTATCTTGTGCATGACAAGCGGAAATAGACATTGGGCTGAGAAAGCTGAGCCACAAAAGGAAACCACATTTTGAATACTTCATCATGCTCTCACTGTTTGTCTTATTTCTATTCAATCTAACCAAACTCTCTCCTGATAAATAGATTCAATATGTAGCATTCAAACCTATTTAAGAGTGAATCTATGTCAGCCAAAGCGTACAGAAAATACCGCTAATACGCCTATCCTCGCATCCAATTTCAGGATAAATTGAATGCATACAGAAACAGGATGTTTCTTAGAATAACAATAAAGAGTCGACAACAGGACGTTGAGGTATTACAGGAGTTTTACCTTTAATGAAATACGAAAAAGCCCCGATATCCTATCGGGGCTTTTTTATTTTTGTCATTTTCTATTTGAATAAAAAGAGCCTCATCTAGAGGCCCTTATTCACAGGAATAGCTTAACTATATGATCTTTGTTTGGTCGCTTGAGATGTTGTAGGCACTTCAACCAATTCTTCTGCTGGATTCGTTTTAATTAGAGAAACCGCAAAAGCCGCAATAATCGCAGGAATCGCAACGGCAATGAAGTTCATTTTATGTGGAAGTTCCATGCCTAATAACATCCCAATCACAATCGGACCTACAATCGCCCCGACACGACCAATGCCAGATGCCCATCCCAAACCTGTTGAACGAACTGCCAATGGGTAATATTGCGCAACATAGCTATACAACAAAATACTACAACCAATTGAAGCTGCACCTGCCAATGCCACCAATAAATAAATTACAGGCTGTGGAGAGTTAAAACCTAAACCAACCAGTGCCAATGCACCTACTATAAGCATACTGATAATAACTGGTTTTAAATGGAAGCGATCGGCAAGGATACCACCACCTGCGGTACCAATAACTGCACCAATGTTCAAAGAAAGCAAGAACATTAAGCTACTGCCCAATGAATAACCCGCTGCCATCATGAGTTTTGGTAACCAACTACCTAAGGCATAAACCATTAGCAAGCACATGAAGAAACAGCTCCAGAATAAAATGGTCCCCATTGCACGACCATTTTTAAACAGTGCCACAACCGAAGCATCTGGAACTTTCGCTTCATTCAGGACCAATACAGTATTTTGGGTTACGGTTTCAGCAGGAACAAGACGTTGAATAATATGGCGTGCTTTTTCTGTTTGCTGAGCCTTAACTAAAAAAGTGACCGATTCAGGTAAGAATTTCCATAAAATTGGCACAAATAACAGCGGGATACCAGCAATGAAAAACATAATTTTCCAGCCAAATGTAGGGGTAAATGCTGCTCCTAATAATGCTGCCATAATTCCCCCCATCGCATAGCCACTAAACATAGCAGTCACTAAAGTACTACGGAATTTTTGTGGAGCATATTCTGAAGTCAGGGCAACTAAATTAGGCAATACACCACCAATCCCTAACCCCGCAATAAAGCGTAAAATACCAAATTCAGTTGGGTTAGATGCAAAACCACCCGCAAAGGTGAAGCCACTAAACAAGGTAACACAGATAATAATGACCTTTTTACGACCGATTTTATCTGCCAACATACCAAATAACATGGCTCCAAACATCATACCAGCCAACGCAGTACTGGCTAACATTCCCGCTTGAACTGCAGTCATTCCCCATTCTTTCATCAATAAGGGTAATGCCACACCATTGATTGCCAAATCATAGCCATCAAACAAAACTACAAATAAGCACCATAAAACTACCGTTAAATGAAAAGGTTTAAATTTAGCCTGATCAATCACAGCATTTACATTCATTGTTGTCGCTGTCATTTTACTCACCTCCAATTGTGAGATTTTTTATTGTCAACATACAATGAATAGCCGTTCATTTTTTGTCTAAAACCTCAAAGGTATAAAAAAATACCTTTAAAGTATTTAATACTTAAAATGGAACGTTTCGCCAGCAATTCGGGTAGCTATTAGCACTTAATATGTAGTAAAAACGTTACTTATATCGAAATAAATAATAATTAATTATTTAAAATCATTAGGTTAATCTTTAATTATCCAACAATAAGACCAAAGTTATCTTGCCTAAAAAAATGATCATTTTATT
>NZ_VXLD01000011.1:0-85719 GCF_008867985.1 Acinetobacter tandoii
TATATAAATATTTATTTAAATTAAATGCTAAAGACTAAAAAATACCCGCGAAGCAGCAAATATAAATAACTTTGTACATCGTTTCCATCTTAAAAGACGTGATATCAATCAAATCACAAAGACTTTTTATAGCTATATTACCCAGTATTATTTGCTTTCGACGATTGAACTGACTGTATGAGGCCTTCATTTTGGTAGGGTCGACTAATGATTCAGTGGTCGCCAAAGCTTAATTTTTAATCTAGGGTTTAGTGTTTAGTTAAGAGTATATTTTGCTATACCATTTAATTTTACGAGCACCATGTTTTTAAAATGCTGTTTAAAATGTAAACAAATCTAAAAGAATACGTTTAATTATGTTGTCATAGGGCATGCTTCAATCCTAATGATCGAAATAGATCACAAATATAAGTAAAACCTAGCCACAGTTCGGTTTTGACTCAATCATTCTAGCGTTTTATAGTGATTATTATTGATTAAAAAGTAGGTAATTTAAGCAATTCTGAGATGAAATCGTTCGATTATAAGTATGGTCATAACTTAGATTTTGAAGAAGACAAGCCGATCAACAAACAGAAGAGGACATAGTAGGATCAAAAAAATTAGAAAAATCGAAGTTTAATTGGTCATGTTGGGTAAGATGAAGGAGGTAAAGTTCTATTTTAATTAAAAATTTCTCTGGTCGTAATTTTAAAAATTTAACACATGAGTTCCTTATTATTGAATCACATTACTGTTTAAGAGGTTATGACAGAATGACCTCTTAAACATCAACTTAAGGAGTTGATTATGAGACGATATGTATTTTCTTCAAAGATTTTAGTATTTGAAATCAGTAGGGTGAGGGTCTTCCCATGGGAACAACATTAACACTGAATTCAAGATTACTCGCAATCATTGCACAGCGAAACCCAACCATTTATGACATCGTTATACCACGTTTTACTTGCCCATCTGCTGAAACTTGGATTATTGGCAAACATTCTCCAGTTGCAGTGAGTCCACAACAATTACCACCTTCAGAATTGGGTGCACTTGTTGCTTCTGAATTTATACAGATGGTTTGGTTTGCAAACCGTTTTGGATTAGATTCCAGTTCTATTTTGGATGATCTAGATGATTGGTGTCCGACCTATCCAAAATGGCCCAAAAGGATACCTTGGTTAACTCCTCAGATCGATATTTCAAGACAACCATTGCCTGAGCCTCCTACAAATTGGCTTTTAGATTTTCATCTGGGATTTGCTGCGAGGTTAGCCACAGCCCAACTAGAAGAGAGCATCATCGGTGAGATCGTGACTAAAGCATTCGAGCGATCCGCTGTGTTGATTGAGTCTGAAAAATACATATAAATACTTTGGCAATTTTTTGATGAGGTTCATTCAGCATGGATAGGCATTTAAAAGTCTAAGACTTGAAAGGACTGCCTAACTCTTTCATTCAAGAAATCCTGTTGGGGTACAGGGTCGCTTGAATGAGAGGCTTAATTGAGCATAGATGGTCATGATATTTTTTATTTTTGATATTTAATCAGTTTTTCTAATATTTGCTTTAATCCATCGATTTCAAACTGATTGGCTTCAAAGTTCTCTTCTTTATTACGTTTAAAGATGTCGCGAATTTCTAATATTGCATTCGCGTCTACCATATTCAAACTTGAGCTTACTTGACGGATCTGACTGATGCCGCGAGAGCCATTGGTCGTACCATAACCAATAAATGCGGCAGGTTTGCCTTGCCACTCTTTGCCCAGATAATCTAAGGCATTTTTAAGGGCAGGGCTATAACCATGATTATATTCAGGGCTAATAAAAATAAAGGCATCTGCTAAGGCAATTTTATTTGCCCATAGTTGTTGTTTGGGTTGATCATAAATACCCGTCGCAGGAGGATGTGAACCTGAAAACAATGGTAAATCCCACTGTTTTAAATCAATCAGTTCGATATTAATGTCATGCAGGGAAAAATTAGAAATACAATCCATGATCCAGTGCGCAACTTTAATGGCTGTGCGGCCTTCTCGGATACTACCAACAATAAGATATATAAGCATGAGAGTTCCATTTTTTATTCTTGTATTTAAATTAACCATTTATGGCATGCATTCCCAGTCAAACTTTGTTAAGACCTTGTCAAGGTTTCACATACTTATATCTTAAAGATAATAAAAGCATGAATAATGAAGTAATTGCATACCTTTGTGGCATATCTATATATGCAATCGGTTTTGGACAATAAAGCAGCTTTACCGCATTGTGTAAGTCTATTTTGGGATGACTTCACAAGTTGGAGGTGAAGCGTGAGTACACAAACTTTAAATATAAATACTGTGGTAGATGAAGCCAAATTTACGCCTTTCCATTGGAGTGTTTTAATTTGGTGTTTATTGATTATTATTTTTGATGGTTATGATTTGGTCATTTATGGCGTTGCTTTACCTTTGTTAATGCAAGAGTGGGGCCTGAGTGCGGTACAAGCTGGATTACTTGCCAGTACAGCATTGTTTGGAATGATGTTCGGTGCCATGAGTTTTGGAACCTTGTCTGATAAATTAGGCCGTAAAAAAACCATTATGATTTGTGTGGCCATCTTTAGTGGTTTTACTTTTTTAGGTGCCTTTGCTTCTTCACCCGTTGAATTTGGTATTTTAAGATTTCTGGCAGGGCTGGGCATTGGAGGTGTGATGCCGAACGTGGTTGCCTTGATGACCGAATATGCACCGAAACGTATCCGTAGCACTTTGGTTGCCATCATGTTTAGTGGTTATGCCATTGGTGGTATGGCTTCAGCTTTATTGGGGGCATGGCTGGTTGCAGATCACGGCTGGAAAATCATGTTCTTTATTGCAGGAATTCCGTTTGTAGCTTTGCCGATTATCTGGAAGTTTTTACCTGAATCATTAATGTTTCTGACCAAAAAAGGCGAAACAGCGCAAGTGGCTGAGATTGTGCAAAAAATTAGCCCTGAGCAAAAATTAAATGCAGAGACACGATTTGTATTAAATGATGTTATTGCAGGTGACGAAGCACCTTTACGTGCCTTATTTCAGCAAGGACGAATGTTCAGTACCTTGATGTTCTGGGTTGCATTTTTCATGTGTTTACTGATGGTCTATGCGCTGGGTAGCTGGTTACCAAAATTGATGATTCAAGCAGGTTATTCGTTAGGTGCCAGTATGTTGTTCCTGTTTGCTTTGAATATTGGTGGTATGGTCGGTGCAATTGGGGGGGGAGCTTTGGCAGATCGTTTTCACCTGAAACCAGTACTCAGTATTATGTTTACTGTAGGTGCTTTAGCCTTGATTTTACTTGGTTTTAATAGCCCGCAGGCAGTGCTATATACCTTGATTGCTGTGGCAGGTGCTGCAACTATTGGCTCACAAATTTTACTCTACACTTTTGTAGCACAGTTCTACCCAACCGCAGTACGCTCTACAGGCATGGGCTGGGCATCAGGAATTGGACGGATTGGCGCGATTGTAGGTCCAATTTTGACAGGAGCATTATTAACCTTGCAGTTGCCCCATCAGATGAATTTTTTGGTGATTGCGATTCCTGGCATTATTGCAGCCTTGGCGGTATTTATGGTGAATTTAAAAGTTTCGGTTGAGGGGACGCAACAAGAGCAATTACCTTCAAAGCGCATTAAAGATTCCGTACTCAGTTGATAAAGTTTGAACTGATTGAAATGTATAACTCTAAAACCATCTGTTTGATGCTACAGCATTAAGCGGATGGTTTTTTGTATATGGATGGATATGAAATAGATAAATGTAATGCAGGTGCAGGGTTTTGATTTTAGAGTAAAGAGTAATTTTTAGATGCTTGTTTTTGTATATATTTTAATCAAGCAAGATGAATCTAATTCATGGTAAAATGATCGGCTTTCATCTTTGATCTATTTTGGATCTTCCATCTGCCAGCCGAGAATTGCTAGCCATGTCTACTGCTTATACCATGCAGACTGCGCCAACAGCGTTGTTTGATTACGACAAATATTGGGCGTCATGCTTTGAACCTGCGCCATTTTTGCCGATGTCGCGTGAGGAAATGGATCAACTCGGTTGGGATAGTTGCGACTTTATCTTGGTTTGTGGTGATGCTTATATCGATCATCCTTCATTCTGTTCGGGCATTATTGGTCGTACTTTAGAAGCGCAAGGTTTCCGTGTTGGTATTATCGCACAACCTGATTGGACCAATGTTGAAGCCTTCCGCGTTTTGGGTAAGCCAAATATTGCTTGGGGTGTAACCGCGGGTAATATGGACTCTATGATTAACCGTTATACGGCAGATCGTAAGATTCGTTCAGATGATGCTTATTCACCAGACAATGTTCCGAATAAACGCCCAGACCGTGCGGCGACAGTCTATTGCCAACGTGTGCGTGAAGCATTTCCAGATGTGCCAGTATTATTAGGTGGGATTGAAGCCTCTTTACGTCGTATCGCCCATTACGATTATTGGTCAGATAAAGTCCGTCGTTCAGTACTAATGGATTCAAAAGCGGATTTATTGATGTATGGTAATGGTGAGCGTTCGATCACTGAAGTGATGCATCGTTTAGCCAAAGGTGAAAAAATCCACGAAATTACTGATGTACGTGGTACGGCATTTATTATTAATAAGCATAATCGTGCATCGAAAGCCAAATTTGTTGAAATTGCATCTAATGATGTAGATACCGTGGGGCGTGTTGATCCCATCATCAATCCTTATGTGATGACCGAAGATTTAGACGGCTGTGAAATTGAAAAAGATAAGGGTAATTCTTTAACCCAATACCAAAATTTCCAAAAAGAATTGGTTGCCAACCCGATTGTTCGTGAAGGCGATCAATTGGATGCAGACACACAAATTGTACAGCTACAGCCATCGTCAAAAGCAATTAAACATAAATTACCGCCACGTGAGTTGGCAGTGATTCGTCTACCTGCATTTGAAGAAGTGGCAAATGATCCAGTTTTATATGCCCATGCCAACCGTATTTTGCACCTTGAAACCAACCCTGGAAATGCGCGTGCTTTGGTACAAAAACATGGTGAGCGTGATGTTTGGTTAAATCCACCACCGATTCCATTAACGACGGAAGAAATGGACTATGTGTTTGATTTGCCGTATGCACGTCTACCACATCCTGTGTATGGTGAAGCCCGTTTCCCTGCATTTGATATGATTAAATTCTCTGTGAACATCATGCGTGGCTGTTTTGGGGGCTGTACCTTCTGCTCGATTACAGAACATGAAGGGCGAATTATTCAAAACCGTTCGGAAGAGTCAATTCTGCGTGAAGTTGAGAAAATTCGTGATACGGCTCCGGGCTTTACAGGCATTATTTCAGACTTAGGTGGTCCAACGGCAAACATGTACCGTTTGCACTGTAAAGACCCTGAAATTGAAAAGAACTGTCGTAAACCCTCTTGTGTGTATCCAGGCGTATGTCAAAACTTACATACGGATCATGCTCCATTAACGCAGTTATATCGTAAAGCACGCGCCATTAAAGGCATCAAAAAGATTCTGATTGGTTCAGGCTTGCGTTATGACTTAGCAGTGCTGAATCCTGAATACGTGAAAGAGTTAGTTACCCATCACGTGGGTGGTTACTTAAAGATTGCGCCTGAGCATACTGAGAAAGGTCCATTGTCTAAGATGATGAAACCTGGAATCGGGACCTATGATCGTTTCAAGCAAATGTTTGATCGTTTTAGTAAGGAAGCAGGCAAAGAGCAGTATTTAATTCCATACTTTATCGCGGCGCATCCAGGAACCACGGATTACGACATGATGAACTTGGCAATTTGGTTGAAAAAGAATGGCTTCCGTGCCGATCAGGTACAGACCTTCTATCCATCGCCAATGGCAACAGCGACAACAATGTATTACACGGCTAAAAATCCTTTGGCCAAAGTGGCACGTTATACTGAAAATGTTGATATTGTAAAAGGGGAAAAGCGTCGTCGTCTGCATAAAGCCTTCCTGCGTTATCATGATCCAAATAACTGGCCATTGCTACGTGAGGCTTTAAAGGAGATGGGGCGCCAAGACTTAATTGGTAATTCTAAGCAACATTTAATTCCAACCTATCAACCGCAAGGAACTGAAGGCCAATATCAGTCTGCGCGTAAGAAAAACTCGACTGTTGCGGGTGATTCTCAGAAACGTACTGGTTCGGCGGGCGCGCGTGGACAACAGACCCAAGGACAAAATCACCGTCCGAAAAAAGGTCAAGTGCTGACCCAACATACGGGTTTGCCACCGCGTGAAACGGGTGAGAAGCGACCTTTTAATGCCAATGCAGCAAAGAAAAGAAAAAATCCAAAAGCACGGGCCTAAAATGAACGAAAAGACGCTACGGCGTCTTTTTTTATCCTTCTATTCGTCGGAATTGTTCTGCGCTAGACTTAAGATGAATTGCAACATGTAGGGAGATTGAGCTAAAGTAATTTTATTCAATCATTTTGCATATAAAAAATATGCAATTTAATTGGCTCTCGTCAAGTGACGTGTGGTCATTTTTTATAATAATTTCGTCAAGATGAATGTAGTTTTTTAACTTGAACGTTTGAATAAAAATAGAGGCGCTATAATCGATTTTTCGGCATAAAAAATCGGTATAAAGCCGCAGGATTATAAAAATAGATTAAAGGAATAAATTTATGAGTATGTATTTACTGATAGGACTCCTATTGTTGTTCAGTTGCATGATTTTTAAAAGTTTTAATAATCAATCAAAACAACAGGATAGTGTACTTAAGCGGCGTGCAGTTTTTAGTTTAAATCAGCAGTTGACCTTTGCTCGCTTAAAAGAAATTCTTCCAAGCTATACTATCTTGGCGCAGGTTTCTTATGATGCCTTAATGACGACAAAATATAGCCGTACTCGAAATAAGTATCGTAATTTATTGGCTGATTTTGTGGTGCTCGATGCATCCCATCAGATTGTAGCGATTATTGGTTTAGATGATCCGAATGTGTTAAAGCGTTTTCAGCAAACACAGTATAAAGATGCACTATTGGCGATGGCAGGCTATCGTGTGATTCGTTACGATGAAGTGCCGAGTTATCAGCAAATTCGACGAGACTTTTTAGGTGAACTCCGTAAAGAGTGGCATGAACCTGATACACAAGAACTAGATACATCTTTGAAAAAGTATAATTTTTATCACAATCATGAAAAACGTAAGTTGAAACTATGGGGTTAAAATCAGCCTGAATGCTTGTTCAAGCTGATTTAAGTTCAGATTATTCTGGACGCACTGCGGTTACGGTCATTTCAACCAGTACATCAGGGGCGTACATTTTGGCTTCAACGCAGGTGCGAGGCAGTGCTTGCATATCTGCACACCATGCATCCCAAACTTCATTCATGCCTGCATAATCATTTTCTATATCTTTCAAAAAAATCATGACCGACAAAATATGACGTTTATCTGTGCCTGCATCGGCAAGAAAACGATCAATAATGCCTAAAGTCTGTTGGGTTTGTCCTTTAATATCGAGCGTTGTATCTGCTGCAAGCTGACCTGCAAGATGAACCAAGTTACCTGAAATGGCAATTTCAGAAAAACGCTTTTCGACATGTAAACGTTGAACCGTCATGTGATTTCCATGATGTAAAGAGAACGGTCAGTTTACGTGATCCGTGATGATCTGCAAATGGTGTTTTGTATGACCTGTACTGTAGGAGGTGAAGATAATTATTTTGGGTAAGCGTTGGAAATAGGGCTTAAAAATATGAATCAATGAGAGCTATAAAATGTTGATGCGGTTTTAAAATGAGGAAGCATTGTTTTTTGGATGAGAAGAACAAAACCCATGTAATATGTTCAGAATTGCCCTGTAATACTCGGATTGGATCGTCGCGTTCACCACAGGACAACATGCTAAAAGTAAAGGTGATTTTTAGCATTTCAGCGTTTACATGGATAATGTATCGCGTGAAATAGGTTAACCTAAAAATAAAAAAAGTGTAGGGTTAATTGTTGTATTTTTATTCTTTTGTCTAAAAAAGATACAAGAAGAGCTTACCAGAGACTCAGTTGGGGTAGATCATCGGCAGGGGCTAATTGGTAGACACCTACGCCAATCAGGCGGAATTGGTATTCGGCAGGAATATACATTTCACTGAGTAACAATTCTAACACTTGCGTCAGCTCGGTATGATTATGAAGAGGAATTTTAAAACTTTTGCTGTGCTGAAGCACCTGAAAGTTTTTTAATTTGAGTTTGACCGTTACTCCGCGTGCCATAAGCTGCTTTTTATTTAAACTTTCCCAGACCTGTGTCGTGAGTTTTGCCCAATAGGGCTGACATTGTTGTAAAGTAAAATCATCATCAAATGTGGTTTCTTTGGAAATTTGCTGCCGTTCACGTTCAGCCTGTACAGGACGTTCATCAATGCCTTGAGCATATAAAAACAGTTGGTGACCATATTTGCCAAAGTGATGAATTAGTGTACTTTCCTCAATTTTTTGTAAATCCCCTAGAGTTTCCAATTGCAGTTGTTTTAATTTTTCTTGAGTGACTTTACCGACGCCTGGAATTTTTTTAAGGGGCAAATGCTGAATAAAATTTTGTACTTGGCTGGGTTTAATTACACAAAGACCATCGGGTTTATTCCAATCCGAAGCCACTTTTGCCAGAAACTTATTCGGTGCCACCCCAGCCGAAGCAGTTAAACCTGTGTTTTGGAAAATTTCTGCGCGAATACGCTGTGCCACTTCAGTTGCACTGGCCAAACCATATAAATTTTCGGTGACATCCAGATAGGCTTCATCTAAAGATAGTGGTTCGATCAGTGGCGTGTAGCGTTGAAAAATTTGGTGAATTTGTGCGGAAACTTCACGATACTGATTAAAGTTGGGTTCAATGACCACGACTTGAGGGCAAAGTTTTTTCGCTTGAGCCATCGACATGGCGGAACGTAGCCCAAATTTCCGTGCGGGATAAGAGGCTGCGGCAATGACCGCGCGAGGATGATGCGATGAAATCACTACAGGTAAGTGTTGCAGATCGGGACGACCACGTAATTCTACTGATGCAAAAAACGCATCCATATCAATATGTATGATTTTTCTCATATCGCCCAAAATTCACTAACCTCTACTTGCGAGTATGGCATGCTCCAACAAAGTTGTGTAGCTCGACATGCATCAGCGCGACAGAACATGACGGCTAATAGAGCTAATCCGTGAATGGAGTCATAAAAAAGTCTTTAAGGTGTGGTGGGGGTAAGCGGTTGAATCCCGTTCTTTTGTAAGAAAATACTCCAGTCATACACAGAACCATGAAAGACGTTCATATCGACGGGTTTGCTGATGCCCTGAATTGTGCCTTGATTGGTATGTTGCCAAAAGGTCCATTGGGGATTGCCTTTAAGTTCAGGTTGCCCTTGATATTCACGCACCCAAAGCGGTGTATTTTTGAATTCACCGGCCAAAACTATGTTATAGAAAGTTTTTGAAATATAAAAAATCGGTTGTTTGCCATAATGCTGTTGTAGCTGATCATGCATAATTTGAATTTCAGCCAATAACTGCTCTTTGGTATAGGCATTGATACAGTTACTGTCGTATTCCAAATCAATGACTGGCGGCAAGGCATCAGGTTTATTCGGTACGGTTTCAATAAAATTTTGTGCTTGAATTTTGCCGTCGCGGCAGAGACGATAAAAATGATAAGCCCCAACCAAAAAACCATGTTCACGGGCTTTTAGCCAATTATCTTGGAATTTTCGGTCTTTAAAATCGCCCCCTTCAGTTGCTTTCAAATAGATAAACTGGAATTTTTGATGTGGTACCTGTTCCCAGTTAATGTCCCCTTGATGATGTGAGACATCGAAGCCCTGCACTGGAAATTCCTGCGCAGCAGCGGGATTTTGATGAAAAATAAAAACATACAGCATCACTGCAAGACAAACGGTCCCGACACCAATGCAGGAAGCAATGAAGGAACTGGATTTTGTTATGCGTGTTGATTTGGTCATGCGTGTTTTAATCTCATCAAGTGGCGCTATGATAACGCGAGCATAAAATTGACTCCATGTGCATTTTGCAAAAGTACTATATGCTGCTGTTTTTGGGAATTTTCCAGAAAATTGCAGCAGTGATGATATTGATGGCACCCAGACAGATAAAGGTCATTTGAAAAGCCGTCGTGACTTGTGCAACACCATAATGTGCGGTAAAGAGGTTAATTAATGTACCTGCGAGTGCGACCCCAATACTCATAGAGAGCATCATGATCATGGACAGGAAACTATTCCCGCTACTGGCATTTTGCTGAGACAGATCTTTCAATGTAAAGGTATTCATAGCGACAAATTGGGTCGAGTTCAACATGCCACAAATGAAAAAGTGTAGTGTTCTTAGCCATAGTGGTGTATCCGCCGTGGTCAAGGCAAAACTGGCGAGGGCACTCCCGACGAGAATCGTATTGACGACCAGTACGGTGCGGTAGCCAAATCTTTGAATCACAGGGCGCACAATCGGCTTAGAAACCAATGAACCTAAGACCAAAGGAATCATCATCAATCCAGTGATGAAGGGTTCAAAATGGAAAGCTACTTGCAACATTAAAGGCAGCAAAAAGGGAAAGGCATTGCCACCCAGTCGTGCAAAGAAATTGCCTAAAATCCCAATCGCATAGATGTTGTTTTTAAATAATCGACTACGAAACAGGGCATTTTGATGCGTATGGGCATGATAGGCATAAATAGCGGAGCTGAATAATCCTAGGCCAATTAAAGCGAGTCCTTGCCAATGACTATGAGCTGTACTGGCAAAGCTTTCAATGCCTAAAGACAGCCCCACCATAGCGATGACTAACCACAGGAAGCCACTAAAATCGAAAGCTTGAACGCTGGGTTCAGTGGCGTTTGGTAAGGCTTTTAAGGTCACTAAAATACCTAAAACACCCATCGGTAAATTAATCAGAAAAATCCAGTGCCAAGTGGCAACTTCAACCAGCCATCCCCCCAGAGTTGGTCCAATTAAGGGCCCAATCAACCCCGCCAGACTCATTAAACTCATGGCAGATAAAAATTGATCTCGTGGAATCAGTTTTAGCATGGCTAAACGACCGACAGGCAACAGCAATGCTCCCCCGATGCCTTGAATAATACGAAATACCAGCAATTGATTGAGGCTCTGCGATAAACCACAACCCAGTGAAGCCAGTGTAAAAATGATAATCGCCGCTAGATAGGTATTGCGTACGCCAAACCGATCGGCAAGCCAACCACTTAAAGGAATACATGCGGCGACAGCCAAGACATACGCCACCACCACACTGTGCATATTCAGGGGGTCTTCATGTAAGTGTTTAGCCATTGCAGGAATGGCGGTGTTGACAATCGTGGTATCTAAAGCCTGCATAAAAAAGCCAATCGACACCAAGAAAACCAAGAGTCGGTATTCAGGTTGTAAGGCGCGATGTGAAATGGCTTGGCTCATAGATTAGAAATGGAATGGATCAAGATAATGTTAAAAGTCATGATAGCAAAGCACAGAGAAACAGTGCTCAATAAATCACATAAATTAGCAATCAAACGAACGTACTTAGGGGGAAGCTATGGGTTTAGAGCATTTAGAAATTGCTCACCTATAGATGAGTAAATAATCTAATTAAATTCAACAATAAAGCGCTTACTTATTCAGAGAAGTGTGCTGCCCGTCACACCAGTGTCATTAAAATGAAATAAAAATGTCATAATTTAAATGCCACCCCATAAGGGTAGATTTTTCTGATAAAGGCTTAGGTGTTATGACAATTGAAATTTTGATGATTGTGGGTTTCTGTTTAGCAGCATACTCAATTGTCGGAAATGATGTGCCACAAACTTTAGGAACCTTTATTTCCTCCAATGCGCACCGACCTTGGTGGGTCCTTTGGCTGTATACCAGCAGTATTCTAGTTGTGGTGTTGCTATATGGCTGGTTTGCTTCAGGGACAGGAGACGCCTCTTATGGACGTTTAGAAACCATTCCTTTCCCAGAGACAGGCATTACTTGGCTGTATATTGTTCCCCCAATTTTATTGATTATTTTGACCAAATATGGGATTCCAGTCAGTACCACCTTTTTAGTGCTCACGATTTTTTCTCCGAGCAGCTTAAGCGCTATGTTGACCAAATCGATGATGGGTTATGCCGTTGCGTTTGTGGTCGCGATTTTGGTTTATCGCTTTGTGATGAAAGGGATTAGCATCTATTTAAGTAAAACCCGTCATAAGGAACCTTCACATATTTGGATTGGCTTGCAATGGGTGTCGACGGCATTTTTGTGGAGCCAGTGGCTAATTCAAGATTTAGCCAATATCTTTGTTTATGTCCCGCGCCAAGTGCCATTTGAATTCTTAATTTTTGGCATTTTGGTGTTTGTGGTATTGCTCGGTTGGATTTTTTAC
Organism: Acinetobacter tandoii; assembly: GCF_008867985.1. Lineage (NCBI taxonomy): Bacteria > Pseudomonadati > Pseudomonadota > Gammaproteobacteria > Moraxellales > Moraxellaceae > Acinetobacter > Acinetobacter tandoii. The sequence continues at coordinate 12,408 of NZ_VXLD01000011.1, forward strand.
CGCCGTGGTGGAGCAATTCAAAACATTATCGATACCAAAACTGGGGTCGCAGATATTCGCGCAGCCACGATTATCGACTTTATGTATGCCATCATTTTGCTGGTGTTTAAAGAGTGGAGTAATATCCCAATGAGTACCACATGGGTATTCTTGGGCTTGCTGGCAGGACGTGAGTTTGCGTTGTCCATGCATTTGGCGGAAGTCAATAAATATCGGACTTCACGTAATGTTAGTAAAGATGCCATGAAATTAATGTTTGGCTTGGCTATCAGTGTACTGTTGGCAACTGGATTACCTTGGTTGTATCAACACATTTCAGGTTGAAATTTCGGGTAAACGTTCAATCAAGTCAAAAAAAGCGAGCATGAAGGGCTCGCTTTTTTTATAAGTAAATTTGACTAAATCACGAAATGTACAGGTGCTTGCAGGTTCTTCAGTGCATTTAAAATTTGTTCGGCATGATTACACACAATTAGTTTGGCACGATGTTGCGGCGGTAAAAAGCCTTCTTGTACAGCATGATCCAGTTGAGCAATTAAGGCATCATAAAAATTGTTGACGTTATACAGTATCATGGGTTTCTGATGTTGATTGAGTTGCCCCCAAGTGGCTATTTCTAAAATTTCTTCAAATGTGCCTAAGCCACCAGGTAAGGCAACAAAAGCGCTGGCACGCTCTGCCATCATGGCTTTACGTTCATGCATGGTTTTGACCACATGTAATTCTGTCAGTTGATTATGCGCAATTTCATAATCCAACATAAATTCAGGGATCACCCCTACGGTATCACCGCCATGTTCAATTACAGTATCGGCAACTTGACCCATTAATCCTATGCTCGCACCGCCATACACGAGACCGAAACCTTGTTCTGCAATGGCGCTTGCCAGTGCAATCGCCTTTTCTTTATAAATGGGATGATTACCAGAACGTGAACCGCAGTAGAGCGCAATGAGGGCTTGAGAAGTTTTCGTTGTTACTTTTTCATGTTTTACAGTCATTTTTAATACGCTATTCATCATTCTCTATTTTACCTTATCACTTTCTTGTTGGCTGCTCTAGCTTATGTAAGAAATATGACAAGGCGATGTTGCGTATTATTGTTGTGGCTATTTTTATGTTGTTGCTTGGTGACGCAAAATATGCATTGTCTAAAAAAAGATGAATTTAGTACTGATCTTGCCTATACTGAGCTTCTGTTTTACAACAAATGAATCAACATGAGTCGTGACTGTTGTCGCACTAAACGAACACACATTTTTGCCATAATAAGAGAGAAGATGCAGAGCCAATTTGCACTTAAACCTCGCCCTATTGATCCTGAATTCCTGATGAAGGAGAGCATTCAATGATTTTTGAGTGGATGTCTGATCCTTCTGCATGGGTAGGCTTAGCGACCTTAGTAGTGCTTGAAATTGTATTGGGGATTGATAACCTCGTTTTTATTGCAATTTTGGCAGAAAAATTACCACCAGAACAACGCAATACCGCGCGTATTCTCGGGCTGATTTTAGCTTTAGGTATGCGATTAATTTTATTGGCGTCCATTGCATGGGTGGTGACGCTCACCAATCCGTTATTCCACATTTTTGAACATCCATTTTCTGGGCGAGACTTAATCTTGCTGCTGGGTGGGGTTTTCTTGCTGTTTAAAGGCACCATGGAATTACGTGAGCGGATTGAAGGAAAGCCTGCCTTAAAGGAAGAAAATCCTGTACATGCGACTTTCTGGATGGTGATTGTCCAAATTGTGATTTTAGATGCAGTGTTCTCCTTAGACAGCGTAATTACCGCCGTGGGCATGGTGAAGCATCTGTCGGTGATGATGATTGCGGTCATTATTGCTGTGGGCATTATGTTGTGGGCATCTAAGCCACTCATGGATTTTGTGAACAGACATCCGACTGTAGTGATTCTGTGTTTGTGTTTCTTGATGATGATCGGTTTCTCTTTGGTGGTCGAAGGTTTTGGCTACCATATTCCGAAGGGTTACTTATATGCCGCAATTGGTTTCTCGGTCATGATCGAGTTCCTGAACCAAACGGTGAAGAAAAATCAGGAAAAAATGGTCACCACCAACGATTTACGTTATCGCACAGCTTCAGCAGTACTGCGTATGTTGGGGGGGAAAAATGCCAGTGATGCACCTGAACATCAAAACGAAGATGTCTTGGCAACCCGCGCTTTTGCTGATGAAGTCTTTGATCAGGAAAATGGGGTGTATCACAGTGTTATGGTGCAAGGGGTATTAGGGCTTTCCGAGCGTCCAGTCAAATCTGTCATGACTCCACGTCCTGAACTGGAATGGCTAGATTTAGATGAAGATGAAGCAGCGATCAAACAACAATTGTTGAGCATGACCCATTCTCGTTTGATTGTGGCACATGGTGAGCTGGATAATATTGCAGGTGTAGTTCTGACGCATAAAGTCATGAATGAATACATCGAAACTGGGGTATTGAATTTCGAGAAGCATTTACGTGACCCAGTGATCGTCCATGAAAATGCACAAGTGTTGATGGTGATGGAACAATTGCGTCAAGCGCCATTACAGTTGGCGATTGTATTGAATGAATATGGCTCGATTGAAGGGATTGCCACACCGATTGATGTCCTTGAAGCGATTGCAGGTGAATTCCCTGATGAAGATGAATTGGAAACCGCGGCAGAAAGCCTAGAAGATGGCAGTTTGATTCTGGATGGTTCGACCGATATTCGCCATGTTTCCCTGTTATTGGGCAAAAACTTGGTGGATGACTCAGAACAGTATTCAACTTTATCGGGTTATTTATTGTTCCATTTAGGCCGTTTGCCTGAAAATGGTTCTAGTATCGAAGCTGATGGCTTTATTTTTGAAGTCGTGACGATGGATGGTCATAAAATTGAGAAAGTTCATGTGATTCCAAAACACATCGTGGAAAAAGATGATTAACGCTGTAGAAACCCGCGTTTAAACTTCAGTTAAAATAGCCCGCAATGTTCGGGCTATTTTATTGGGAAAATGTATGTCAGAAGAACAATGCCCTTGTGGCTTAGGATTATATGCCGAGTGTTGTCAGCCTTTGCATTTAGGGCAACGTATTGCGCTCAGTGCGGAACAGTTGATGCGTTCGCGTTATAGCGCATTTGCCAAACAGCAGATTGACTATATTGTGCAGACCACGGCGATTGGGCAGCAATCTGCTTTAGATATCCCAGCGATTAAGGCATGGAGTGAATCTAATCAATGGTTAGGTCTAGAAGTGGTACAAGCGCAGGAAAAACTGGACAAGGCCCATGCCCAAGTGGAATTCAAAGCACATTATCATGATGGGCAACAGGCCCAAACACATCATGAAGTTTCACATTTTGTGAAACAGGCAGGGCACTGGTATTTCCTTGATCCAACCACAGAGCAAGTGATCACCATGAAACAGCCCTGTATTTGTGGCTCGGGTAAAAAATTTAAGCAATGTTGTGCACAATTTTTATAACGTTCAGTTTGGATTTGGCTTAGAATAGCCCGCATCTTAACCCTTCAATGGAAGCGCAGGGCGATGTTACTGACCATAATTTATATTATTGCGATTACGGCTGAGGCCATGACTGGGGCACTGTCTGCTGGTCGACGTAGTATGGATTGGTTTGGGGTAATTCTGATTGCCTGTGTGACCGCTTTAGGTGGTGGGTCGGTCCGTGATGTATTGCTTGGACATTATCCTTTGACTTGGGTCAAGCATCCTGAATATTTGGTCCTTACTTGCTGTGCAGCGTTGTTTACCATTTTGATTGCCAAGTGGATGCGCCATTTACACAATATTTTCTTGGTGTTAGATGCATTAGGTTTAATCGGCTTTACCATTATTGGTTGCCAAATTGCCTTGTCGATGGAACATGGTTTTGTGGTTTCCGCAGTGGCAGGCATTATGACAGGGGTTTCGGGTGGGATTTTGCGTGACATTTTGTGTAACGATGTCCCATTAGTATTCCGTCGTGAGCTCTATGCCAGTATTTCTTTTGTCGCAGTGATTTGTTATTGGGTCTGTCTGGAAATTGGACTATCTCTAGAGTTGACGGTGATTTCAACCCTGATTTTTGGATTTTCTTTACGTCTGATTGCGATTTATTTTGGTCTGGAAATGCCGAAATTTATTTATAAAGATGATGATGCCGATTCTGCCTCTTCAACCGATACGCATTAATCAACGATTGCAATTTTGCCAAAATTTAAAATGATAATGCCCAAAGCCAAATTTGGGCATATACTTAAAATATAAAATAAATTTCATTTCCCCATCGCTCAACAAAATTTATTAAAATAGACTGCGTGGTATTTTTTCTTCTGTAACAACATAAAATTGCATAGCAGTTCTTTTCAATGTTGTTATTTTCCTCATCTTAACTTGAGTCATCACTATGGATTTAGTTTCACGTGTACAACGTTTACCTGTTGGAAAGTTCCACTATACCTTGCTGTGGGTGATTGGCTTGGGCTGGATGTTTGATGCCATGGATACTGGGTTGATTTCCTTCATTCTAACCAAGATGGCAACCGAGTGGAGTATGAGTCCCGCAGAAAAAGGCTGGGTGGTGTCGATTGGTTTTGTCGGTATGGCGATAGGTGCGGTCTGTTCAGGAGCATTAGCTGACCGTTGGGGGCGACGCAATGTTTTTGCGGTGACTCTGGTCACTTATAGTATTGCCACAGCGTTGTGTGCCTTTGCGCCAAATCTGACTTGGTTGTTGGTATTTCGTTTTATTGTCGGCTTAGGGCTTGGTGGACAACTCCCTGTTGCGGTGACTTTGGTCAGTGAATACATTCCTGCACAGGTACGTGGGCGATTTATTGTATTGCTGGAAAGTTTTTGGGGACTGGGTTGGTTAGTCGCCGCTTTGGTGTCTTATTTTGTGATTCCGAGTTATGGCTGGCATGTCGCGTTCTTAATTGGCGGTTTGCCTGCGCTATATGTATTTATGATTTTAAAGAAAGTCCCTGAATCAGTACCATATTTAATTAACCGTGGGCGGATTGAAGAAGCCCATGCTTTGGTGCAAAAACTGGAGCGTGAATGTGGCGTGGAAGTCATACAGCAGATTGAAGTAAAACCAGTTGCTGCCAAGCAAAGCGTATCTTTTTCACAACTGTGGTCAAACCCTTTTGCAAAACGTACTTTAATGCTGTGGCTGATCTGGTTTGGCATTGTCTATTCTTATTATGGCATTTTCACGTGGTTACCCAGCCTGTTAGTCAAACAAGGTTATAGCATTGTGCAGTCATTTGAATATGTACTGGTGATGATTTTGGCACAACTTCCAGGCTATATCGCAGCCGCTTGGCTGGTCGAGAAACTAGGACGTAAATGGACATTGGCCGGTTTTATTGGCTTATGTGCTGTTTCGGCTTACTTCTTTGGACAGGCAAATACCGTCACTTTGATTATGTTTTGGGGCTGTCTGATGTCGTTCTTTAATTTAGGGGCATGGGGCGTACTCTATACTTATACCCCAGAACAATATCCGACCAATATTCGTGCCTTTGGTTCGGGTTGGGCCTCTGCGATTGGGCGTATGGGCGGCATCGTGGCGCCGTTGGTAGTGACGCAAATGATGGTGCAGAGCAATGGCTTTCATCATGTATTTATGATGTTTACCGCAGTCTTGTTTGCTGTAGCATTGGTCATTTTGGTTTTAGGTGAAGAAACCAAAGGCAAAACATTAGAATCGATTGGTATGTAGAATTTGCAGAGAGTTTGGGCGGCAAAATTGTCGCCATTCTATATTTTGGCTTATTAGCTGAACGTGTGTTAAACCCATTGCTGTGAAAATAAAAAATTATAAGTTGATCATTTATTTAAAAGTGGATAATTTTACGACATCAGAGACCCATTAAGACACAAATTGTCGTGGTAGTAGATGGCACACCCTTGTGCAGTCACAGTCTGAGACTTAGCATAAGAACTTAGATAAAAAAACGATTTGATTAGGATGAAAGGTTGTTATGACGAACCTTGCGCATCACGCAACTGAAAACCGCTCCGTCGCAGAATTTACTGAACGCGCCTACCTCAATTATGCCATGTACGTGATTATGGACCGTGCTTTGCCTCACATCAGTGATGGTTTAAAGCCTGTTCAACGCCGTATTGTGTACGCCATGAGTGAGCTTGGACTCAAACCAAGTGGTAAACCGAAAAAATCTGCACGTACTGTGGGTGATGTATTGGGTAAATACCATCCACATGGTGATTCGGCATGTTATGAAGCCATGGTGTTGATGGCACAACCGTTTAGCTATCGTTATCCATTTATCGAAGGTCAGGGCAACTGGGGTTCACCTGATGATCCTAAGTCCTTTGCTGCCATGCGTTATACCGAAGCCAAATTGTCACAGTACAGTGAGGTATTGTTGGCAGAATTGGGACAGGGCACCTGTGACTGGCAAGATAACTTTGATGGTTCAATGAAAGAACCTGTCAATTTGCCTGCTCGTGTGCCGAATATTCTGTTAAATGGTACAACAGGTATTGCGGTCGGTATGGCCACTGACATTCCACCGCATAACTTGCGTGAAGTGGTCAAAGGCACAATCGCTTTGATTCGCAACCCAAATTTAAGCGATGAGAAAGTCGCAGAATATATTCCTGCTCCTGATTTACCGACCAAAGCTGAAATTATTACCCCTCCGAGTGAATTACTTAAAATTCAAACCACAGGTCGTGGTAGTTACCGTATGCGTGCGGTGTACAGCATTGAAAAAAATGAAATTGTGATTACCGACTTGCCTTACCAAGTGTCAGGATCAAAAGTGATCACACAAATTGCTGATCAGATGCAAGCGAAAAAATTGCCATTGGTTAGCGATGTTCGTGATGAATCGGATCATCAAAACCCAACTCGATTGGTTATTGTCCTGCGCTCGAACCGGATTGATGCAGAAGCGGTGATGAGTCATTTATTTGCCACAACCGATTTAGAATCTAGCTATCGCGTCAATATGAATATGATTGGTGCAGATGGTCGTCCGCAAGTGAAATCGATTCGTCGTATTTTATTGGAATGGATTGAAATTCGGAAAGAAACAGTCACGCGTCGTCTGCAATATCATTTAAATAAAATTGAAAAACGCCTGCACATTTTGGCAGGTTTGCTCATCGCATATCTAGATATCGATACCGTGATTCGCATCATCCGAGAAGAAGAGCATCCGAAAGCGGAATTGATGTCACATTTTGGCATTGATGAGATTCAAGCCGAAGCCATTTTGGAATTGAAATTACGCCACTTGGCGAAATTAGAAGAAATGGAAATTCGCCGTGAACAAGAAGAACTGGAAGCCAAAGCTGCTATTATTCGTGAACAATTGGCGAATCCAGAATCTTTAAAATCACTGATTATTAACGAACTAAAAGAAGATGCGAAACGTTTTGGTGATGATCGTCGTTCGCCAATTGTACAACGTGCGGAAGCAACAGCCATTAGCGAGCAAGATTTGATGCCTGCTGATCCTGTAACAGTGGTGTTGTCAGAAGCAGGTTGGATTCGCAGTGCGAAAGGGCATGATATTGATGCCGAGAACCTGAATTTCCGTGCGGGCGATCAGTACCGCAGTCACGCACAAGGCAAGTCTAATCAAAAAGTTTATATTTTAGATCAGACGGGGCGCAGTTATGCGCTGGCAATTAATAGTTTGCCTTCTGCCCGTGGTCTAGGTGAACCTTTGAGTTCCAAGCTTGCGCCTGTCAGTGGGGTAGGTTTCCTTCAAGTGCTGATTGAAGAAGATGAAGCAGAAATTTTAGCAATGAGTACGAAAGGCTACGGCTTTAAGACTCAAGCCAAACAGCTTGATACCAATGCCAAAGCAGGTAAAGCTTTCCTGACAATTCCAGAGGATGCCAAACCATTACCGTTATATCCTTTAAAGGGCGCGACCCATTTGGCATTATTAAGTACGGCTGGACGGTTACTCATTATCGATTTGTCAGAATTACCAATCCTGAATAAAGGTAAAGGTAATAAATTGATACAACTTGAAGATAAAGATCAAATTATATCTATGACAACCTTAAATTTAGATGAAATAATTCAAGTGGTTGCAGGCCAGCAACAACTTAAAATAAAAGGCGATGATTTACAAAAATACATGGGCAAGCGTGCGACAAAAGGGCAACTGTTACCACGTGGATATCAAAAAGCAAATAGACTGTTGGTTCAGAGATAAAACTAGCATGTATTTGTCGAAATAAGTTATATATGTGGCTGTGTTCGTGAAAATGGATACGGGAATGTGCATCAACAAGCTAAATAAACACACACAAACCCGAAAAAAAAGCTGCATATTTTAAGGACTATAGATTGGAGAGATTGGGATTATGGAAAAGATTTGGTTCGCTGAATACCGCAAGACAGGAATTCCTGAAACTGTAGAATTACCGCCAGAGAACACCTCTTTGGTTGATGTATTTGAGCGTAATTTCCAAAAATTTGGTTCACGTGATGCTTTTATCTTTATGAATAAAGCGCTTACATTCAGTGAACTTGACGAAGCGAGTCGTAAATTTGCTGTTTATCTACAAAGTTTAGGTTTGGCGAAAGGTTCTCGTGTAGCAGTCATGATGCCAAACGTTCTCCAATATCCAGTGGTTGCTCTTGGTGTATTGCGTGCAGGTCTGGTGCTTGTGAACGTTAATCCGCTATACACTGCGCGTGAGCTTGAACATCAATTAAATGATTCAGGTTCTGAAGTTTTAGTCATTATTGAAAACTTTGCTTCGGTTTATCAGAGCATTATTGGTAAAACGCCAGTAAAACATGTCGTGGTTGCCTCTGTCGGTGACATGTTGGGTACTTTAAAAGGGACTCTAGTGAATTTTGTGTTGCGTTCAGTACGTAAGCAAATTCCTGCGTGGAATATTCCAGGTCATATCCGTTTTAACGCGGCTATGTCAAAAGTAAGCCCAAGCAACTATAAACGTCCAAATCTAACCCTCAGTGATACGGCTGTTTTACAGTACACTGGTGGTACTACGGGTGTTTCTAAAGGTGCTGAGTTAACCCATCGTAACCTTGTGGCTAACTTATTACAGTGTGATGGTATTTTCCAAAGTAAATTTGGTGCTCAAGATGGTCAGCCAGATGACCGTATTTTCTGTGCTTTGCCGCTGTATCATATTTTCGCGTTTATGGTTTGTGCTATGTACGGTATGTATAAAGGTCAAGCCAATGTTTTAATTCCGAACCCGCGTGATTTACCTGCGGTGATGAAAGAATTACGCAAATATCAACCAACATTCTTCCCAGCAGTAAATACCTTATTTAATGCTTTGGTCAATAATGAAGAGTTTAAACAGCTCGACCACAGCAAACTTAAAATGGCTATGGGCGGTGGTATGGCCGTACTTCCATCGACTGCAGAAGCGTGGAAGAAAGTCACAGGTACGAACATTATTGAAGGTTATGGCTTATCTGAAACTTCACCTGTAGCAACAGCAAACCCACCTGCTTCGGATGAATTCAGTGGCACGATTGGTATTCCATTACCATTAACTGACATTGCAATTTTAGATGATGATGGCAATCCAGTTGCATTGGGCGAGCAAGGTGAAATCTGTATTCGTGGTCCTCAGGTGATGAAAGGTTACTGGAATCGTCCAGATGAAACTGCCAAAGTGATGGTGAATGGTTTCTTCCGTACAGGTGACATCGGTGTAATGGATGATCGCGGCTACACCAAAATTGTTGACCGTAAGAAAGATATGATTTTAGTGTCTGGCTTCAACGTTTATCCTTCTGAAATTGAAGAAGTGATTGCCAAGCATCCAAAAGTGCTTGAAGTTGCTGCAATTGGTGTACCTGATGAAAAATCAGGCGAAGTACCAAAATTGTTTGTTGTGAAAAAAGATGCCTCTTTAACCACTGAAGAAGTTCTTGAATTTGCAAAAGAGAACTTAACAGGCTATAAACGCCCACGTTATGTAGAGTTTATGGAAGAATTACCAAAATCAAATGTAGGTAAAATTTTACGTAAAGATTTACGTAAGACTGCATAGAATTTTGTATAAAAAAGCGCCTCAGGGCGCTTTTTTTTGCTATGGCTTATTTTTTCTTCATCAGCCAGCGGTCAAAATAAGGGCGGCCTACACCTGCAATACCAATAAAAATAAAGATGGTGCCGAACTGACGGCTAAAGCCAGAACGATTAAAAGTGCCGTAGCTCAAGAAATTATCCACCAAGCAGTAAATCAGGGTAATCAGCACCCAATGCCAGAGGGGCAGGCGACGAATGCCTACAGCCCAAAATGCAACCCAGAGCAAAATAAAGGTACAGACAGTAGACCAAATGTTCATATTGGCGCAAATGACTGTGAGTAAAAAAGCAACAATAGGGAACACAATAGCGAGTACACGATCCATCTGCCGTTGATGTTGGCGTTGTTTTTCCAGTTCATCGAACAGTTTGTGTTGCTCCGCATTAAATGACATAGATATTCCCGAATGGCTTGGTAATCAAAACACTATATTTAACAAAAAATATTCTAGAATTGCCATGCTATGATAAGGCTAATTAATACTCTTACGAGAACTCAATTGATGCACAGTATTAGCGGTATTGTCTATCTCATCTTATTTGCATGTTTATTACCTTATGTTTTTAGTTTTATTGCCAGACTTACGAGTGGTTTTCAGGCCAAAGACAATCAATATCCGCGTGAGTTTTTGAACAATTCAACAGGTATTGCTGCACGTGCCAATGCCGCACAACAAAATAGTTTTGAAGGATTACCTTTATTTATTGCTGCTGTTTTAATGGCGGAATATATGGTTGTGTCACAATCTGTGATTATGACTTTTGGTATTGCTTATTTGGTCTTACGTGTGATCTATGGGGTGTGTTATTTGGCCAATTGGGCGACATTGCGTTCAATTGTCTGGTGTCTATCTTTATTGTGTCCAATTTCACTGCTGATTTTGGTGATCAAACTCAGCTAATGAACGTGCATATTCCCTATTTTTGCGGGGCAGATGTATAATCGCTCCGTGATTAAACCGAAGACTTTAATTTCGGTCTCAATATAATTTAAATCGTTAAAGAGTGATGCTATGAGTTACAGCAATATCCCTGCGGGTAAAGATGCACCAAATGACATTTATGTCATCATTGAAATTCCTGCAAATGCAGCGCCAATCAAATATGAAATTGATAAAGATTCTGACGCTTTATTTGTAGACCGTTTCATGGGTACAGCAATGTTCTACCCAGCGAACTACGGTTATGTACCAAATACTTTGTCTGAAGATGGTGACCCGCTTGACGTGCTTGTTGTAACACCGCATCCAGTTGAGCCAGGTTCAGTCATTCGTTGCCGTCCTGTGGGCAAATTGAACATGGAAGATGACGGTGGTATCGATGCGAAACTTATCGCGGTTCCACACGAAAAATTAACGCCAATCTATAAAGATGTTCAGGAATATACTGATCTTCCTCCGCTTTTAATTCAGCAAGTGGAGCATTTCTTTGCTCACTACAAAGATTTAGAGCCAGGCAAATGGGTGAAGTTAACAGGTTGGGAAGGTGCTGAAGTTGCTAAGCAAGAAGTGCTTAAAGCAATTGAAGCTGCAAAATAATTTCTCAATAAAATAAGGATTTGGATAAATTAATTTTTCTGAATCCATAAAAAAACCTGCACATTGTGCAGGTTTTTTTTAGATCTCTGAAAACGTCTTCAAATTAGAAGAATTTTACAGGGATATCTAACCAGATACGCCATTCGTTGGTGTCACCGATGTATGCAGATTGGTAAGCATCGCTTGCGCGGTAGTATGAGTGACGTAAACGTAAGCTTGCATCTTTCGCGAAACCAGATTGAACTGTATATTTGACTTGGTTAAAGAATTCACGTTCTTGTTCATTATCACTGATCATAGTGCCTTTATTGTCAGTTGCTTTAATGTCCCAACCATAAACAAATGCAGTAGTCCACGTTAAACCAGGTACACCATAATTCGCAAAATCTAGGCTATATTGAAGTTGAAGTGATTTTTCATCATTACCAATGAAGTCAGAAAGGTAAGAGTTTGGTAAGTAAACTGTTTGATGGCCATCACCAACACCTTTACCTAAGCCATAGTCATAACCAGTATTACCACTGTTTTGTTGGTACGCAACCATTACATTGTGTGGACCAGTGTTGTAGGTCGTAGAAAATGCAAAAATGGTGTTGTCAAAAGAATCGTTTGCTGAACCAATTTGAGAATACAAATATTTATTCGCGCCCTTATCCCATTCAGTGTGGTAACCACTGAAGTCATAAGTTAATGAGCTATTGTTTGCCAACGCTTGCTTGTAATTGGTATTGATATAATGACGCTCTAAACGGTCTTTAATGTCAGTACCATAGTAAGATGCATTTAATTGATCATTAAATTTATATTTTGCACCCCAAACCACTGCGCGATCTAATTCATTGCCATCAGTGGTTACTTGGTCTGAATATTGGTTTTTAGTGAATTTACCAGCAGTAAGCTCTAAACCTTTAATTTCACGGCTAGTCGCTAAAACACCTTCAAAATATTCAGGAACTAGACGCGCAGTATTACTTGCAAGTACTGGCAAGTCGAGTACTTGAGTACCATAACGAACTTCAGTATTAGAGATACGTGCTTTTACGATACCGCCACCACGAGCCCAGTGGTCATAAGCATCAACATGACCATTTGCATCTTTTGCACCATCATTGTGTAATGGAATCATCCCATTGCCAGCGTGGTTATTTTCGCCAAGTTTGAATGAACCATCACCAATTACACCTACACCAAAACCAACAAGGCCTTTGGTATAACCAGATTCAATTTTAACCATTGCAGTTTGAGCAGCTGAACTCGTATCTGCTGTACCATGTTTTTTGTCACGAGATAAATAACCAGTGCGGAACAACACTGATCCTTCAGCATCTTCTACAAATCCTTTTGCTTCACTTTGTTCGCTTGCATAAGCTGTAGTAATAAGGGCAGCCTGAATTAATACTGCTAATGTAAGTTTTTGCGCCTTTGGCATAAGAAACAACCTCAAAAAAAGATAGATTCAGAATTTCGTTTTTTGGCATAACTCGAAATTTTAATAAATTGTATAATTAATCTATAAAAAAGATAGATTTTTATTAATTTTATTTCATTCTTGTTACGAGCTACTTGACGAAATTGCTTTCTTGTTGTTTTGCTAGTGATAAACATTATTTATGTTTAAGCCTTTAATTCATAATAAAAATATATTTTATTAAATGGAAAATTTCCACTGTTTTTGTTTCGATCAAACACAGAAAAATCACATATTCTTTTGTTTATTTTTTCTTCATTATCGACTTAATTGATCGTTTTATATTCAGATTGTGTCTTGCTTTTATGAATCAATTCAATTTCTAAATGAAAATGAGAAATGTTTCATTTAGGTGCAGAGCAATTTGCGCTGAATGCGTAGCATGGAATGTTGGATTATATTGTGATTCGCATTAAATTCTAAATTCGGACATGGTCAGTTATAGTGCATGTATTTTGTACAATTTAGGGTGTGAAAATTAACTTGTGAACAAAAATAAAGCATTTTCATGCTCAGTTAGCGCTGTTGATTTAAATTTTGCCAATCCAATGTGTTCTTCATTGTAAAAGCCAAACAGAAATGTACCTCATCACCCCAGTCTCTTTTTTTGCTACAAATACCATGATAAATGTGAATTTAATGATATTGAGAACAATATAAATGTCATACGGGGCTTACACGACTTTATTGATTGGTAAGCTTAAAATAAATTTTATACTGTTTATTTAGCGAGTTATGCCGTTTTCAACGGAACAATATAAGAACTATGAATGGTCTGAGTGATGTATCCAACGCTTTTTCGATAGGGGGTGATGCTGATCATTTGAGCTGTCCCGATGAGAAATATTGATCAGCCTTATTAAGAAGTTTTGATAACAAGCAAAAGAATAATTTTTTTAAGTATTTATTATTTATTGTTTTATATGAAATTTACGGTCTTTTTACGTTACAGATATGTTGAGTCATTTTATGGTATGGCCGATCAAGTTCAGAACTTTTTAGACACAGCGTATGGTTTATAAAACGCTATCACTATGGAAATTGATAGTTCAGCCTGAAGTTTCTCAATATTTGACAGCGAACAGCAATGTACAAATATTTTTTAAAGTTGGCATAGCGCTTGCTAATACATTTCTGAGTTTATTAATTACAGCAAAACGTCGTAATTCGATGTGGGGGAACCTCAGAATGAAATTCACATTAAAAGTATTATCTATGGCGGTTGTTGCAGCGGCTTCAACATTTACCTTTGCGGATGATCAAGCAGCATCACCATTTGGTCTTTCTTTTAGCGGCAATGCAGCAGTAACAACAGACTACCGTTTTCGTGGACTGTCTCAAACTCAAAATGATCCAGCAGTACAAGCAGGTTTCACACTTGCACATGATTCAGGCGTGTATTTTGGGCTTTGGGGTTCGAATATAAACTTTGGTTCAGGGACGCCAAATCTAGAGCTAGATCCATCGCTTGGTTTTGCAACCACCTTGGATAGCTTTGCCAGCAAACCTTTATTGGATGTGGGTGTCCTGTATTACAACTATCCAAGCGCATCTGACTTAAGTTGGGTTGAATTTTATGGCAAATTGACTTTCGCAAGTGTGTTGGCTGAAGGAGATAGCATTCTGACCAATGTGAACTTTACCAATGACTATGCAGGTGCTGATACAAATAGCTGGAATGTGAATGCAGGTTATTCTGTTCCATTTGGTTCAACAGGTTTTGGTGGTGTAGCAAGTGTGGGCTATACCGTTGTGGATGATGAAGATAAATATTCATTCGGCGGCGACGATAACTATGTAGATTGGAAAGTCGGTGTTAACTATGCATTTAAATCAATTTCTGGGGCAACTGCTGAATTAGCAGCAGTAGGTACAAATATAGATACAGATGCTATGGATGATGCAACAGCTCGTGGTGTAGAAACAGGCGCAGTGTTTACCTTAACCAAAACATTCTAAATTTAAGGGTGTTAAAAAACCTCTAGTTCTTAGGACTAGAGGTTTTTTATTTGGAATTTAACCCTATTAAAGGCTTTGCTGCCGATACGATAGAGCTTCACTTAAATGTCCAGTTTGAATTTCAACAGAATTTGCTAGGTCAGCAATGGTTCTGGCAACTCTTAATACCCGATGATAGGCCCGTGCAGATAAATTTAAACGTTGTTGAGCCAATTCAAGCATTTTTTTGGTTTGTTCATTCAATCCTGCAAATTGTTCCAGTTGTTGTGGATTCAAAGCATGATTTAAACAATTTTGTCGTTGAATTTGTTGCTCATAGGCTTGAGTCACACGATGACGCACTTGATCAGAGTTTTCAGCAGGTGCATGTTCTTGTAATTCATGTACCGTAAGCGGTGGTACATCAATATGCAAATCTATCCGATCTAATAGGGGACCAGAAATTCGATTTTGATAACGTTTGATGGCCTCTGTGGAACATTGACAACGCTGATCCTGATTAAATGCATAGCCACATGGACAAGGATTCATTGCAGCGATTAACTGAAAATTGGCAGGATAAGTCATTTGACGGGATGCCCGAGAAATCACAATTTCTTTAGATTCTAAAGGCTGTCTAAGTACTTCCAAGACTTTACGATCAAACTCAGGAAGTTCATCTAAAAATAGAACGCCTAAATGGGCTAAAGTAATTTCGCCTGGTTTAGGATGTGAACCTCCACCCACCAAGGCAATGGCTGAAGCGGTATGATGTGGCGCGCGAAAGGGGCGGTGTCCAAAATGATGCTGCGTATTGGCAACAGAATAAATACTGGCTACTTCTAAATTCTCACTAGAACTGAGCGGTGGCAGAATACTAGGTAGACGCGATGCCAATAAGGTTTTGCCTGTGCCAGGGGGGCCGCGAAACAGTAAGGAGTGACCACCTGCTGCTGCAATTTCTAAAGCACGCCGTGGACGAAGTTGTCCTTTCACATCAGCCAGATCAAATTTATAGCGATGTAAAGGCGAGTCGACAGGCTTTTGCACTGGAGATAACGGTTTGTGTTGGCTTAAGTGTTCACAAACTTCTTTGAGATTTTTTGCTGCATACACATCAAAATGGGGTAGTTGTGCTGCTTCAAATGCATTTTGTTCGGGCAAAAACCAATTGGTGCTGAGCTTGCTGACATGCGATGGCAATACTTAAAGTCCCAGTGGTTGGACGTAATTGACCATCTAGTGCCAATTCTCCAATAAATTCAAGATGATCGATATTTTGTTCTGGGAGTTGCCCAGATGCAATTAAAATACCCAACGCTATCGGTAAATCTAGGCGTGAACCATCTTTGGGCAAATCTGCGGGTGCGAGATTAATCGTGAGTCGCTTACTTGGGAATTGAAAGCCACTATTAATAATGGCTGAACGAACCCGATCTTTACTTTCCCGAACAGCAGCTTCTGCTAATCCTACAATAGTAAGTGATGGTAATCCTTGACTTAAATGAACTTCGACTTCAATCAGTGGGGCGTGCAGACCCAATAGCCCTCGCGTATTTATTTTGGCAAAAGACATGTTATTGTTCCATTTTGGTGCATTATTTTTGATCGTTATTGGTTTTCTATTGCACTAATAATGTGCTTATTTTTTGTTCTGAATTTTTTGTTCAAGAGCTTCGACTTGCAGGAGTAATTCGGTTAAGCGTTGATTGGCATTGTTAAGCGCAGTTTTCTGACGTTCAATTTCGTCACGAGAAACCAAATCCATTTTCGTCACGGCCTCATTTAATAGGGCTCTTAAATTATGTTCCAAATCGGTTTTTGGTTGTTCTATTTGTTCTAGAATGGCTTGTAATAAAGTTTCAATCATTGTTGTATCCACATTGCTGAAGAAGAGCGGGAGCAGTGTAGCACTGCTTCGACAGAGACTATAGTGCTATCTCAATAATCCTGAACATGATCTGGCGAAAATAGCCGACTTTTGGCTAAAAATCTCGAATATTAAAGACCTAAGCTTCGATTAAAAGATAAAAATAAGGTATAAATAGAGTTGTGTATCAGGTTTTTATTTCCCTCAACCTTAGAAATCTTGGCACGAAAATTGAACATAAAACCTTACTGGTGAAAAAAGCCGAAGGAAAAACAAACATGAAGCTAGTAACTGCAATTGTAAAACCCTTTAAATTAGATGATGTGCGTGAAGCATTGTCAGAAATTGGTGTCCAAGGGATCACTGTGACAGAGGTCAAAGGTTTTGGCCGTCAAAAAGGTCATACTGAGCTGTATCGTGGTGCAGAGTATGTCGTTGATTTTCTTCCAAAAGTTAAAATTGAAATCGCGATTAGCGATGAAATGGTTGATGCAGTGATTGAATCGGTCACTCGTGTTGCGAGCACTGGAAAAATTGGTGACGGAAAAATCTTTGTAACTAACTTAGAGCAAGTAATCCGTATTCGTACAGGTGAAACAGGTCCAGATGCTGTTTAATTTGGCATAAAGTTTGCAGAGTATCGAGTAACTCGCAAAATTAGGTTGGGGGACACGAATGAAAAAAATGCTACTCGCGCTGAGTCTATCAGGCGCACTTTTAGGTGGTTCTGTTGCTTGGGCTGAAGACGTAACCGCATCTGCTCCATCAGAAGAAGTCACAACAACAGTTGAAACGACTGCAGCGGCATCGCCAGATGTACAAGCAGTTGCGACACCTGCTCCAGTTGAAGAAGCTGCAGCTCCTGTGGCTGAAGAACCAACCCTCGATACGGGTGATACAGCTTGGATTCTAGTTTCCACAGCATTGGTCTTGTTAATGACCATTCCTGGCTTGGCGCTTTTCTACGGCGGGATGGTTCGTAAGAAAAACGTATTAAGCACCATGGCACATAGTTTTGTTGCAGCAGCAGTAGTGAGCCTTGCTTGGGTAATTGTAGGTTATACACTTGCATTTACTGAAGGAAATGCCTTTATTGGTGGGTTTGACAAGATCATGTTGTCAGGGATTACCACAACCGCATTAACAGGCACAATTCCTGAAATTCTGTTTGTTATTTTCCAAATGACTTTTGCGATTATTACAGTTGCTATTATCAGTGGTTCAATTGCAGAACGAATGAAATTTGGAGCCTTTGTCGCATTTATCGCGATCTGGGTGGTTGTGGTGTATGCACCAATTACCCACTGGGTCTGGGGTGGTGGCTGGTTATTTAACGATGGTGCACTTGATTTTGCGGGTGGTACAGTCGTACATATTAACTCAGGTGTTGCGGGTCTAGTTGCAGCATATATGTTAGGTAAACGTATGGGGCTAGGTCGTGAATCTATGGCACCGCATAACCTGACGTTAACGGTGATTGGTGCAAGCCTTGTTTGGGTTGGCTGGTTTGGTTTTAACGGCGGTTCAGCATTGGGTGCAAATGGTTCCGCAGGTTATGCACTGGTCACCACACAAGTTGCAGCGGCAGCAGCGGCAATTGCATGGTTAATTACTGAAAAAGTGGTACGCGGTAAAGCATCTGTACTGGGTGGCGCATCTGGTGCGGTAGCTGGTCTGGTTGTGATTACTCCTGCGGCTGGTTTCGTGACCGTTGGTGGTGCCTTGGCGATGGGTCTAATTGGTGGTGTGGTCTGCTTCTGGGGGATTACAGGTCTGAAACGTGCCCTTAAAGCAGATGACTCATTAGATGCTTTCGGCTTACACGGTGTTGGCGGTATTGTTGGCGCGATTCTCACAGCAGTCTTTGCCAGTGAATTCATCATGGGAGATAAAGCACCTGCAAATATGATGAGCCAATTGTGGGTTCAAATTGAAGGTGTACTTGCGACTATTGCTTACTCTGCAGTGTTAACTTTCATAATCCTAAAAGTAATTGATGTTGTGATTGGTATCCGTGTTGAAGCTGATGATGAACGTATGGGTCTTGACTTAAGTCAACATGGCGAACGCATTGAATAATTTTCTTACGATATAATCAATATATTGTGTAAAACAGCCCGAAAGGGCTGTTTTTTTTCCATATCTAGCGTAATGCTCTACAAAAACCAGAATTTTTGCTACACTCAGAATTCAAGAATGTTATGTTTAATTCAACCGCCATGCATTGTCCTTTTTGCAACGCCGCAGACAGTAAAGTTATTGACTCGCGCTTAGCCGCTGAAGGCTGTCAAATTAGACGTCGCCGTGAATGTATTAGTTGCGGTGAGCGTTTTACCACATTTGAAAGTTTTGAAGTAGTCATGCCACGTGTGATTAAATCAGACGGTAAAAATGAGCCTTTTGACGAAGCAAAGCTACGTCGTTCGTTAATGCATGCTTTACAAAAGCGTCCCGTCACACAAGAACAAATTGAAGCTGTGTTGAGCGATATTCAACTGCATATTCGTCGTTTAGGAGAACGTGATGTGAAGTCACGCACCATCGGTGAAATTGTCATGCAAGCTTTATTTGCTTTGGATCATGTCGCTTATGTGCGTTTTGCTTCGGTCTATCAGGACTTTCAGGATGTAGAAGCTTTTCGTCGTCAAATTGAACAGATGCAGCAACGTGAACATGAATGAGTATGCCCATGTCTGAGTTAAACCAAGACCAAATGTGGATGCAACGTGCTATCCGTTTGGCACAACAGGGGCAGTATTCCACTAAGCCAAATCCAAATGTGGGTTGTGTGATTGTCAAAGATGGACAGTTAGTGGGTGAGGGGTTTCATCCACGTGCGGGACAACCTCACGCAGAAGTATTTGCCATGCGGCAAGCAGGTGATTTAACACATGGTGCAACGGCTTATGTTACTTTAGAACCTTGTGCACATTATGGTCGGACTCCGCCTTGTGCCAAAGGCTTGGTTGAAGCGGGAATAGCCCAAGTTGTCGTTGCTTGTTCCGACCCTAATCCTTTAGTGGCAGGTAAAGGTATTCATATTCTTCAGGAAGCCGGTATTCAAGTCAGGACTGGGGTGTGTGAGGCTGAAGCTGCGACATTGAACCGTGGCTTTCTTAAGGCGATGGCAATAGGTTTGCCTTATGTGCGCTTGAAAGTTGCTTCCAGTTTAGATGGTCGAACTGCAATGGCATCAGGGGAATCGAAATGGATTACTGGCGCAGAGGCTCGATTGGATGTTCAGCATTGGCGTGCCATTTCAGGCGCAGTGATTACAGGCATTGATACGGTTTTAGCAGATGACTGTTTATTAAATGTGCGTCAACTGCCAGATGTTGAAGATATCAATACCGTGGTTCAGCCCAAACGCGTTATTTTAGATCGACAAGGCCGACTACCTTTAGATGCCCAAATTTTACAACAACCCGATACGGTCATGGTCATGGGACCCTTCCGTCCTGAACTGGCGCAGTTGGGTGTGATACAGTTAGAAATTCAATCTTTAGAAAGTTTATTAAGAACCTTAAAAGATTTTCAAATTTACGATGTGTTGGTAGAAGCAGGTGCGACTTTATCCAGTGCTTTCCTACAGCAGGGTTTGGTGGATGAGCTGATCAGTTATGTTGCACCCACCTTATTAGGTCAATCCGCACGCGCGATGTTTAATGCAGAGTTTGAGCATTTGGCAGAGCAACTTCGATTTAAGCTCATCGATGTTTCCCAAGTTGGAAATGATGTGCGCTTAAGACTAACTCCCCTTCAAGAGTCTATATGAATCAAGAGTCTACGGTTTATCATAAACGACGTCACGCGGCACGGACCACAGACGAATACTTATTCCATCAATTGGTTCCTTACTTAGGAAACAAGCGTCGTTTATTACATCTGATTTTAGAGGCACTTGAACAGACGGGAACCTTGAATGCCAAAGGTCGTTCGCCTATTTTTGCTGACTTTTTTGCGGGTAGTGGTGTGGTCTCCCGTTTGGCCCGTCAAAATGGTTATCGTGTGATTGCCAATGACTGGGAACCTTATAGTCATGCCTTGAACCATGCCATTTTGGCCTGTGTGGATGCACCTGCATTTAAAGAATTGGGTGGCTATCAAAAGGCAATTGACTATTTAAACCGCCTGCCAGAAGTCAAGGGTTGGGTGACACATAACCTATGCCCACGTAACGATGAAATTTACGACCCTGCCCGTGACCGATTGTTCTTTAAACGTCGCAATGGCATGCGGATAGATGCAATTCGTCAGCAAATTGCCACTTGGCAAGCGCAAGGTGCGATTGATGATGTGGAAATGAGTGCTTTATTGGCGCCATTATTGTATTCAGCCAGTTTTGTCAGCAATACCAGTGGTGTCTTTAAAAGTTTTCATCATGGTTGGGGTGGTAAAACCCAAACAGCCCTGGAGCGTATTGAATCCTTGCTTTGGCTGACCCCAAGCCGTTTTTGTGAAATAGGCGATCCAAAACGGCCTGCCGCAGAAATGTGGTGTGTCGATGCACAGCATTTGGCCAATCAGATGAGTGGTTTTGAAGTGGATGTAGCGTATTTAGATCCACCTTATAACCAACATGCTTATAGCAGTAACTATCATGTATTAAATGCCTTGACCTTATGGGATCAAGTAGATTTGCCTAGTCCAGACACCAAAGGTTTTAAGAGTGGAATTGACCGCGCATGGCGTAAAGAGCGCCCGAGTCCGTACAATTCTTCTAAGTATGCTAAGGAAGCCTATGAAAAGTTATTGTCGACCATCAATGCACGTTATATTCTGACCAGTTATTCAACCGATGGTAATATTGAAGCGGCCGATTTACTTAAAGCCAATCTTGAGCGTGGACGTGTCACGTTGTTAACCCAAGATGTTCCGCGTTATCGCGTGAGTAAGCAACGCCAGTCGGAACGTGCACGTGTATTGGAATTTATTGTGATTACCGATACTCATGCGAAGCCAGGTCCGCCATTACGTCAGTTACTCGGTCAACTGTATCATTTCGCAGAATTGGGTGGCGTCGATACCTCAGGTGTGAGTACCCAATTGGCATTGTGGTAAGTCCAAATTCAAAAAAGAGAAAGATTATGTTTACAGGAATTATTGAAAGCCTTGGTCGAGTCGAAAGCTTGCAAAGTGTGGGTGGTGATGTACGTTTACGTATTCAAACAGATTTGGACATGTCAGATGTTCACTTAGGTGACTCAATTGCAACCAATGGGATTTGCTTAACAGTAATTGAATGGGGCGACAATTGGTACGCCGCAGATGTGTCACGTGAAAGTTTGAATCGAACGACGTTAGGGCAATGGAAAGTAGGACAACCTGTCAATGTAGAAAAAGCCATGTTGCCGACCACACGGTTTGGTGGACATATTGTCAGTGGTCATGTTGATGCTGTCGGTGAGATTACCTTGGTCCGTGAGGATGCGCGTTCACTTTATTTTGAAGTGACGGCACCTGTAGAAATTGCCAAATATTTGGCCGAGAAAGGGTCGGTGACAGTAGATGGTATCAGTTTAACGATTAACCATTTGCGCGGTAATATTATTAGCCTGAACTTAATTCCACATACGGCAGAACGTACCAATATTGGCACGTGGAAAGCGGGTTCGAAAGTGAATTTGGAAGTCGATGTTTTAGCACGTTATATCGAACGTTTATTGCTAGGTGATAAAGCAGCAGAGACTCAAGCACAGTCTAAAATCAGTATGGATTTCTTGGCGGCAAATGGCTTTTTAAAATAAAAATACATATCAGATGCAAAAACAGCCTAAAATAAAGGGCTGTTTTCTTTTTATTCGAGTGAAACAAAGCACGTGATACTTAAATTGATTAGCCTAGATTTATGTAATGCTTGATTTTTTTCTAAATCTAGAACAAATGCTGCCTCTTTTGCTGTCGCAGTATGGAACATGGATTTATGCCATTTTGTTTCTGATTATTTTTGCAGAAACGGGCTTTGTCTTTATGTTTTTTCTGCCTGGCGACAGTTTATTGATCGCCGTAGGTGCTTTATGCTCATCCTCTGCGATTATTCAGCTGCATAGCATGGGAATATTACTCATAATTGCCGCGATATTAGGTTATACCGTAAATTATTATACGGGTAAAAAATTAGGCTTTAAGTATTTACATCGTCATTCACGTTGGATGAAGCCCGAATATCTGAGTAAAACCAACCATTACTTTGTTAAACATGGCGGTAAAACCATTATTCTGGCGCGTTTTATCCCTTTTGTGCGCTCATTTGCCCCTTTTGCGGCGGGTGCAGGAGAGATGAAGTTTTCTAGTTTTATGTGGTACAACACCATCGGAAGTGTAATCTGGATTGGTGTTCTACTCAGTATTGGTTATGGCGCGGGCAATATCTTTTTCGCAACCCTTGAGTTTATCGAGTGACTTGCTCAACAAGTCACTCAACTTTGCAGAGCGAATATTTAAAGATTCATGGTCAATAATTAATGTTTAATAATCGTCACAACGGGTTCAGCATGGTAGCTTGCGTTGAGTCCTTGTGGGGAAATACTGAAATGGCCTTTTTCTGACTCGCGGGAAAGAAAGATCGAAAGTGATTGAAAATCGGTGCGGCTGATCAGTAGTTTTTGAGCAGACACAATCCATTGTTCGCCTGAATCGAGAGCAGCAATGCGGTGAGAAACGTGGTTCAGTAGGTCCATTTTTTCTTCCTAATTTATTGATATGTCAATTTTTGGCGTCAACACTTTAAAGTGTTTATTTTAAAGTGATGACTATATTGTGACATTTATGTGTCATTTTCATGACACCCATCAAATTGAAGTAGAAAAATTAAACGGTTGGTTTTACATCAGAAAAATTAGAATTATGTAATATGTATTCAATTTCTTCTTGCGCTGCGGAACGTAATTTATTACGGAATTTACTCACAGCTTGTTCAATGTGAGCTTCGGCCTCGAGTTCTAAGCGTAAGCGCACAGTTTCTAATTCAGACAAAATTTGTTGATCTGAAACATGCACCATGCCTGGGGCAAAGTTCAGATTTTGGTGACTATCATTGACATGATAGCGTTCGGTATAGCGTAGCGTTTCTTGTTCAATATGCTGGCGCAAGCTGTCTAAAGTATGTGTTTGTTCAGCATATTGACGTTTTTCATCCTCAAATAATTGTTGGGCATATTGTTCAGTTGCAGCCCGCTTATTGGCTAAGGATTGTTCTAAAGCCAATTGACGACGAATTCGTGCTTCTTCTATCAGACGTGCTTTTAAATCTGCATAAGCTTGTTCTATAACCTGCTGTGCTCGTGCTTGAGCTTTCTGATCTGCTGCAAGCCAGAGTTGAGTCTGTGTCTCGGGTTGTAATAAATCACAAATATGATTCAGATCATCCATAAATGTCTGACGTACAGCTTCAGGCGCTTCTAGCCAGCGCTGTTTAAAATCTGGACCGACATTTAATGCCACCATATTTCTCCCTAAGGTTGAACAGTTAAAGCTTGAAAGTTTGAGGTTCAATGCCTAAACGTCGATATTGTTTAAATTTTTCACGACCGAGCTGTTTAGCAGAATCATTATTTTCAATAATTTCTATAATTTGGCTAAATTCATGAAATTGATCAAGTGCCTGATTGTTAAAATTAAACACAATCCAATCATTTTCTGTGGGTAAGCGTGCCGAGATGCAGACATTTGCATGTTCTTGGTCAATACCATGTCCAATAAAGCTGGCTGCATCGAAACTCCATAAGCGTTCATCCAATTGCTGCTGTAATGCAGCATCGGGGCAATAGAGCCAAATCCGTTTGGGTTGACGCAGAATTTTACGACACAAACGGCAAGTACTTTCGACTTGCCGTTCTGGACTTTTTTCAAACAGATAAAAGCTAACTTTAGCCATTCGTATTAACACGGTTGGCTAAGAATTGCATTAACAACGGTACTGGACGGCCTGTTGCACCTTTGCTGCTGCCTGAAAGCCATGCAGTGCCTGCAATATCTAAATGTGCCCAACGGTATTCACGGGTAAAGCGTTGCAAGAAGCATGCAGCGGTTACTGCACCTGCTTTTGGACCACCAATGTTACCAATGTCAGCAAAAGGTGAATCAAGCTGCTCTTGATAATCATCAATCACAGGCATACGCCATACACGGTCAAAGCTGGTCTGACCTGCGGCATTTAATTCAGCAGCGAGTTCATCGTCTGGGGTAAACATGCCTGTTAAGACAGAACCTAAAGCCACCACACATGCACCTGTTAAGGTCGCAATATCAATCACCAATTCAGGGTTAAAACGTTTGATGTAGGTCAGGGTATCACAGAGCACCAAACGGCCTTCAGCATCGGTATTCAAAATTTCAACCGTTTGACCACTCATACTGGTGACAATATCCCCTGGGCGGGTTGCATGACCAGAAGGCATATTTTCTGCGGCGGCAATTGCACCTACCACATGAATTGGTAACTTAGCTTCACATAAAGCACGTAAGGTGCCAAGTACAGAGGCGGCACCACACATATCGAATTTCATTTCGTCCATGCCTAGACCTGGTTTCAGTGAAATGCCACCTGTGTCGAAAGTGATGCCTTTGCCAACCAAAACGATAGGTGCTTGATCTGGCTGACCTTTATATTCGAGAGTAATAATACGACCTGGGCGGTCTGAACCACGGCTGACCGCTAAAAAGGCAAACATGCCCAGATCTGCCATTTCCTGTTCATTAATGATGGTGACTTTGAGTTGTTCTGGGTATTGTTGTGCCAAAGCCAAAGCTTGATCGGCTAAATATTCAGGGAAACAGATATTGCCCGGACGGTTGCCTAAGTCACGTGCATAATCCTGACCCGATTGAATGGCTTGAATCAGGCTTAATTGTGAATTATTTAAAGGACTTTGCGCAGCAATGAGTCCGATTTCATTGAGTAAAAATTCGTTCTTTTTCGATTTAAACTCATCATAACCATAAGCCGCTTGGGTCAGGCTTAAGGCAAATAAATAATGCAAGGCTTCAGGCAAAGCATTCAGATCAACTTGAATCTGCTGATATTTTTTTTGTGAAGATTTGATAATAGTTTGTGCAATTTTTGCTAATTTTGCAGGTTGCAAATCTTCAACTTTGTCGAGTCCAATCAGAGTGGCATGGGCAAATTCAGGAATCTTTGCCAAGAGTGGTAAAGTTTCGTTGAATCCAGCTTTAAATTGCGTAGCTTGTGCAATTTGCTCTAAGTCATTGATTTGATATGTTGATGCGATCTGAGCAAGCTGAGTATTGTCGGCTAAAATGAATAAAGCCTGATTGTTAGCGGGAGCGGGTAGAGCGGTATTCAAGCTGAGTTTCATAGGGGGTCTTCACGCCTTTGAGGGTTTTAAGTCATTCAGCCATTGAAACATTTTTATGGTTCGAGTTTCAATGCAGAAGCAGGGGAATAGGTTTTATATTTTTAACATTCGGGTAAACTAACGGTAGTTTTTACTCTTTTTGAAATTGGAAGAATCAATTTGATTATTCGGCGTTATTTAGTCAAGCAAGTGGTGTCTAATTCATTGGTTGTGATTGGCTTGTTGACCTTAATCATGATGGGTGGCCGATTAATCAAGTATTTCGGCGTAGCTGCTCAAGGTCGTTTAGATGCAGGCATTTTATTCAGCATCATCGGTTATCGTTTGCCTGAGTTTTTAACGCTGATTTTTCCCTTGGGTTTCTTCATTGGTCTCATGCTGGTGTTTGGTCGTTTATATGTCGACCATGAAATGGCTGTGCTAAATGGCAGTGGCGTTAGTAGACATCAATTGGCACGTATGCTTATTCCCTTGACCTTGGTGTTTATGCTGTTACAGGGTGTGTTAATGCTGTGGATGTCGCCTTGGGGCTTACGTCAATTTGAACAGCTCACCACCAGTCAGGCAGTTCGTACAGGTTTTGATTTGGTGCGCCCGAAAGAATTCATTTCTTCAGGCCCTTATACTATCTACGCTGGCGATTTATCAGAAGATCGGCGAAATCTAAAAGATATTTTCTTTTATCAGCGTGCAGAAAAAGAAGGTAAGCCTGATGTCATGATTTTGGCCAAAGAGGCAACACGGGTTGAAGTCGCGAATGACACTGCCAATGTGGTCGATTTGGTACAAGGTCGTCGTTATGAAATTTATCCAGGTCAGCCAAAATATACCCAAGCCGAATTTCAAAGTTATCGCTTACGTTTAGAAAATGATAAAGAAGCTAAATTCGAAAGCTCAGAAGTTGAGGCCTTAACCACGGGTAAGTTATGGCAAAACCGTAATGATCCAATTGTGGCCAGCGAGTTGGGTTGGCGGATGTTCGTTCCACTGGTCATGATTGTAGCATTAGGATTAGCCGTAGCTTTATCTGAAGTGAGTCCACGTCAGGGACGTTATTTAAAACTATTTCCTGCACTGTTAATTTTTGCCAGTTTAATTGTCGCGATGATGGCGATTAAAACGCGTGTCAGCAAACAGGAAATTGGAATTTGGGCCTACCCATTGGTGCTTTTTGTCTATGCAATGGCAGCCGCGATTTTCTCGCGTAAGCAAAAACTAGCTCCAAAAATTAAGAAGCAGATTCAGCGAGTGAGGTCTTAAAATGTTTGCACGTCGTATTGTCGCGAAACATGTGACTAAGACCACAGCCTATGCCATGTTGGGGGCGACAGCGGTCTTGTCGGTATTACAGATTCTATTTACCTATTTAGGCGAATTGAGTGAACTGAACGATACCTATACTGCTTGGCAGGCGCTGATTTATGTCTTATGGGGCGCACCGCGGTACTTGTATGAGATTTTGCCGATTGCTGCTTTAATTGGGGCGGTATTAGGCTTGGGAACAATGGCATCCAACAGTGAATTGATTGTGATGCGTTCCATCGGGATTAGCCTGTGGCGTATTGTCGGCTGGGTGATTCGTTCGGCTTTAATTTTAGTGATTTTATCCTTCGTCTTAAGTGAGTGGGTGATTCCTTATACCAATGAACAGGCCAAGAGTGTGAAAAGTCACCGTAGCGTTGCGGCGTTAGGTGAGGTCAAAGGCTATTGGACTCGAGAAGGGCAGCGCTTTATTTATATTGATTATGCCAACTCACAAGGTCAATTGCGGAATATTCAAGTGGTTGATTTTGACCAAGAATATCGTTTGAATAGCGTACTGAATGCTGAACAGGGACAATTTGTTCAGGATGGTCGTTGGAATTTGCAAGATACCGAACAAATGGCAATTCAGGATGCGGGCAATGCAATCAAACGTGATGCAGCGCAACAACCTTTGGCTTTGGCATTGCAACCGAAATATGTCCACATGGTGACCATTGATCCTGAAGATTTATCACCAAGCCAACTGGTGAGTTTTATGCGGTATATGCATGAATATAGCCAAGTCCCAAAAACCTATCAGTTGGCATTCTGGCAAAAAGTCGGTTCGCCATTTGCTTTAATTGCACTGGTTTTAATCGCCTGTTCTTTTATTTTCGGACCTTTGCGCCAACAATCCATGGGTTTCCGTTTGGTGATTGCCTTATTTATTGGCTTAGGATTCTTCTATTTACAAGATTTTCTGGGTTATGCCAGTTTGGTCTATAGTCCATCGCCCGCTTGGTTCGTCTTTGTCCCGATTGTCATTATGTTTGTGGTTGGTGGTTATTTATTGCGCCGTGCTCGCTAGGAATTTGTACAGATTGACGAAAACAATCTGTACAAGTGAGTTTAAGCCTGTTGCATACATGGAGTCTTGCACGAAAATTCGGTAAGATATAGCGACCAATTTATAGACAAGAGTGTAAATCATGACGGATGCAATTGCTGGCAAAGTCCCCCACGTATTGGTAATTATGGATGGTATTGGACACCGTGAAGCGGTTAAAGATAATGCCTTCCTTGCAGCACAACGACCAAACTTGACTGCTATGCAACAAAAACATCCGCATGGATTAATCTCTGGTTCTGGTGAAGACGTTGGCTTGCCAGATGGACAAATGGGTAACTCTGAAGTCGGTCATATGAATTTGGGTGCTGGTCGTGTGTTGTATCAGGACTTTACTCGAATTACCAAAGATATTCGTACAGGCGCTTTCTTTGAACAGCAAGTTTTGATTGATGCGGTTGAAAAAGCCAAAGCCGCTCAAGGTGCAGTCCATATTATGGGTTTGCTCTCAGAAGGTGGTGTACATTCACACGAAGACCATATTGTCGCGATGGCAGAGCTTGCACTGAAACGTGGTGCGAAGGTGTATTTACACGCCTTCTTAGATGGTCGTGACACACCACCAAAAAGTGCACAACCTTCATTAGAAAAACTCGATGCTTTATTTGCGCAATATCCAAATCAAGGACGTATTGCCACCCTGATTGGTCGTTACTATGCCATGGACCGTGACAATCGCTGGGATCGCGTGGAACAAGCTTATCGTTTATTGACAGAAGGTGAGGCAGTTCGTACAGCAGCAACGGCAGTTGAAGGCTTAGAGCAAGCATATGCAGCCGATGAATCTGATGAATTTGTCAAAGCAACCCGCATTGGTGATGTGGCTAAAGTTCAAGACGGTGACAGCATTGTCTTTATGAACTTCCGTGCTGACCGTGCGCGTGAAATTACCAAAGCTTTTGTAGAGCAAGATTTTGCTGGCTTCGAACGTAAAGTTGTGCCGAACTTGTCGATGTTCGTCATGTTGACACGTTATCAAGCAACTATTGATGCTCCTGTGGCTTATATGCCTGAGGCATTGCATAATTCATTGGGTGAATACCTTTCGACTTTGGGTAAAACACAGTTGCGTATTGCGGAAACTGAGAAATACGCGCATGTGACGTTCTTCTTTAGTGGTGGCCGTGAAGATGAATATCCAGGTGAAAAACGTATCCTAATTCCATCACCGAATGTGGCAACCTATGATTTAAAACCAGAAATGAGCGCTTATGAAGTGACTGATGAGTTGGTCGCGGCGATTAATTCGGGTGAATATGATCTGTTGGTGGTGAACTATGCCAATGGTGACATGGTCGGACATACAGGTGTATTCCAAGCAGCAGTGAAAGCTGTAGAAGCTGTGGATACCTGTTTAGGTCGTGTCTACGATGCAGTTATGGCTAAAAAAGGCCATATGTTGATTACTGCCGATCACGGTAATGTAGAGCAAATGCAGGACTACGTGAGTGGTCAAGTGCATACTCAACATACAACGGAATTGGTGCCGTTTATTTATGTGGGGCCAACGCAAGCTACAATCGCGGAAGGTGGTGTATTGGCTGACGTAGCGCCAACCTTGTTAAACTTGATGCACTTACCCGTTCCAGCAGAAATGCAAGGTCGTAACCTTATTACCCTACAAGCCTAATTTGGCTTTTTATAGGTGAATCAATGACACAACACTTGAAATGTGCTATTTCCTTAACAGCGGTATTCATGTGTTGTGGACCTGCAATTGGGGCAGTGAATGAGACTGACACTGCTCCAGATTTTGATGAAGTCGAACAAAGTTATCCCGAAGTCCCTGTTGAATCGATTCAGCAGTTTGTCCAGATTTATGGCATTGTCAAAGACAATTACGTCGATAATAAAAATGATGAACAACTTTTCCAACAAGCCATTCAAGGTTTGGTGAGTGGTTTAGATCGCTATTCTCGTTATTTATCACCCGAAGATTATAAGCAGTTGGTGCAATATACCGATGGTGACTTGGCTTCAGTCGATTTTAATTTAAATTACGACAATCAGCGACAATGGACGATTCAAGGACTCAAGCCAGAAGCCGATGCCTATAAGCAAGGCTTGCGTAATGGCGTTTCCGTTTTCAAAATTGATGATCAAGAATTAAGAAAGTTGAACCGTGAACAGGTCAATGCGTTGTTGTATGGTTCGATTGGCTCGACTTTGAGTGTGCAATTGGGGCAGACCACCAAGCCAATTAGCTTGGTTCGGACCAAGAAAATTGAAACAGACATTGAGGCACAACTGCTACATAACCAAGTGCTACTGCTTAAAGTTCGGGTATTCCAACAAGATACCGCCAATGAAATTAAGCGTTTAATTGAAGAAAATAATCCATCTCGTCTTAAGGCCGTGCTGATTGATTTGCGAAATAACCCTGGTGGTTTATTGTCCGCAGCAGTGGAAACAGCAGACCTATTTTTAAATCAGGGCATTATTGTCACTACCAAAAGCCGTTCTGAAGGTAATCAGCAATTTCAAGCTCTACCAAGCTCAGAGTTTCAGAATCTTAAAGTCGGTATATTAATTAATACTCGTTCGGCATCAGCGGCAGAAGTTTTTACGGCTGCGATGAAAGAGCATCGTCGTGCTTGGGTGGTTGGAGAAAAAAGTTATGGTAAAGGTGTGGTGCAGAAACTGTTCCCATTGTCGAATGGCGCTGCACTACAAATGACGGTATCGCATTATTACACCCCATCAGGCAAAATGATTGAAGGGGTTGGCATTCAGCCTGATCAGCTATATCCCTTGCAACATGATATGAAAGAAGAGACTTATCTAGAGCATGTTGCAGAGATTGTTGCGAATCGCCGTTAATTATTCATCTGTATCCAGTCCAAACTTTTTCAGGCGATAACGCAAAGAACGGAAGGACATCCCTAGTTTTTTGGCCGCTAAAGTACGATTCCAATGGGTAATATTCAATGCATTGAGCAGAATCTCTTTTTCAATATTTTCTAGATAAAGTTCCAAACCTTCATCAGGCAGTTTCCGTGGCGCGAGCGTTAATTCTGAAGGTGCTGTCAACATTTGGTCAATTGATAATACTGGGGTGTTGACGCTACGGCGGAACGGGGCACTTTGTAAATGCTGTACATCAATATAGTCATCATCACTTAAAGTAATGGCCCGCTCGATAATATTACGCAGTTCACGAACATTGCCTGGATAGTACTGTGCCAGTAAGAATTCTTTGCCACGTGTAGTTAATGCTTTGACTTCAATTTCCCATTCACGGCAGACTTTCTGAATAAAATGCTGCGCGAGAATTAAAATATCCTGACCACGCTCGCGTAAAGGGGGGAGAACCAGATCCATCACATGGATGCGGAAAAACAGGTCTTGTCGGAATTTACCCTGTTGCACCAGTGATTCTAAGTCTTGATGGCTGGCACTGATCACTCGAAAATCGACATCAATTTCAGTATCTGAGCCAATTGGACGAATGGCTTTTTCCTGAACTGCACGGAGTAATTTGACCTGCATATTCAGTGGTAGTTCGGCAATTTCATCTAGAAATAAACTTCCGCCATGTGCCGATTGAATCAAACCTTGTTTGTCTTGAGTTGCACCTGTAAAGCTGCCTTTTTTGTGTCCAAACAACTCGCTTTCGAGTAGGTCAGAAGGAATCGCACCACAGTTAATGGCAATAAAAGGGCCTTCGTTGCGATTACTGAGGCGATGTACCAAGTTTGCAACAACTTCTTTGCCTGTACCAGATTCACCTGTAATAAACACGGGAGCTTGTGAGCGAGCGATCTTTTTTAAAGTCACGCGGAGTTGTTCGATAGGTGCAGACTGACCAATCAACATTCGTTGTTCAAGTGCATCTTCACTAGAAGCTTGTGGCTGTACAGGATTGTTCAGAGCCTTTTGCAAGAGTTGCTCAAGATGAGTTTGTTTAATCGGTTTACTGACAAAGTCAAAAGCTCCCGCTTTGAGTGCGGCAATCGCAATATCCATATTGCCGTAGGCTGTCAGCACTGCGACAGGTAACTGCGGATATTGTTGAGAAATTTCTTCAACCAATTCCAAGCCACTTCCGTCAGGAAGATTTAAATCGGTAAAACAGACATCATAATGATGTTCAGACAACATTTTTTTGGCCTGTGCTATACGATAAGCTACATGCGTTTCGATCCCCATACGGCTGAGCATCATTTGCATCAGCGTACATAGGTCTTCTTCGTCATCTACAAATAAAACGAGTGGTTGTTGCGCCACTATAACACCCCAGTAAAAATTGAATTATTAAGTCAGCTGTCGGCATTGAATGCGAAAGCAAGCTCCCTGTTGTTGTTCTACATAGCTTAAGAGGGCTTGATTGGCCTCACAAAAGCTATGTGATAGATATAATCCTAAACCTGTTCCTGTAATTGCAGTACTAAAGAACGGTTGAAACAGGTGGGCTTGATCCTGAATCGCCACGCCTTCCCCAAAATCACACACATCAATGTGAATGTTTTTATCCTGCGTATAGCAGTGGAGTTCTATTGTACTGCGTTCAGGTGAATTATGTCGGATTGCATTGCGAATTAAATTAATTAATACCTGTCTAAATTGTGCCTCATCAAAATTTAAGCTGAGTTGAGGAGCAATGTGACATAAGATTTTGGTTTTAAGATCTGGTAGATCTTCCTGAATAAAAAGAGGAATAAAATGATCAAGCTGAATGGTAATGGGTTGAGTGGCTTGATTACGCACCATACTTAAGGTGTCTTGCACAATTTTATCAATGCGTTTGGTCTGCTTGCTAATCATTTGGCTCAGCGTTTGCTGCTGATCAATCGTACTATGTGGCAAGAGTTCATTGGCCTGAACAATAGCGGCTAATGGATTACGAATTTCATGTGCAATACTGGCTGAGAGTTGTCCCAGAGCAGCCAATTTTAATTGTTGTACCTGCTGATTCATTTTCTGCCCATCTTGAATCACCAAAAGTGTCAGTACCTGCTGTGGTACAATCAGTTTCTGCACTTCAATATGCAAATGGTAGCGGCTAAGCTGAGATTCAAACTGAAATTTCTCTCCGTTTTGTACCTGATCAAAGTTCAGTAACTCAAACAAATCAGGTTGTAATTTATACAGTGGATATTTATCAAAGGCATAAAATGGCGCAATGCCCAATAAAGCACAGGCGGCAGGGTTACTTAAAACAATATGGCAGTTTTCATCTAAGACCAGATAGCCTGTTTCAATTTGCTCTAAGATATAGCGATTAATATTTTGCAGGCGTTTTAATTCCTGCGATTGGGAAAAGTTGACATGATCGAGCAGCTGAAAACGTCGAACTGCAATTTGCCCACAAGCATAAAAGACAAAAAATAAAACCGCCAAGATGACACTATTACCCAAATTATGAAACGAGTGTTGGGTTAGAAAGCTGATCAAGAATTGTTGATAGATAACAGCAATCACCGCAATGAGGGTAATAATTAAGGCTTTTTGTGTCTTGAGGAGTAATGAAGCGGCAAAAATGGTGGTTAAGAACAGAATACTGATACTTAAACTTGGACCATTGGTGGCGATGGTGAGTAGGCTTAAGGCAATAACATCGACAATAAAAATGAATGCAAACTGCTGCGGAATATGCTGTTTAAAATGTTTGAGATTAAAAAACTGTACGCAGTTAATGAAAAAATAACCCCAGAGTACATAAAAATACAGTTGAGGAAATTCGTAGTTGTTTGCTAGTTCATCTTGGGTCAGAATAAAAATCAGGACCAGACAACTGGTGATTAATAAGCGGTAAGCGGCATACCACAGCCCAAAAAAGTATTGATTTAATTCGAAATATTGGGAATGTTGCATGCTGCAAACCGATTATGATATTGAAAGTTATAGTTTTATTTTAAGGTTTGATGAGACCGTAACGAATCGCTAGATGTGTGAGTTTTACATCGCTATCGATATTTAGTTTTTCAAAAATACGGTAACGATAGGTATTGACTGTTTTTACACTCACGAAAAGTTTATCTGCAATTTCTTGCGCGCTAATACAGTTTACCACCATCATGGCGACTTGCATTTCACGCTCAGACAGAGCGTCAAACGGTGATTGTTGCGTGTCGGATAAATAAGAGCTTGCGAGTTGCTCTGCAATATCGGCGCTGAAGTATTTGCCACCTTGCATGACTTTATTAATGGCACGAACCATTTCACTGACAGGAGCACCTTTGGTGATATAGCCTTTAGCACCAGCTTTAAGGAGTAAAGAAGGATAAGGTTCTTCGGCTAGACCGCTCACGGCCAAAACTTTGGTCTCAGGCGCAGTTTGTAACAAACGGCGAGTAGTTTCTACGCCACCAATGCCAGGCATATTAACATCGAGTAAGACAACGTTGGGGTGATGTTGGCGAACGAGATTAATAGCTTCTTCACCAGATTCCGCCTGACCAATCACTTGTACATCAGCATGATCTTCTAGCATACGGCAAATACCAGTACGGACTAATTCATGGTCATCCACCACTAAAACTGTAATCACCGATTTCTCCCTCTGGCTAAAAAAATTACATCATTTTTGTTACATAAAGCAAAATAAGCTTGCAATGAAACGACAAAATTAGCAATCCTATTCTTATTCCGAAATTAAAAGTTTTGCACAATAGCGCGAACAGAAAATTCCCGTTGCTGTGTAAATGTAAGGCATATTTGAGGTAATACGCAAATGTATCTTACCTCCCTGAGTTGAGTAAACGATTGTGAAAAATTCTAAGAAGTCATTCATGCATGTGTTGAGTATGTCTATTCTACTCAGCCTGAGTTCAACCAGCTTTGCTGAACTCGTCATTAATCCTTCCTCGGGGAGTGTTGGTCAGGCTTCAATGAACTGGTCTTCAGAGGAAGCGAGTCAATTATTAAATAGTGATGTTTCTTCACTTGCTGAGGAAGTGTCTCCGCAAGGATCAACCAAAGTCACCACGACGGTTCGCAGCTCAAAAGGGGTACCAACCTATTCTGCGCCGAAAACGGTTCATATTATTGATACCTCTGCGGGTTATAGTAGTCAACCTTCTGTAAGTGCCCGTGCAGCGCTGGTCATGGATGCACAAACAGGTGAGGTGCTTTATAGTAAAAATACCAATGCTGCATTACCAATTGCTTCAATTACTAAATTAATGACAGCAGTTGTTATTGCTGATGCACGTTTAGACATGTCTGAGGAAATTACCTTACAGTCGGTCGATTTTGCAGGAGCAGGTGGTAAAAATTCGAGTTCAACGCTACGTGCAGGGGATAGCATGAACCGTGCAGAAGCGTTGCTTTTTGCTTTAATGAAATCGGAAAATCCAGCGGCAGCAGCGTTAGCGCGAACGTATCCAGGAGGACGTAGTGCTTTCATTGCGGCAATGAATGCCAAAGCGCGTGCATTGGGCATGAATTCAACCCATTATGTTGAATCTACAGGACTTGATCCACACAATGTCGCATCAGCACGTGATTTGGGAATTTTGGTGAGTACTGCATCGCAATATGGTTTAATTCGTCAATTTTCAACCACGGCAAGTTACGATTTTAACTTGGGGTATCGAGTATTAAAATCAAACAATACCAATGCTTTAGTGCGTAACGGTGGTTGGAATATCAACCTGTCCAAAACAGGTTATATCAATGAGGCAGGGCGTTGTGTCGTGATGCATACCACCTTGAATTCTCGTCCAGCAGTTGTGGTGATTTTAGGCGCAAGTACATCTCAAAGTCGAACTGAAGATGCGACCCGTTTAATGACGTGGGCAAGTCAGTTACCAAAACGAATTTAATTTCTATCTTATAAAACTCTTCTTAATGAAGAGTTTTTTTATGCCTATGAACTGCGACACAGCTTGTCTTAAAGATGAGTTTTTGACTATTTTTTGTGTGTAGAATACGTATGATAGCGAAATAACAAGATCATGACTGAGTCTGACTATGAATGCGATGCAACATGCTCGAATTTCAGCGAAACGTTGGGGAGGCGAGCCAGAAGATTATTATGAATTACATGCATTTATTGATAGTACCAAAAGCTTGTGCAGTGATGCTCGACATCGAATTTTACATACCCTGTGGGGAATAAATTCAGTTGTGATCCCGATATTTGGTCATAGTGTTCAGAACAGTGCTGGCAAATCGATTGATATAAAAGACCTATGTGAACGTGATCATTTATTGGTAGATTATCAGCAGCGCTTTATTCCTACTTTAAGTGACTTTGTTCACGCCATTGATACAAGCCGATTACCTCAAAATTTAGAACGACATTTAGAACAATTACATCAAGTCTACGCCCAAAACCCAATTGCATCCCAATTAATGCTTTCACCTTTGGCACAAACAGGGAAGTTGCATTCTTTACTTTTTACCCATAACAGTTGGTTTATTTACGATATTTTACCGCGAATAGGCGTATTACCGAATTTACAGAATATTGTCTATAGTCCAGATGACATCTTCCACGCGATGCACTTTGAACTGTGGATGGATAATGGCATGGCAATTCCGCAAAGTGCGCAAGCATTACATCAAAGAAAACAACAAAGCTTCGTTTAAGCGTAGCTAAAAATCAGGAGATGGCTATGACCACCTACGTTATTCGTGCAAAATACTTCGGCTATAACGATGAAGTTTTTTATGTTGCAGGCAATCGTATTAGCAATGTTTTTCAAGATCAGGCTGAAGCCGAAGCGGCTTATCAGAAGCTGGAGGTTGAGGGTGCACGAGATTTTGCGCTATACGAAGTAGAATCTTTATTTGATGCAGATGAAGCCACGTTAAAAAAATTGGATGAATTTGTTTTTTCACGTTGTGGTGAGCACATTTACCAAGATGGAGAGATTTCTCGAGATGTGCTACCAAGCAGTTTGAGTGATGCTGATACTTTTAGCTTTGTACAAATGGCTGAAATGCAAAAATTTCAATTGGTTCATTTTGATCATGAAGTGAAGTTTTATGGTTTGTGGTCGACCAAGAAACAGCAATGGCTTGAAGAGCATGACGAGTTTTTTGCAGGGCTCATTTATGCTGAAAGCCCAGAATTACTCAAGGATAAAATTGAATCTATCTTTAAGGATTACGATTATTCAGATATTGAATTAGAAGGTTCATTGGAGTCCTTATCGGATCAGCCTATTTTGTTAAAAGCACTCATTCGGACAGATTATGCTTTAAGCTATGATGAAGATAAACAAATTTTAAATATTGGCCTGTGGCAGAATGAAGCTTTATATGCAGTGAATGCATTGCTCAAACAACCTTTATTTGAGGTTAAGCAAATTGAGTTAGAAGAAATTCAGCGTTTGGAAAAAGAACTCGCAAAAATGCATAGTTATGATGAAGATTATGAATATGATGAAGAATAATCTTTGACATGAAATAAAAAAACCAGTTGCTCGCAACTGGTTTTTTTAGTGCAAGTGGAAACTTACATATTTGAAAGAATCGAATCTTTTACTTGGCTCATTGTTGCATCAATTGACAACATAACTGCATCAGCACATTGTTTGATGGCTGTATCTGGGTCTTTTAGACCATTACCCGTTACTGTACATACAATGACTGAACCTTCAGCAATTTTACCCGCTTTAATATCACGAATTGCACCACCGATAGAAGCAGCAGAAGCAGGCTCTACAAATACGCCCTCATACATAGAAAGCAAACGTTGTGCTTCTAGAATTTCAGCATCTTGTAGCTCATCGAACCAGCCTTTAGAGTCACGTACTACAGCTTTCGCATGGTTCCAGCTTTGTGGGTTACCAATACGAATTGCGGTTGCAACTGTTTCAGGATGTTCAACTGGCGCACCACGCAAGAATGGAGCAGCCCCCGCAGCTTGATAACCCACCATGGTTGGTAGGCCTTCAGGTTTTGGACCTGTGAATTGATCTGTGGCAGCATCATAAACGACCTGTTCAAACTGATCAGCAGGTTGGTTTGCTACGGCTTCGGTATAACCCATCCAGTGTGCAGTAATGTTGCCCGCGTTACCTACAGGTAAGCAGTGATAGTCTGGCGCACGGCCTAAAGCTTCAACGATTTCGTAAGCAATAGTTTTTTGACCTTGTAAACGATACGGGTTGATTGAGTTAACAATCGTCACAGGTGCTTGATCCGCAACTTCTTTCACTAGGCGCATACCATCGTCAAAGTTTCCGCGAATTTGCATGGTGATTGCACCATACATCATTGCTTGCGCCATTTTACCCATGGCAATTTTGCCTTCAGGAATTAACACAAATGCTTTAATGCCAGCACGCGCTGCATAGGCAGCCGCCGCAGCAGAAGTATTACCTGTAGATGCACAGATAATTGCTTTTGAACCGTCTTCAACCGCTTTGGTCACAGCCATAGTCATGCCGCGGTCTTTGAATGAGCCTGTCGGGTTCAAGCCTTCGTACTTCACATAAATTTCAACATCTTTACCAATAATACGTGGAATATTCTCCAACTTAATGAGCGGGGTATTACCTTCGCCTAAAGAGATTCCACGAGTAGTAGCAGACACTGGTAAACGGTCACGATAACGGTCAACTAAACCAGTATAACGATTGGCATTCGACATGATGATGTTCCAATTATGGGTAGAGCTTGGCAAGGGGGAATCGCCCCCTTGACCCGATTAATTATCAAGCGATTCTAAACGAATTCGCACAATTTCGCCATGAATAGCTGGCAAGGCTTGGATTTGCTTTAATGCTTCATCCATCTTCGATTCAACCACTGGATCGGTCAGAATCACGATTGGAATCAGGTCTTTTAAGCGTGATTGCTGCATGATGGCATCAATGCTGATACCTGCACGACTTAAAATGGTGGTGACGTCAGCGAGCACACCAGTTTGATCTTCGGCATTCAAACGAATGTAGTATCCTGTGGTCATTTCTTCACGGCTTAAGATTGGCATATCGGTTAATGCTTCAAATGCCAATTGAGGAATAGTTCCTGCACCATCTTCGGTATAGGAAATATCGCGAACGATATCTACTACATCGGCAACAACAGCAGACGCTGTTGGACCTGCACCTGCACCCGCACCGTAATACAAGGTTGGACCTACGGCATTGGCTTGAACCAGAACGGCATTTTTTACACCATTCACATTGGCAATCAGTTCTTCGGCTGGAATAAGGGTCGGATGAACGCGTAGTTCAATGCCTTTTTCTGCACGACGTGCAATCCCCAAATGTTTGATGCGGAAACCGAGTTCTTCAGCATATTTGACATCTTGTGCTGTGACTTTACTGATGCCTTCGGTATAGACCTTGTCAAACTGTAAAGGAATACCAAATGCACAAGAAGCTAAAATAGTCAATTTATGTGCAGCATCAATCCCTTCAACGTCGAAGGTTGGATCAGCTTCTGCATAACCTAATTCTTGCGCTTCTTGTAATACATCTTCAAAGGCACGACCTTTGTCACGCATTTCAGTCAGGATGAAGTTGCCTGTACCGTTAATGATGCCTGCCAACCAATCAATTTTATTGGCAGCCAAACCTTCACGAATAACTTTGATAATTGGAATACCGCCTGCAACGGCAGCTTCATAGGCGATTTGTACGGCATTGTCTTCTGCCGCTTTAAATAATTCATTGCCATGTTCAGCCAATAAAGCCTTGTTGGCGGTTACGACTTGTTTGCCATGCTTGATGGCTTCCATGATGACTTCATAGGCAGGATGAATCCCGCCCATAACCTCTACAACAACATCGACATCGGGTTGACGTACGATGTCCATCAGGTCTGCACTTTGTTTTACAGAAGCTGGAAGATCAAGGTCTGGACGCGGACGACGAGTACCGACATGGGTAATTTCAATTCCTCGACCGGTGCGACGTTTAATTTCAGCAGCGTTTTCTTTTAGTAGTTTAAGGGCACCACCACCCACAGTTCCAAGACCGAGGATTGCCAGACGAACTGGTTTCACGTCACACTCCATTTATTTCTTCAATTTTACGCGAATCTAGATCATAGCTAAAAAAACGCTCAGACTCTAGGGTGGAGAGAAGATAATCTCCACCTATAACTAATAGTAAAATAACAAATAAAAATTAGTTATTTAAGCGCTGCTCTAATTCTTCAGGGCTGAGGTATCCGCCTAAATAAACACCTTCAGTATTATAGATCGCAGGTGTACCATTCACGCCCATATTCAGGCCCAGTTGATATTGATCGCGGACAGGGTTTTTACAGGTAGCAGCAGGTAATTGAGCACCTGCAATCGCTTGGTCAAATGCCGCACGACGATCTGCACTACACCATACGCTTTCCATGGCAGGCATAAACTGTTCGCCACGTGGCCAAGCAATGTAACGAACTTCGATACCCTTAGCGGTAATTTCAGGAATATGTTCGTGCAATTTGTGGCAATACGGGCAGCTTGCATCGGTAAACACATAAACCACATGTTTCGTTTTACCTTGCGCTGGATAAACCAAGAGATCTTCTGTTTTTAAGTTGGCTAAATGCTTTTTATTGGCTGCAGCTTGCAAGTTCTCACTGACATTATGTAGCTTTTTATCACCTAAGCGAATGA
This sequence comes from Acinetobacter tandoii, assembly GCF_008867985.1. Taxonomy (NCBI): domain Bacteria; kingdom Pseudomonadati; phylum Pseudomonadota; class Gammaproteobacteria; order Moraxellales; family Moraxellaceae; genus Acinetobacter; species Acinetobacter tandoii. The sequence continues at coordinate 53,490 of NZ_VXLD01000011.1, forward strand.
CATCGCCTTGAATTAAGAATTTACCGTCACTGGTGGCATAGACTGAACTCATGCCTTCCAAGTTCACCCAATACAGATTAGGGACTTCGGTGGGTTTGATATCAATAATTTTGGCCTGAATACCCGCAGTTTTAAAATGTTGCTCTAAAGTTTTAATCAGGCGTTGTTGTGCATTGCGTTCAGAGAGATTTGATGCTTCTCCAGTGGCAGGTGCACTCGCTGTGAGCGTATTTTGCTTTTTGTCATCATTATTTGAATTTGAACATGCCGTGAGAGCTAAACTGCCTGCCAAGGTACATGCAATAAATAATTTTGTGCGGGTAAATGACATATAAAACCCTTTCTTTTAGGTATAAAAACAGGAAGCTAGCATAACAAAAAAATCTTTGTAGCGTGGTATTTCTTGGTGTGGACTCTGTGAGCGTATTTAATTTATGGTCTAGGCTCGTGGATGGAACTCGGCATGTAGTTGCTGCATACGAACTTGTGCCACATGAGTATAAATTTGTGTGGTCGATAAATCACTATGTCCCAATAATACTTGTACCACACGTAAATCCGCACCATGGTTGAGTAAATGGGTGGCAAATGCATGACGCATGGTATGCGGTGAAAGTTCTGCTTGAATGCCAGCCTGTAGGGCATAGCGCTTAATGGCATACCAGAAATTTTGCCGACTCATAATCCCACCTTGTTGGGTGAGGAACACATAGTCAGTTGCCGATTTATACAGACTTGGTCGGGCTTGTGCCAGATAGCGTTCAATCCATTCAGAAGCCACTTGTCCTAAAGGCACCAAACGTTCTTTGTTGCCTTTACCGACAATCCGTAGATAACCTTGTTTTAAATTGATCAGTTCTAAACGTAAATTTAACAATTCTGATACACGTAAGCCACAGGCGTATAAGACTTCAAACATAGCACGGTCGCGTAAGCCCAATGCAGTACTGGTATCTGGTGCAAGAATTAGGGCTTCTACGTCTTGTTCTGAAAGATCTTTAGGTAAGGCACGTCCAATTTTCGGGGTGCGATGACTAGCAACAGGGTTGTCACTTCGTAGTTTTTGTTCTCTTAAAAATTTAAAAAAAGAACGTAGGGCTGAAAGGCAACGGGCGATAGAACGCGGGCTTTTTCCTTGTTGAGTGAGGCTCAGCAATACATCTGCAATGTCTTCACTTTGCCAATCAATCAAGGCTTTGTTGTGGCATTCGCTGCATTGAATCAGGTCGGAAAGATAGGCATTGCGTGTATGGGGGCTAACGGTTTGTGCAATTAAATAGTCACGGAAACCCTGAAGAAAGCTGAGTTTTTCTGGAATTTGGATAGGTGTAGGTATTCTAGGTTTTTTATTTAACATTCGTGCTTAGAATTCAGGAAACCGATTTAGATTGTTTATCTTAACTAATTTTACAACATTTTTCTGAGTGGACCTTGTGGTATAAAGTGAATGCGAATAGGAATCTAACCTTATTTGGTAATTATTCTCATTTGCGTGTATACTACAGTAAAATATTTTAGGGTTTAGTGCGGTGCTTTTATCTGATTTGAAAGTCAAGCAAACGGCCATCATCCGGAATGTTAAACGTCATGTGGATGGCGATGCAGTTCAGACTGACCTGATAGCAAGTCGTTTAGAGACTTTAGGTTTTGTGCCTGGTACTTCCGTTCAGGTGGTGACAAAAGGTATTTTTGGTGGCGATCCGATTTTAATTCAGGTTGGATTTACCCGTTTCGCACTAAGAAAAGTTGAAGCTGCAAAAATTGAAGTTGAAATGGAAGGAGCACCTGCATGAGTGATGCGTTGCGTATTGCCCTTGTCGGGAATCCTAACTGTGGTAAAACCTCATTATTTAACCATTTAACAGGAACTCGTCAAAAGGTCGCGAACTATGCGGGCGTGACGGTTGAACGTAAAATGGGTCAGTTCTCTTTACCTTCAGGGAAAGCCGTTCGAGTCTTGGACTTGCCTGGAACTTACAGCTTAGATGCAACTAGCCCCGACGAAGCCATCACCCGTGATGTAGTACAAGGTAAAATTGTAGAAGAAGGGCATCAGGATGCATTTTTATGTGTGGTAGATGCCACCAACTTAAAACTGCATTTAGGTCTAGTTCTAGAAATGATTGAATTGGGCCGTCCAATTCTACTAGTTCTAAACATGATGGATGAAGCACGCCGTCGTGGCATGCAGATCAATACCCAGAAATTGTCTGAACGTTTGGGGATTCCTGTTGCTGAAACCGTTGCGGTGCGTAATGCAGGCATCGAAAACTTATTGAATGCTTTAGATCAGGCCAAATATGCCGTACCTCATACAGAATTGAGTGGTCTAAAAGGTTCACATCACCAAAAAATCGCCACAATTTTGCATGACGTCGTTCAGTATGCGGACCAAGAAGATAAACGTTCTGATTTCCTTGATCGTATTTTTTTACATCCCGTACTTGGCTTAGTCACACTTGCGGTGATGATGTTTGTGGTTTTCCAAGCGGTTTTTGCTTGGGCCGCTCCGTTTATGGATGGGATTGAAAGTTTATTTGGCTGGCTAGGTGAAGTGATTGGGGCATCCATCTCGCAACCTTTATTGCATAGTTTAGTGGTTGACGGAATTATTGCGGGTGCTGGCGGTGTTGTAGTGTTTTTGCCTCAGATTATTATTCTGTTCTTCTTTATTTTGGTCTTGGAAGAATCGGGCTATCTACCGCGTGCTGCATTTTTACTGGATAAATTAATGTTTAAAGCAGGCTTGAGTGGACGTGCATTTATTCCATTGCTGTCTAGCTTTGCCTGTGCGGTTCCTGGAATTATGGCAACCCGTAGTATCAGTGACCCACGTGATCGTTTAACCACAATTTTTGTGGCCCCACTAATGACCTGTTCGGCACGTCTACCTGTATATGCTTTATTAATTGCGGCATTTATTCCTGCGCAAACCGTGTGGGGAATTTTTAATTTGCAAGGCTTGGTGCTATTTGCTTTGTATATGGCAGGCATTTTCAGTGCGTTAATTGTTTCATTTGTATTGAAATTTTTCCAAAAAGATAAATCGCAACATGCGTTGCTGATGGAGCTGCCAAGTTACCGTTTTCCTGACCTAAAAAGTGTCGGTATTGGTTTGTTGGATCGTACCAAAATCTTTATGAAACGTGTTGGTGGCATTATTTTCGCGCTTTCTATTTTGCTGTGGTTCTTGTGTACTTTCCCTCAGCCGCCTGCGGGCGCAACTCTGCCGGATATCGATTATTCCTTCGCAGGAATGTTGGGGCATATCATGCAGCCTATCTTTGCCCCCTTGGGTTTTAACTGGCAGATTTGTATTGCCTTGATTCCAGCTATGGCGGCACGTGAGGTTGTCGTTGCGGCTTTGGGCACAGTCTATGCTTTATCTGCGGTGGATGATGATGCTATGTCGCAAGGATTGGCGGCAATCATTGGTGGTAATAGTGACTTAGGGTGGTCTTTGGCAACAGGTTTGTCTTTATTGGTCTGGTTTGTTTATGCGCCACATTGTTTAGCGACTTTAGCAACTGTACGTCGTGAAACAGGTTCATGGAAAACCGTGAGCTTTATGACCGCGTATTTATTTGGTTTAGCGTATTTGATGTCATTCCTGACTTTTCAAATTGCGTCGCACTATTTAGGTTAATCTGCAAGGAGACTCTGAACATGGTTGAAATTCTGATTGTTGCAGCCTTGGTGCTGTGGAGTACACTGGTAGTGTTTAAGAAAGTGTTTCCGAAAACGTCCAATAAAACCTTTGGCGTATTGGCAGAATTTACGCAAAAGCAGGGTTGGAACACGCTATCTAAATGGCTGAAGCCTGTGCCTGTTGCAGGTTGTGGTGGCGGTTGTGGCTGTAGCCAAGAGGATGCACCCAACGCGAATAAAACTGCTGAGATTCAAGCAGTGAAGTGGAAATAATCCATTTTGCTTAATTCACAAAAAAGCCGTCAAATTTGACGGCTTTTTTACGCGCTGACACAAAAAAACAGAGAGAAAGTCAAAACAGAAAAAGCATTCAAAACAGCAAAGTGCTAACATTTTGTCAGTTTTACCAATCAACCAAAACATGGGGCAAAAATGTTAATACAGCGTGGTGGATTAAAAGTCGTTGCAGGACTTGGAATTTCAGGTATTGCAGCAGTAAATTTCTTACATGAGAAGGGCTACCGCGTTGCAGTAACAGATTCACGAGCAACTCCGCCAGGGCATGATCAAATTCCTGCCGAGGTACAAACCAGTTTTGGTCAATTAGATCGAGAACTTTTATTACAAGCTGAAGAAATTATTGTCAGTCCAGGTTTGGATTTGAAATTACCCGAATTACAAGCTGCGATTGCACATCAAATTCCAGTTGTCAGCGAAATTCAGGTATTACGCCGTGCCACGGACAAACCGATTGTGGCAATTACAGGTTCAAATGCAAAAAGTACCGTGACCACGTTATTTGGTCTCATGGCTCAAGAAGCAGGTAAGAAAGTTGCTGTAGGTGGTAATTTAGGACGACCAGCGTTGGATTTAACCAAGGATGATCCAGAACTGTATATTCTTGAATTATCGAGCTTTCAGCTTGAAACGACTTCGAACTTGAATGCTGAGGTTGCAGTAGTCTTGAATATGAGTGAAGACCATTTAGACCGTCATGGCGATATGTGGGGCTATCACCAAGCCAAACACCGTATTTTCCAAGGTGTGAAAAAAGTGGTGTACAACCGTGATGATTCGTTAACTCGTCCTTTGGTACCCGATGTGACGCCATTGCAAAGTTTTGGCTTAAATGCACCAGATCTGAATCAATACGGCATTTTAAAAGATGATGATGGTACCATCTGGTTGGCACGTGGTCGTGAGCGTTTATTGAGAAGTTCGGACATGTACATTCAAGGTACGCACAATGTCGCAAATGCCTTAGCATGTTTGGCTTTAGGTGAGGCGATTGGCTTACCACTTGAGTCGATGTTGAATACTTTGAAGCATTTTAAAGGTTTAGAACATCGCTGTGAATTTGTGAAAGAGGTGAGCCAAGTCCGATATTATAATGATTCTAAAGGCACCAATATTGGTGCAACTTTGGCTGCAATTGATGGATTAGGAGCTTCGATTGAAGCTCAGCAAGGTAAAGTAGCGATTATCTTGGGTGGACAAGGGAAAGGACAAGATTTTACTGCTTTGAAAGATTCACTGGCAAAATACGCTAAACTTGCGGTGTTGATTGGTGAAGATGCTAACCTGATCGAACACGCGATTGCAGGAACTACGACTATCTTGCATGCTGCAACATTAAAAGAAGCAGTAGCATTGTGCCAAGCACATACCCAGCCACATGATGTGGTGCTATTGTCTCCAGCATGTGCAAGTTTTGATATGTTTAAAAGTTATGGTGATCGTGGTCATCAGTTTGTCGATTGTGTGAATGCTCTAACTTAAAAGAATGATAAGGAGAGAGTTGTATGGCAGGTTTAGCTCAGACAACGATCAATAAATTTCAACAATTTTATGACCGTGTCAGTCCGCGAATTCCAGCGGAATTTACGGCAAGAAATGTGCTGATTTTTTGTGTGATTGCTTTGCTGTGTTTAGGTTCTATCATGGTGGCTTCGGCTTCCATGCCTTATGCAGATCGAATGTTGGAGAATCCATTCCATTATGTTGTACGCCATGCTATTTCCATTGTAGTGGCTGGCATTGCCGCATTTTTGGCTTATCGGGTTTCGCTGAACGTATGGTTCAATAATACTTTTTCCTTGTGGCTCATCACCATTGCCTTGCTCGCTGCCGTCTTGGTGATCGGGACAGAGGTGAATGGTTCCACACGATGGATTCGTATAGCTGGCTTTACCTTGCAAGCCACGGAAGTTGCTAAGGTCATGATGGCCATCTTTACAGCCGATTATGTTGTGCGCCGTGCTGCGGAAGTCCGAAACAACGTTAAAGGTTTGGTACGGCTTGCTGCAATCATGATTTTAACGGTTGGTTTGATTATTGCTGAACCCGATTTAGGTGCAACAGTGGTGATTGTGTTGATGATGTTGGGTGTGTTCTTTTTAGCAGGCGCACCCGTAATTCAGTTTGGTATTGCGCTTGGTGCGATTCTAACTGCATTCTTTTTCCTGATTGTATTTGAGCCTTACCGTTTTGAGCGTCTGATGTCGTTCTCTAACCCTTGGAACGATCCTTTGGGGGCAGGTTATCAGTTGTCGAACGCATTGATGGCCTTTGGTCGTGGTGAGTGGGTCGGTGTAGGTCTGGGTCACAGTATCCAAAAAATGTCGTATTTACCTGAAGCACATACCGACTTTATGTTGGCAGTGTTAGGAGAGGAATTCGGCTTTTTAGGTATTACTGTGGTATTGCTTTTGTCTTTTGGGATGTTGGTCTGCTGTATTAAAATTGGTCATCGTGCGCTCCGCAATCAATACTTGCGCGCAGGTTATCTGGCTTATGGCATCAGCATTATTTTCTTGCTGCAAATTCTGGTCAATGCGGGTATGAATATGGGGATGTTACCGACCAAAGGTTTAACTTTGCCTTTTATTAGTTATGGTGGTTCATCTTTAATTATGTGTGCAGTGATGATCAGCTTAATTCTGAAAATTGATGCAACCACGCAAGACATTAACCCAAGTAAGGAAGAATCAAGCTTCTAAGCCTATTGGGTGTGTGTCTAATTCAGCAGCATATATTTTAATTTGAAAACCTCTTGTCTAATCAGATGAGAGGTTTTTTATTTTCTCTAGCATTAGAGATAGTGTCCTTCCAATTCGATACAGTGAGGAATGAGATCGGTATTCCACTGCGCCACAGCCTGTTGCAGCATGATTTCAGGTCGGTCTATATCTACTTCGGGTTGATGCAGAGCATGTAGCGCCTGTTGTAATAGTTCAGGTGCTTGCTTCGGGTCTAAGGCTTTTGCAAGGTTTTGTTTCGAAAGTTTTTGTCCCTGATCATTCATGGCGAGTGGTAAATGCATGTAACTCAGGGTAGGGTAGCCCAAAAGTTGCGCCAGCCAAATTTGACGTTCAGTATTATCCAGCAGGTCTGCACCACGTACTACATGGGTGATGCCTTGTAAATAATCATCTACAACAACAGCGAGTTGATAATTGATAATGCCGTCACGACGTTTGAGTACGAAGTCCCCCAAATCCTGTTTTAAATTGCAACAGTGTAGCCCTTGCAAGCGATCTTGAAAGCAAATACGTTGATCTTGCACCTTAACGCGAATGGCTTGATGTTCAAACGCCAGACCTAAATCACGACAAGTTCCTGCATAGATATGATTAGAGCCCAGCATTTTACGGGTACAGGCACAGGCATAGACTTGACCTATAGCATGTAACTGCTCAATGACTGTTTCATAAAGGGCTAGACGATCTTTCTGGAAGATAATCTCAGCATCGGGATAAAGTTGAAAGGCTTCTAGACATTGTAGAATATGCTGTTCACTGCCAGGATAAATACGCGGAATATCGGTATCTTCTACACGAACCAGCCATTGCCCTTGTTGTGCTTTGGCATCGCAATAACTCGCAACGGCGGTGAGTAAGGAGCCAAAATGCAAAGGGCCGGTTGGCGATGGCGCAAACCGACCCACATAAGCCATCCTATTGTCCCCTTCCTTCTGTAAGGCAAGGGTTAGGGGAGGATTATTGAATAACATGCTTAACCGTTATTTTGTTTCTCTTTGATTTCCGCCAAGGTTTTGCAATCAATACATAGAGTCGCAGTTGGACGTGCTTCTAAACGGCGTAAACCAATTTCGATACCACAAGTTTCACAGAAACCGTAATCATCATTTTTGATGGCTTCAATCGATTGTTCAATTTTACGAATCAACTTACGTTCACGGTCACGTGTTCTTAATTCAATTGCAAATTCTTCTTCTTGCGTTGCACGGTCATTTACGTCAGGCAATGCAGTATTTTCGTCTTGCATGGTGTTGAGGGTACGATCCACTTCAGACATGAGCTCTGCTTTCCATGCCAGTAAAATCTGACGGAAGTGCTCAAGCTGTCCTTCAGACATGTATTCTTCATTCTTTTTTGGCTGATAAGGTTCAATACCAAATAAGCTCGCAGTAGAACCACCTTCTGTTGCCTTCGGCTTTGCTTTACGTACGCGCTTGGTAGATTTGTCATCTACAACATCTGTATGTTCATCCAAGACTTGGGTTTGGTTATCATTCGCCATATAGGGCATTCCTCATCATATACGTACATCTATACGCAAAAAATATGGTGATATGCAAGTGTTTTTATCTACCGCCCATGCGGAGATTGTTCCACAGGGGTCGTCATCATATAGACTTTTTTCAGTTCTGGATAGTCTTTGATGTTTCGATTTAAGCTATCACCTTTTATTTAGCAGCCATAACATAATGGAAATAAAATGAAATGAAAAGTTAGTAGCCTGTAATTTCAATATTTATTTTTTTTTGTATGGGCTGTGTGCGATGCACTTGAGTTGTAAACTCACCATTGGCTTTTAATTGTACGACGCGATAGCCAGGTGCTTCATCATCCAGCGCAAAATCATCACTATGTGGTTTAAATTGTACGCAGGTTGATGGGGTAGATAGGAAATGTATGCCATGCCATTGATTTTCCGAGGCTTGATGCACATGGCCACACAATACCAATTTGACATTCGAGTGTTTAGCCAAAACATCGGTCAGATGCTCAGTGTTTTTCAGAATATGTTGATCAATCCAACGGGACTGCATTTCAAAAGGGTGGTGGTGGCAGGCAATTAAAATGGATTGCTCAGCATGTAGGTTAAGAATTTGATCCAGTTGTTTGAGTTGTTCGGTATTAATCCAGCCATCAATTTTGCCTTTGACGGCACTATTGAGCAGCACTAAACACCAATTTCCTATAGGAATGGCATGGACTTTATTTTGCTGGTCATGAAATGGAAAGAATTCCTCACTATCATGATTGCCAGGCACTTGGTAGTATTGAAAACCTGTGGTTTGCATAAAAGCGAGGTAGCGCTGATAGGTTTCAGACACAGGAACCTGCGCCAAATCACCCGTATGAATCAGCGCGTGGGCATGTGGATATTCATGTTGAATTTGCGCCATCACCCGATGAAAACTTTGCTCAGGATTCATATGCACAAATTCTAAATCATCCTGATTCATTAAATGTGTATCTGAAATTTGTATAATGGTCCAGCTTTGTGGCTGTTCATGTGGTTGTTTTAAAGTCATGTCCTTCCCCTTAGACATTCCTTATAGTTTTAATGTGTTGTTCTAGCCATTGCAATGCCATGATGACAGGCGCATTTCTGAGCCGACCATTGGTCAGTAGATTACGTATGTCGGCATAATCAAGAATATGCAATTGAATATTCTCGCCTTCGTCAGCAACTCCGAATATTCCGCCTTGTTCAGGGAGTACTGCTTCTGCACTATATAGATGAAAAAGCTCTGCACATGCTCCGGCAGAAGGATAAAAACTGAATAGATGCTGCAAATCTTGCAACTCACAACCTGACTCTTCTAGGCTTTCTCGGCGGATACAGCTTTCAGGTGACTCATCACCATCGAGTACGCCAGCAATGACTTCCAGTTGCCATGGCGAGTCTTGATCATCCATTGCGCCAATACGAAACTGTTCAATTAAAGCGAATTTTTGTTGATGGTCATTATAAATTAAAACCCCTGCCGCTTCGGGACGCTGAACTAATTCCCGATGAATAACAGAGGTATATTCGCTTTGCTGAAATAAACGATGTTTGAGGCTGACTTTTTCAACCTGAATAAAGCCACGAAATAAATATTCTCGAGAAAGAACGTCTACTTCGTCGCTGTTATACGTTGCTCGTTTAATAATATTCATAAAGCTCGGTCAGGATGAAAATGACTATTTCATCCTAACGGAGTTTTTTCTGAACACCAATATTTTTTTAGCTAATTACACTTTATGGTACAATTTTTGACCATGTTCGTGGTAGGCATTTTTCATTGCTTGTAGACCTGATTCTACTTCTGAATCGACTTCTTCTGATGCTGACGCATTTTTCTGATTTTGCGCATAATCTCGAACATTCTGAGTAATTTTCATGGAGCAGAATTTTGGTCCGCACATTGAGCAGAAATGGGCAGATTTATGTGCTTCTTTTGGCATGGTTTCGTCATGCATGCTACGTGCTGTGTCAGGGTCTAAGGCCAAGTTGAATTGATCTTCCCAGCGGAATTCAAAACGTGCTTTAGACAAAGCATTATCACGGGCTTGGGCACCAGGATGACCCTTAGCCAAATCCGCAGCATGTGCAGCAATCTTATACGTGATAATGCCGTCTTTAACATCTTTTTTGTTTGGTAGACCCAAATGTTCTTTTGGTGTCACATAACAAAGCATGGCTGTACCATACCAACCAATCATAGCCGCACCAATTGCAGAAGTAATATGGTCATAACCCGGTGCGATGTCAGTCGTGAGTGGTCCAAGCGTATAGAATGGCGCTTCTTTACATACTTCTAACTGCAAGTCCATGTTCTCTTTAATCATGTGCATTGGTACGTGACCTGGGCCTTCAATCATGACTTGAACATCATGCTCCCAAGCGCGGTGTGTCAGTTCACCTAAAGTTTTCAGTTCACTGAACTGTGCTTCGTCATTGGCATCTTGCACACAACCTGGACGTAAACCATCGCCTAAACTGAATGAAACATCATAGGCTTTCATGATTTCGCAGATTTCATCAAAATGCGTGTACAAGAAATTTTCTTGATGATGGGCTAGACACCACTGCGCCATGATTGAACCACCGCGCGACACAATACCCGTTAAACGATTGGCAGTCATTGGTACATAACGAAGCAATACACCTGCGTGAATCGTGAAGTAGTCAACGCCTTGTTCAGCTTGTTCAATCAGTGTGTCTTTGAAGATTTCCCAAGTGAGATCTTCAGCGACACCATCAACTTTTTCCAGTGCTTGATAAATTGGTACGGTGCCGATAGGAACGGGTGAGTTACGAATAATCCATTCACGTGTTTCATGAATATTTTTACCCGTTGATAAGTCCATGATGGTGTCAGCACCCCAACGGGTTGCCCATGTCATTTTTGCCACTTCTTCATGAATGCTAGAACCTAGTGCCGAGTTCCCAATATTGGCATTAATTTTCACCAAGAAATTACGGCCAATAATCATGGGTTCAATTTCAGGATGGTTAATATTGGCAGGAATAATGGCACGGCCCGCAGCAATTTCTTGACGGACAAACTCAGGGGTAATTTCACGTAAATTTTGTGCCCCGAAATTTTGACCTGCATGTTGACGCATATCCACGCCTTCACGTTGGCGTTGGTTTTCACGAATCGCAATATATTCCATTTCTGGGGTAATAATGCCTTGCTTGGCATAATGCATTTGCGTGACATTTTTACCCGCTTTAGCGCGACGTGGGTTTTGAATATGTGCAAAACGAATGTCAGCCGTGCGAATGTCTTTCAGGCGTTCTTGCCCAAATTTTGAAGTCAGACCTGTAAGGACTTCTGTGTCGTCACGTTCTTCAATCCAAGTTTGGCGTATCCAAGGTAAACCTTTGTTCAGATCAATCGAAACATTCGGGTCAGTATAAACCCCAGAGGTGTCATAGACACGTAAAGGCAGATTTTGTTCGCCACCTAAACCTGTTGGGGTATCAGTGAGGCTAATTTCACGGAAGGGTACACGAATATCAGGGCGTGAGCCTTCAATATAGACTTTGTTTGAAGCAGGTAAAATTCGAGTTAAATCTTTTGCATCTTGCTCATGTTGAGCTGAAACTTCAGCAGGGGAAAGATTCGTTAATTGGTTCATAGCATGATCCTTATGAATGACATCAACGAATCAAGCACGACCAAAACTTGGCTGGTCTTCTGGTTTAAATTCTAGTAATAAATTCACCAGATAGACGGAGGGCGGCAGTTTTTAGGGAGCGCTTGATTCCTACGCAGGTGTTAACCTGATCAGGTTCAACGGTACTTGTGCTCATGTTTAGAACTACACAATCTCAGCGAGGGATTACTCGCGCTCCGTCAAGCTAGGACAAATGGTAGCATGCAATCTGGGAAATGCCCATGCATATTTCATGACATTCGTCAGCGAAGAAAAAGGACTTATTGTTGCTGTGGGTTGTATGAAAAAGAATGAAAAATAGCGCAGATTATTTTGCTGATGGAAGACAAATCGCATCACTGAAACAGTCACGAGGCGAACGTGTATTCAGCTCAGGTAGACCTAAAAATTGATCTAATTGTTTTAAAGTCAGTAGATTACTTTGCCCAGATTGTTTTTGCTGAGGACTGAGTTGTACAGGAATTTGGGTGTTACGTTGTTGTTCTGATAATTCTAAGAATTGCAAAAAACGTCGTGCTTGCCACGCCAGATGGGAATGTTGCAATTTTGCCAGTTTTTCAATCTCAAAGAGACTGCTACTGTTAATGGCATTTTGATCGTTATAACTTTCTGAGACTGGAGAGTTATTCATGCCTTTAAATAAGAAATGCGTATACATTTCTAAGAGATACTCTGCGTCATGTCGATAGCTACTGCGTGGATATTGCTGTAAATAATTTTCCCAGAATAAGGCACGTGCCACAATGACTTGCGGGTCAATGGTCAAGGCACCATCCAGAAACGGGGCTTGCATGTTTTGCTGTGCCAATTCAGTAATAAAGACTTTTTCAGCTTCAGGCATGTAGGGTGCAAACACAATCGCGAGATACTGTGGGCTACGGCGGTAAGCGAGCATTCCTTCGCCTTGGTCGATCAGTTCAATATAGGCCTGTCCCTGATGCTTAATCAGATATTGGTCACGCAGGGAAAATTGTTCAAAATGACTTTGTTGAATGGTGGGATGCTGCGCCATGTCAAACGCATATTGCTCAAAAGCCAATTGTTGCTGTGGGGTGCGTTCTACTTGTAAAAAATTATCGTACATGATGCCAGAAAGTTTTAGTAAATCTTTCTGTTCAGCCAGTTTTACGAGCGGAAGACAGACTTTGAGATCTTGATTAATTTCTTCAAGGGCAAAGGTGGTTCGTTGGTTATTAATTTCCAACATATTCTTTTTTAGGTTTTTGCACATTTCAGTTAAATCAACTGTAATTTCTTGTTGTTGCTGTTTGGGAGGTTGTTCCTGAGCAACTTGAGATTCTGGTTGCTGGCAAGCACTCAGCAAGATGCCACACAACAAGACAAAACAGGGTTTTAATGAAAGCATAAACTTGAATTTCAACAGCCGTTAAGAATGTAAACCTAAAAGATAAGCAAGAGCAGGGAGTAAGGCTTTATTTTAAGCTGAAATCTTGCAGTAGGTTTGTACTATTGTGAGGGAGTTTGGTTACTAAACTTGAGCTGTTTTAGTAGGTGATTGTGGTTAAAACCCGTGCAAAATTACACTGATCACGTTAATTTAGCAGAGTTTGTAGGGCCTTATGACGTTACATACAATATGAAACGGTTTGAATCAGGGATAAGAATGAAGAAACTTTGGTTGCTCGGTTTGTCTTTAAGTTTTCACATGGCTGAAGCACATGCTTTGGATTTGGTACAAGCCTATGCGAGGGCCCAACAGACCGATCCAAATTGGCAAGCAAATAAGCTGCAATACGAAGCAGATCAACTCAATTTAGGTATTGCTAAAGGGAACTTATTGCCAACGATCACGGTTTCAGCCAGTAGCACCCGAAAATCACAGCAGAATTCAGATGCATCACAATCTTCCTTAGAGATTCCTTCAGCTACCACGACTCATCAGGTTGCAGTCACTGCCCGACAGCCCTTGTTTCGTTGGGATGCGTGGGAAGGTTTTAAACAGGTAGAGACTTCAGTCAACCTAAGTGAAGTGACCTTAAAATTACAGCAACAGCAGCATATTTTAACGGTGGCAGAAAGTTATTTTGATGTGTTGCGTCAGCAAAGTTTAACGCAAGCTTATTTACAGGAAGAACAAGCCCTTTTGCAGCAATTGAATATGATGAATGCCAAGTTACGAGAAGGTTTGGTGGCTAAAAGTGATGTCAGTGAAGCACAAGCGCAGTATCAGAATGCACGAGCAAACCGCATTGCAACCCAAGTGCAATTGTTATTGGCACAAGAACAACTACAGCAGTTGATTGGTCCTTATCGGGATAAGCTTGCGGTCATTCGGGATGATTTTGTCTATCAAAAGCCTCAACCCGCCCAATTGACAGCATGGGAAGATTTGGCCCGCAACCATAATTTAGAAATACAGCAAGCACGCTTACAACAACGCTATGCCGAAGATCAAAAACGGGTGGAGAAAGCTGCGCTCTATCCGCAGCTCGAAGCTGTCGGGACCTATGGTTATAATCAACAGCAGCCTTCAAGTGTGCTATCAAATGATGGTCAATTTGACCAGATTGGCATTGAAATGAATTGGAATGCTTTTACGGGTGGACGAACACAGCGTTCTATTCAAAAAGCAGCGGTGAATGTGCGTAAATCTGAAGCACAACTCGATGCTACCATTCGTAAAGCGCAAACCGAGGTGAAGAAAGCGTTTTATCAGGTGGAAACTGATCAAGCCAAACTCGAAGCCCGTCAGGCTGCCATGCAATCTTCCCAAGTGGTGTCAGAGGCTTCTCAGGCACAATATCAGGAAGGTTTAAAAACCATGGTCGACGTGTTGCTGGCACAGCGCAATGCATTTTCAACCAAGCAAGATTATGTAAATGCCAAATATGACTATGTTTTGAATGTGTTGCGTTTAAAAGCAGCCGTTGGTCAATTGAATGAACAAGAGTTACAGCAAATGAATGTTTGGTTGGTCGAAAAATAAAGTGAAATACTGGTATTGATTTTCTGTTGTCATCAAATATTCATAATAGGTATGCTTTAATATTGAGCGAAAGCGTTTGTCTTTAACCGCTGTTGTGGAGTGTTGATTTTGAGTCCAAGTAACCCTGTTTTAAACCATCATATTTCTTCGCAATTTAATGAAGATTTACAGGCTGTAAATACCAAATTTATGACCATGGGTGGTTTGGTTGAACAACAAGTGGCGAATGCAATCCACGCTTTACTCGATACTGATGCCAACTTAGCCATTGATGTGCAATATCAGGACAATACTGTCAATCGTTATGAGCGTGAAATTGATGAAGCGCTCACGTTAATTTTAGCGCGTCGTCATCCTGCAGCGATTGATTTACGTATGGTGATTGCCATGAGTAAAGCCAATACCGATTTAGAACGTATTGGTGATGAAGCTGCTAAAATTGCTCGCATTGCACAAAGTCTTTGTGAAGAAGGTGGTTCCCCGCGTGGTTACATGGAAACCCGTCATATCGGCAATCAAGTCCGTGTCATGATTCATGATGCTTTGGATGCCTTTGCACGTTTAGATGTGGATCAGGCGCTACGAGTTATGTTGGCAGATGCGGATATTGACCGTGAATACCAGTCGGCAACCCGTACTTTAATGACTTATATGATTGAAGATCCACGTCATATTTCTCGTGTCATTAATGTGATGTGGGTTTTGCGTTCATTGGAGCGTATAGGTGATCATGCCCGCAATATTTCCGAACAAGTCATCTATATGGTAAAAGGTTTGGATGTTCGACATACCAGCGTGGCTGAAATTGAAGAAAAAGTTCAAGAGCGTTAAGAATTACTTCATATTAGAACAATTCAAATGATTTGATTAAATGTTGTTAAAGACTTATGTAGAACCTACATAAGTCTTTTTTATTGTATTGAGAGTGACCGAAGTTGTAGAGCAAGTTAAAAAAAATCCCAGATTTTGGGGGAAATCTGGGAATAAAATAAATAGGGGGATATTATTTTAGTATTCAGAGATGTCTCCATCTCCTTAATTGTCATTATAGTGAGGTGCTGCACATGACTCATGTAGGATATTGTGTGCAAATGTAGCCTTATTTATGGATATGTAGCTTTTTATATATCCAGCCTTGAAATTGAATTCACTACCCCAATGCTTGCCTTAAGCCAGATTTAGCTGAATAAAATTCAAAAACATACATAAAAAAAGACCAGCCTGTTTGACTGGTCTTTTCATTTTTAGCATTCAAAAAACTTAAGCTTCTGGTTTCCAACCTTCGGCAGTTTCAATGCTGCTGTCATTGCTAAAGAACTTCTCACGTTGCTCTTCTAAAAATTTTTTTGATTCAGGTTCAAACACATTTAAACGCTTTTCATTGATCAGTGTAGTTTGGTGTTTTAACCATTCTTGCCAAGCTTGCTTAGAAATGTTGTTGAAGAACTCTTCGCCTTTGGCACCAGGGAATGGAGCAAAGTCTAAGCCTTCCATCTCTTTTTGATATTTACGGCAGAAAACTTGTCGAGACATGGTGAAACCCCTTAAGCGTAAAGTTTTTCTAAACGAACATAGGCACGTGCAATAGCCGCTTCGACTTGTGCAGGTGCAGTACCACCAATGTGGTTACGTGCATTTACAGATGCTTCTAAAGTGAGTGCTTTTTCAAAAACATCGGCTTGAATCAAGTCAGAGAACTGTTGAAGTTGCTCAAGTGTTAGTTCAGATAAATCTTTTCCTTCTTGAACCCCGAGTGCAACGGCTTTACCAACAATTTCGTGTGCATCACGGAATGCCACACCATTCTTCACAAGGTAATCTGCCAAGTCAGTCGCGGTTGAGAAACCACGAAGTGCTGCTTCGCGCATAATTTCAATGTTTGGAACCAACGCAGGAATCATGTCGGCAAATGCCATAAGCGAACCACGTACAGTATCAATCGCGTCAAATAAAGGTTCTTTATCTTCTTGATTGTCCTTGTTGTATGCCAAGGGTTGACCTTTCATGAGGGTTAGTAAACTCATTAAGTCACCATAAACACGACCTGTTTTACCACGAACCAATTCAGGCACATCTGGGTTTTTCTTCTGCGGCATAATGGACGAGCCTGTACAGAAGCGGTCAGGAATATTGACGAATTTAAACTGTGCAGATGTCCATAGAATGAGTTCTTCAGACATACGAGATAGGTGCATCATAATCAGTGATGCTGCGGCATTGAATTCAATGCCGAAATCACGATCCGATACTGCATCGAGTGAGTTTTCAGAAACAGCTTCAAAACCAAGAAGCTCAGCTGTATAAGCACGGTCGATTGGGTAAGTTGTCCCTGCAAGGGCAGCAGAACCCAACGGCATACGATTCACACGTTTACGACAGTCAATTAAACGTTCAGAGTCACGCACCAGCATTTCAAACCATGCCAATAAGTGGTGACCAAAGGTTACAGGTTGAGCTGTTTGTAGGTGAGTAAAGCCCGGCATAATTGTGCCAGTATTCTTTGCTGCTAACGATAAAATGCCTTTTTGCAGTTTCGCCAAGAGTTCTAAAATGGCATCAATTTCATCACGTACATAGAGACGAATGTCCGTTGCGACTTGGTCATTACGGCTACGACCCGTATGTAATTTTTTACCTGCAATGCCGATACGTTGAGTCAAACGCGACTCAATGTTCATATGCACATCTTCTAAGTCGATACGCCATTCGAAATTACCTGCTTCAATTTCAGCCTGAATGGTGCGGAGACCTTCGGTAATAGCATCACGTTCAGATTCGGTTAGTACGCCAACTTTTGCTAACATAGTTGCATGGGCAATTGAGCCTGCAATATCTTGTTTATAAAAGCGTTGGTCAAATTGCACAGATGCGGTAAATTCTGCAACAAAAGCGTCAGTCGCTTCAGTAAAACGACCGCCCCACATGCCAGAAGTCTGGGCTTGTGACGGATTAGAGGAATTAGAAGATGTGGTCATGTCGGCTCAGTAAAATAAAAAATCGGCAAATTAAACAGAGTATAGCAAATTCAAAAGCAGTTGCCGAAGCCCCAGCATCCTATTCTTATTTTTTTAGTACTGTGGGACGGTGGCAAAATTTAGTCGAGTTGTGTATTGCGGGCAATATTTTAGCCATTTTGTTGGCTTTGGCAGAAGCACATTCATGGCAAGCCCTGAGTGGAACACAAGTGCTGTTGTTTATGCTGTATATCAATTGGGTCTTGTTGTGTTTTACGGCAATTGTTGAGCGCCTACAGCCACGCCTAGAACATTGGGGGTTGGTTTCGATGCTGCTGTTGGGCTTTGTGATCTTACAAAGCATCATTTTTTTTACCAGCTTGATTCTCAATATTTTTGTCTTTTTTGGGCAAAACTTTAGCTTTAAAGGTTTAGATCTTACGACTGCCTTGCAGGGTGTGGTATTGCATTTAAGTTATGGTGGTCTACTGGGGGCATTTTGTTTTCGATATCTCTATATCCGAGAACAATGGATGCGGCAGCAACACAGTGAACTGAATGCACGTATTCAGGCGATGCAAGCCCGAATTCATCCACATTTTTTATTCAATAGTTTAAATAGTGCCATCAGTTTAATTGTTGTTGATCCTGATAAAGCTGAACAAATGCTATTAGATTTATCGCGTTTATTTCGTGCCAGTTTCCAAGAGTTAAAGTTGGTGAAATTGCAAGATGAAATTGAATTGTGCCAACGTTATTTGGCGATTGAGCAGATTCGCCTAGGAAATCGGTTACAGGTTGAATGGAAATTTGTGCATCCTGAATTATTTTCACAGGCGCAAATTCCGTTGCTCACTTTGCAACCTTTACTAGAAAATAGTATTTTTCATGGGGTTGAGAAAAATTTATCAACCAGTATAGTGAGCGTATTGGTCGAAATTACACAACATCAAGTCAATATCGTCATTACAAACCCGTACACACAGGATAAAATAAATTTACGACAAGGACACGGTATTGCCATTGATAATGTAAAACAGCGTCTCATGGCGTATTATGGGCGCGCAGTCATCTTCCGAACTTTTGCTGGAGATGGGATGTATACCACTGTGGTGCAATACCCGTATAAATAAAACAGTGGCGGTTAACTTATAAAAATAATCCACGTTAACTGAACGAAGGAGGAATAATGGACATCCTGATTTGTGATGATGAGCCTCTTGCAGTAGAGCGTTTATCCAGATTGGTCACGCAAATGGGGCATCAGGTTATTGCAACGGCGGCTTATGGTCAGCAAGCAATTGAAATGGTGCAATTTTATCAACCCGATGTGGTGCTTTTAGATATACAAATGCCAGAAATGGATGGTTTAACCTGCGCGCAATATTTGCGTCAGTTGGAACCATCCCCAGCTATCGTATTTTGTACGGCTTACGACCAGCATGCCTTGGATGCGTTTAAATCGCATGCCGAGGGCTACTTGCTAAAACCGATTATGCAACAGGAATTGCAACAGGTTTTAGACCAACTGACCAAACTCACGCAAGCGCAAATGAGTAACTTAAAACAAAAAGAAGATATGGATAATCAAACACAACGTCATCAAATTGCTGCGAAGACCTATCGTGGGGTAGAACTGGTCCCTGTAGAAAATATTTATTATTTTTTAGCGGATCAAAAATATGTCACGGTACGTCATAAAAATGGCAGTGTACTCATTGATGAAACTTTAAAGGACTTAGAATTAGAATTTGGTGAGCGGTTTATTCGTATTCATCGCAATGCTTTGGTTTCAGTGGATTATCTTGAAGGGTTAGAGGTGATTAACTCTGGGCAATATCAAGTGCGTTGCCGTGAACTGGATGAACGTTTATCTGTGAGCCGACGACATTTACCCAATTTACGCGAGCGAATTCAGAAACTTTGAAGTCAAATGTATGATTTCATGTGGTGCGGTGTGAATTCTACTTGCATTTTAAAGTCAGCCAGTTAAGTTTAGAATAACTGACCTTATTCAATGTATTTAAAATTTATGAAAACTTTGAAGATCGCAACACGCCAAAGTCCCCTCGCTTTATGGCAGGCAGAATTTATTCGTTCCTGTCTGGAAGAACGCAATGCTGATTTAAAGGTGGAGTTGGTTACGTTTGTCACTCAAGGAGATAAAATTTTAGATACACCGTTGGCGAAAATTGGCGGTAAAGGTTTGTTTGTCAAAGAGCTGGAAGCTGCGTTGTTGGATGGTCGAGCTGATCTGGCTGTACATTCTATGAAGGATGTCCCTATGGCACTTCCAGAGGGTTTAAGCTTAGCGGTGATTTGTGAGCGTGAAGATCCATTTGATGCTTTTGTTTCAAACCACTATGCAAATTTTAACGATTTGCCACAGGGTGCTAAAGTGGGAACATCAAGCTTGCGTCGTAAATGCCAAATTCTGAAGCAACGCCCAGATCTTGAAATTATTGATTTACGCGGTAACGTCGGAACCCGCCTGTCAAAATTAGATGCAGGTTTATATGATGCCATTATTCTAGCGAGTGCAGGACTTAAGCGTTTAGGACTTTCAGAGCGTATTCGTCATACCTTACCAGCCAGTGTTAGTTTGCCAGCAGTTGGACAAGGGGCATTGGGGCTGGAATGCCGTGAAAATGATCAGCAGGTTTTAGATTTAATCCAACCTTTGTTGCATATGGAAACTTCGGCTTGTGTTCGTGCTGAACGTGCCTTTAATGCTTATTTGGAAGGTGGTTGTCAGGTGCCGATAGCAGGTTATGCCACTTTACATGCAGATGAGTTACACATTGAAGGACGTGTAGGCAGTGTCGATGGAGCAACTTTATTGGTCGCTGAATTGCGTGGACCAGTGGTGCAAGCAGAACAGCTAGGTGAAGCGTTGGCACAACAACTACTCGAATTAGGTGCAGGAGAGCTGCTCCAAGCCTTGCATTAATTCATGTTATTTATTAATACCCGCCCGAATACTCGTGCGAGCGAACTTAGTTTAAACATTCAACAAGCTGGTTTTCCAGTTTTGGATCTTCCATTGTTGGTGTTGGAGCCGTGTGCATGGTCATCTGAGTTGCAGGATTTGTATCAGCAGTTGCCGCGGGCGACCTGTATTGTGGTGGTCAGTCCTTCGGCTGTTGAATTTGGAATGCAGGGCTTAAAGCAAAGTGGTGTGTCGCTACAAGCCTTGAGCAAGGTGCATTGGGTTGCGGTAGGTGAAAAAACCGCACAAGCATTGGCTCAATATGGCATATCTAGCTATGTGCCTAAGGTTGAAACATCAGAGGGGATGTTGCAGATTCCCTTGTTGCAAGACCTGACCTCTTCCGCTTGTGTGGCTTTTTGGCGTGGTCAGGGTGGACGCCAATTTATGATGGAGACTTTGCAGCAGCAGGGGATCTCTGTTTTAAATTTTATTTTGTACCAACGACATTGCCCAGTACAGACGATTCAAAATTTTGATCAAGTTGTCGTACAGTTGCAACAACATCAGCACTATAGTGTGCTGATTAGCAGTGAAGCCAGTTGGCTAAACTGGTTGGAATTGATGCGAGCCCATAAGGGGTTGCTTACACGAGGACATTTTATGGTATTGGGTGAGCGGCTTTATCAATTGCTGTTAAATACACAGCGACAACAGCGTTTATCATTTCATCTCTATCAATTACCTGATTTAAATACAGCAACAATATTGCAATGCCTTCGAGCGATGCCGAGAAATGCATGAAAAAGTTTTTAATTGTTTTAATTTTGGTCTGTGTGGCATGGATTGCCAAATTAAGTTATGACATTTTTCAGTTCAATCAAAAGCAAGTTGCAATGCAGGATACGTTACAACGGCTTGAAGCCAATAGTGCCAATTTGAATGATCAAATTGTTGCTTTGCAGCGTCAAACCTCAACAGCATCTGAGCCAAGCACATCGAATGTGGCAGCTACGGGCACAAGTGTGCAGGCAACGACTACCCCAGTACAGATTAACCCTATGGTCTTGATCCGTCAGCAACTTGACTTAGTCGATTTTGCTTTGCAGCAACAGCAATACCATTTTGCTTTGGAAAAGTTAGCACAACTGAATATCAATATTGAGCAATATGCTTTGGCACCGAGTTTGAAACAAAGCTTGCATCAGGCGATGGGTAAAGATCAACAATTGATACAGCAAACTGTACAAGCGCGTACCGAGCAGCAGCAACAAATTCAACAACTATTACAACAAGTAGATGTGGTATTAACACAAGAAATTAAACAGGCTCAAAGGAAACCTGTCCGAGCAGAAGATCGTCCTTTCTGGCAGCGTTGGTTTGAGTTGCAGCCTGCTAAGCAACCTGCTACACAACTGATGCAGCGTGCAATCATTTTGAAAGAAGTACAGTTGCGTCTATTGGTTGCTCGAGAAGCATTGAATCATGGTCAGTATGTCGAATATCAAAAGGATTTGGCCGAGATTATGCAGATATTATCGACTTTGCCTGATGCACAAGCACAAAAACTGCGTAAGCAAGTGGAGAAGATTAAAGGATTTAGTATTATTCCGATGCCTGTTTTAAATACCCGTACATTGCTAGGGTCTTAATATGAAACAGATTCTTTTAGCCTATGCTTTTATATGCCTGCTTGTGATTGCTGTGATTAGTGTGTTGAGTTACGGTTTTGGTGCAGGCTATGTTTATGTGTATTGGCGTGAATGGCAGTTACAGAGTAATGTCTGGTTCATATTCGTTCTTTTGGCAGTGCTGGGCTTTATTTTTCAGTTAGTTTGGTTGTTACTGAAACGCTATTTTACGCGTGCACAACGAAAACAAATCGAAATCTACGACTTCAAGACCTTGCATCCTTATGAGCAGTTGGCTGTCATTTGGTTATTGGACGCGGGTCGGGAGCAACAACAATTTATTCAAAATGCATTTGCTCAGTCTGGGTTATTACGTGGTGTAATTGACTCAAGACTGTATTTGATGCAACAGGAATATCCACAAGCGTTATCTGTTTTAAATCATAGCCATGCTATGGCATTTGAATTGGCAGAAATTCAACGTATTCAGGTTTATCTGGCGCAGCAAGATGGTGAGCAAGCCCTGACGCATCTTGAGTTTTTAACTCAGCATGAATTATCACCTTGGCTAAAGGATGTACAAGTCGCCTATGAGCAACGTTTAACCGAACTGTGGGGTGAGTTTGCTGTGCAATTTCCTTGGTTATATTTGCGTTCTATGCAATATGGACATTTAGATGAAGCCACCAAGCAGGCATGGTTAGAGCAACTTTTGCAACAGTTTGATCATGCTAGTGCTGAAAATCTACAAGATTTGCAACAACGTTATCTAGATTTATCGACTGAAATTGAAACTCGCAGCTATCACATCAAAATGTTGTGGTTAAAACTATTGTCACGTTTACCTGATTTAAGTCAGCAACATGAAAATTTGGCCTTACATTTACTTGATCAACAGTTTAATGCGGAAGTATTTCATTTGTGGTTTCAGCAACAATTGTTGAAACAGGTTCCAAATTATAGTGATGTAGAGCAACATATTCAGGATTGGGAGGTGAAATATCCATCTTTACCTGTTTTGACTTTTGCTAAATGGCATGTCTACGAAGCGACTGATCGGTTAAATAAAGCAGATGCATTATTAACTTTATATCCAGATAATGTGCTCATGAGTTATTTAAGGGTTAAAGCAACGCTGAAAAATCGTGAAGATTTGATTCAGCAGTTAAATTTGATCTTTGAAAATAATGCGAATTTTATGAAAATCAAGATTTAAGGGAATATATGTCATTATTTAATGAATATCCAATTGTACATGAGCAAAATGTAGCATGGGGAGATATGGATGCTTTTGGACATGTAAATAATGTCATGTATTATCGATATATTGAAAGCGCACGTATTCAATATTTTGATGCGTTAAATATATTTGAGCAAAGTGTATTGACGGTTGTTGCATCAAATCAGTGCAAATATTTACGACCTGTATTTTATCCCGATCAATTAAAAGTAGCTGTTCGTGTTGATGAATTACGTAATAGTGCAATACGTATGAGTTACCTATTATTCAGTACTGCACAAAATGCGGTGGTTGCAATGGCAGAGGCGGTGATAGTTTGTGTTGATAAAGACAATATGCAAAAAACTGCAATCCCTGATGATATTCGTGAGAAGATTCTCAAAATGGAACGAGATGTTGGACATTTAATTTAATTTTTGATCATTATTTTAATGTTGGATTATTAAAACATATATTAACTGTTCGAATCTTGTAGCAATTTTAAATATAAGTGTTGAATAATCGAGTTAATAAAAATATGATAATCCTGTGTAAGAAATTAAATCGTATTTAATGGAGTTAATATGATGCCAGACATTAGTAATTTATCTGTAGAAGAGTTAAAGCGTTTACAAGTAGAAGCGGAAGCCTTAATCGTTTCTAAAAAAGATCAGGCAATTGAAGATGCATATACTCAGATTATGGATATTGCTGATAAAGTGGGTTTGAGTATTGAGCAAATCTTAGAGTTTGGCGCAACTAAACGTAAGAAAACGACTCGTAAATCTGTAGAACCACGTTATCGCAATAAATCAGATGCATCAGAAACTTGGACAGGCCGTGGTAAACAACCTCGCTGGCTAGTGGCTGAATTGGAAAAAGGTGCAAAACTTGAAGATTTTCTTATCTAATCTTCATTAGATTGTCATCCAATCTGATTAAATTATTTAAACCAAGCAAAACTGCTTGGTTTTTTTATAGTGATGAATTGGCGATGTGAAAAAAGTGTGCATAATGGGTGGCAAAGATAAAATATATATCCAAGGAAGAAAAATAGTGATGTTGGTTGTGTTGGGATGACGAAAAAGAATAAGCACCTTGCATGGTGGATTTTTGCGTTAAGTACATTTTTATTTTTTGTAGTGCTGCAAATTCCAGCAGCATGGCTTATTTCTAAATTTTATAAAAATAACCAAGTTTTACAGAATGTCAGTGGCAATATCTGGCAAGGGCAGGCGGACTGGCATCAGGGAGCTTTAAAAGGCTCATTGAATTGGAAGGTACGTCCCTTAGATTTATTGTTGCTTCGTTTAGGTGCTGAGGTAGATATCCATAGTGGGCGGACCCAATTACAAGGTACCGTGGGCTATGGTTTGGGGCAGCGTTGGACTGTTAAAGCATTATCTGGGGAAATTGCCCCAGAAACATTAAAGCGGGTTGCTGATTGGCAATGGCCAAGTAATCCGATTCAAGTCCAAGATTTACAGTTTAAATATCAAAAAGAACAAGGTTTTCAACAAGCAGAAGGTACTGTGCAGTGGTTAGGTGGTGAACTGATATATCGCTTTGCACAACGTCAAGAGCAAATGAGTATCCCTTCCTTAAAAGGGAGTTTAAGTGATCGAGATCAAGTATTGATGATTGATGTGCGGGATCAGCGCGACCAGAAAATGATTAATCTGCTTTTGGATAAAAACCTGATGCTTGATGTACAGATTACTCAGCGTATGTTGATGAATGTGCCTTCGTATCAAGGTAAAGCGGGTTTAGATACTTATGTCGTCAGCTCTCGTCAGCCCCTGTTACGAGGTGGTATGTAATGAGATTGGTCAAAGATAAGTTACAGCATTTGAACGGCGCTCAGTTCAACCGTTTTTCACCGTGGCTGTTGGCTGTATTAGTGGCCTATTTAAGTTGGAAATTGGCCAGTATATTTTGGTTGTGGGTTGCTCCGCCAATGCCTATGCAATTAGAACGTGTAGAGTTAGGTTCACAGCAACCTCAAGTTCCCAATATATCGGCATTTTCTTTATTTCAGGAAAATAATGCGTCGAGTGGTGCGAATCTCGCCAATTTTGTTTTGCAAGGGGTAGTGGTGTCCTATCCGAGTCAATATTCCTCAGCAGTGATTAAAGTTAATGAAGTCGCTGACCGTTATAAGGTTGGAGAAACATTGGCAGGTACAGCTTATCAATTGGCCGAGGTGTATTGGGATCATGTGGTGTTGCGAGACTCTACGGGACAAAGCCAGCAAGTTGCATTTAATCGAATTGCCAATGGTCTAAATCAACCGATGGTTCCACCTGCGGATGCGGCTTCATTACCAACAGGGAATATATCGCAATCGACTCAAAATGCTTTGGGGCAGGCAGTACAACAAATGCATCAAAATCGTGACCAGTTTTTGGCCGATATGGGGGTTGGTGCTGCGACAGGTGAAGGGTATGAAGTCACCAGTAAAACACCTTCAGCTTTACGGAATACACTTGGATTACAACCTGGAGACCGAATTTTGTCCTTAAATGGTCAAGGTGTGGGGCAGGGACAAAATGATGCACAATTACTTGAACAAGCCAAACAAGCAGGCCAAGTCAAACTTGAAATAAAACGTGGTGATCAGGTGATGACCATACAACAAAATTTTTAAATGATGAGAAATCGCCCGTAGGGTTAGGAAACACAGAAGTATATGGCTTTATTTCATAATAATCGTCCAGTTTGGGCTTTGCTCGCAAGTGCACCTCTGATTGCTGCCGTGAGTAGCAGTGCCTATGCGCAAACATGGAAAATCAACTTACGTGATGCGGACTTAACGGCGTTTATTAATGAAGTGGCCGATATTACAGGGAAAAATTTTGCAGTTGATCCGCGCGTACGTGGCAATGTGACGGTTATTTCCAATAAGCCGCTCAATAAAAGTGAAGTTTACGATTTATTTTTAGGCGTGCTCAATGTGAATGGTGTGGTGGCGATTCCTTCGGGCAATACCGTGAAAATCGTTCCAGACAGCAATGTAAAAAGTTCAGGCATTCCCTATGATGCTAAAAATCGTGCTACAGGTGATCAAATTGTTACGCGCGTGATTTGGCTGGAAAATACCAATGCCAATGATCTAATTCCAGCCTTACGCCCACTCATGCCGCAGTTTGCAAATTTGTCGGCAGTACCTGGGGCTAATGCGCTGATTGTGTCAGATCGTGCTAGTAATATTTATCAACTGGAAACCATCATTCGTAATTTAGATGGTACTGATCAGCACGATATTGAGGCAATTACGTTGCAATCTAGTCAAGCCGAAGAAATGATTGGCTTATTAGATTCTATGACGGCGACTGGGGCAGCCAAAGATTTAAAAGGCGCGCGAGTGCGAGTGATTGCGGACAATCGTACCAATCGCATTTTAATTAAAGGCGATACGGCAACACGTAAACGGTTGCGTCAATTGATTGAAATGTTGGATGTGCCTGCGGCAGACCGTCTGGGTGGTTTGAAGGTCTTCCGTTTAAAGTATGCCAGTGCAAAAAACTTGGCCGAAATTTTACAAGGCCTGGTCACAGGGCAGGCAGTTTCAGGGGCTGATGGTCGCGCGAACAGTACATCCAATGCCAACAATAATATGATGGGAAGTGCGAATACGACGACAAGCAATGGCTCATCCTCAAGTATTTCGACACCAGCTATTAATTTAGGGGGCAGTTCTACTGGGAATAATCAGAACAATATCACCAGTTTTAATGCCAACGGGATTAGTATCATTGCCGATAGTTCACAAAATGCATTGGTGGTCAAAGCAGATCCACAACTGATGCGAGAAATTGAGTCTGCGATTCAGCAACTTGATATTCGCCGCGAACAAGTGTTAATCGAGGCTGCAATTATTGAAGTTGAAGGCTCTGATGCAGATCAATTGGGTGTGCAATGGGCTTTGGGTGATATTAGCAGTGGTGTCGGTTTAATCAGTTTTGATAACGTAGGTTCAAGCCTAGCCAGCCTCGCTGCGGGTTATTTGAGTGGCGGGGCTTCAGGTCTGGGGCAGGCCTTGACGGGTGCGGGTAGCTCAGTGGTGTTGGGTGATTATAAAGAGGGCAGTGATGGTTCACGTCGACTTTATGGTGCATTGATTCAGGCACTCAAAGAAAACACCAAATCTAATTTGCTTTCAACACCTTCGATTGTCACGATGGACAATGAAGAGGCCTACATTGTGGTAGGTGAAAACGTTCCTTTTGTCACAGGATCAGTGAGTACCAACAATGGCACAGTAAATCCTTATACCACCATTGAACGCAAAGATGTCGGTGTGACGCTAAAGGTGATTCCGCACATTGGTGAAAATGGTACGGTTCGCTTGGAGGTTGAGCAGGAAGTTTCTGGGGTTAAAAATAGTAAAGGCCAGGCGTCAGATCTGGTCACCAGTAAACGTGCCATTAAAACAGCCATTTTGGCAGAGCATGGACAAACTGTAGTTCTCGGTGGCTTAATTTCAGATAACTCTATTTATAGTCGTCAATCGGTTCCGGGTCTGGGGGCAATTCCTGGTGTTGGGCGCTTATTTAGATCGGATGCAAAGTCGAATCAGAAGCGCAATTTATTGGTCTTTATTCATCCAACGATTGTGGGTGGTGGCGATGATGTTCGTCGTTTATCTCAACAGCGTTATAGTCAGTTATATAGTTTGCAATTGGCGCTCGATAAAGATGGCGGTTTTGCTAAATTACCTGAGCAGGTGGATGATGTCTACATGCAGCGGTTGCCTGTGCAACCTGGTGCGCCACGGACTAGCCCTTATCAAGCTGTACCTTCTGCGGCGCAGCCATCCAATGCTGCGGTTGTGACTACGCCTGTAGCGATTGAGCCACCAATCAGCAGTACACCATTTCCAAAATCAGAAGTGGAAAAAACCAAAAATACAGTAACCACCATTCGTGTGCGTCCAGCTTCGTAATGCCAAAGTAGCCAAATTGAAATCTATAAGTTGCATGGTATGATGAAGCAAAATCATAAAGAGATAATGTGATGACTTGGAAGATACAGGCAATTACAGGCGAATTTACGGGGCAAGAGATCAGTGTTGACCGTGATATGTTGGTTGGGCGCCATCAAGATGCAGATGTATTGTTGCAATCTGCAGAAGTGTCACGTAAACACGCAGCGCTGTTGTTAAAAGAGCAAGCGTTATGGGTGCAAGATTTAAATTCATCGAATGGCACTTTTGTGAACGACTTGAAAATTGTAGATGAAAGCCAACTGAAGGATGGCGATATTGTTCAGTTTGCAAGCTTTAAATTTACAGTCTTTGCTCCAGCTCCTTTGGCAAATACAGTTGAGGAAGATGTAGTTGAAGTTCAACAGCCTGCTGAAGCCGTTGCTCCGTCTGAAACAGAAGCAGAGAAATCGGCAGCGCATCATATGAATGAACAGGGGATGCCAAGCCTGACTGAGCGTGATAGCAGTGTTCAGTTAAGTCGTGATGGGATGCCACAGAATGTATCTGTTCCCAAGCCCGCGCCAATTCCTGAAGGTGTAGATGTATCTAAAGCTACGCCAAACCCAGCCCCGATTCCAGTTGAGCAACCTGTTTCTCGTGTTGAAGAAGAACGAACTCAACAGAAGAATGCTTCACTGGGTTTAATCACCATTATAGTCTTGGTTATTTTGTCTATCTTTGCTTGGGTGATGTTTAAATAATCTGGGAGTTGCCTAGAATAAGGGCATGCTCTGGCATGCCTTTTTTATATCTGAATAATGCGAGTTGCTTATGAATATTGCACAATTAGATCGCCGTGAATTAATGCTGTTTGATTTGGATGGAACTTTGGTCGATTCAGCGACTGATTTATATCGTGCCATGAATATGAGTCTTAATGTCTTGCAACTCCCTTTGGTGACTGAACAGCAAGTACGTGTTTGGGTGGGCAAGGGAACATCTATCTTTTGTCATAGTACCTTGCAATATCTTACAGGTGAGGTTGACCCTGCGCAGCACAAACAACTGCTCGATACTTTTTTAGAAATATACAATGCGGAACCTTGTATTGAAACCCGACCATTTCATGGCATTCTTGAGTTTCTAGAATGGGGTTTGCAGCACAACAAGAAAATGGTGTGTGTCACCAATAAGCCTGAACAGCCTGCTCGCTTAATTGTTGAAGCCTTGGATATGTCTAAATACTTTATTGATGTGATTGGAGGTGACCGTTTCGAAGAACGCAAACCACATCCGCGTCAGTTACTGCACTGTGTTGAGGAATATCAGATTGAAAAATCCCAGACCTTAATGTTTGGTGATTCGAGTAATGATGTGGAGGCAGCACGACGTGCGGGTATTGATTGTATTGTCGTTAGCTATGGTTATAATCATGGTGAAGACATACAGGATTGCCAACCACAGCAAGTGGTTGATGATTTAAGAGAATTAATCAAAACATAATTTGCAGATAAGGAATCATGACACATGAGTCGTTGTAAAGCTTTTCGATGGCGTCGCTCAGTCTGATGTAACGAAAAATTGAATTGACCCCAATCGAAAATTTAGAGAGAACCTCATGACGACTCAAGTGCAATACGAGCAATTAAAAGCCCAAGGCTATAACCTGATTCCTGTTTATCGACAACGTCTGGCAGATACAGAAACGCCACTTTCAGTTTTTGCACGATTAAAAGACCATCAACAAGCCTATTTATTTGAATCGGTAGAAGGTGGTGAAAATTGGGCGCGCTATTCCATCATTGGTTTGGGTGAATCTACCGTATTTTCTTGTAATGCAGGTAAGCTCACCATTCAGCATGTAGATGGCACGTATGAACAGAAAGATTGTGCCGATCCTTTTGAATATATTCGAACCTTTTTGGCGCAGTTTAAAGTTCCGACACAAGCAGATTTACCAGACTTGCCTAGCTTTACTGGCGGATTGGTGGGTTATTTTGGTTATGATGCTGTGCGTTATATTGAACCACGTTTAAATAATGTGCCAGAAGCAGATCCAGTCGGGTTGCCCGATATCTGGATGATGTTATCTAAGACAGTGATTGTATTTGACAATTTAAAAGATACTTTATTCTTGATTGTGCACGCCGATGTCAATGATGCAGAGGCGTATTTTAACGCACAGCTCCAGTTAGATGCTTTGGAGCAATTGCTTGCTACTCCTGTGAGTCTGCAAGCGAAAAAACACAGTGCACCGCATTTTGAGTCACTCACGGGCAAGCAGAAATTCCTAGAGTCAATTGAAACGGTTAAAGAATATATCCGTGCAGGGGATGTGATGCAGGTGGTTCCTGGGCATCGTATGGTTTCTGATTTTGATGGAGAAGCGTTACAGGTTTATCGTGCCTTACGTCATTTAAATCCATCGCCGTATTTATTCTTGGTACAAGGTCAAACTTTGCAAGATCAAAAGCCATTTCATATTGTGGGATCATCTCCAGAAATCTTGTCGCGTTTAGAAAATGGCATTGCTACGGTGCGCCCTTTGGCGGGCACACGTCCTCGTGGTAAAACTAAAGAAGAAGATTTGGCCTTAGAAAAAGATTTACTTTCAGATGAAAAAGAAATTGCTGAGCATTTAATGTTGATTGATTTAGGACGCAATGATGTGGGGCGCGTTTCTAAAATTGGTAAAGTGCAAGTGACTGATCAAATGGTGATCGAACGTTATTCGCATGTGATGCATATCGTCTCCAATGTGCAAGGCGAAGTTCGTGATGATGTAGATGCTTTGGATGTTTTTAAAGCAACTTTTCCAGCAGGTACTTTATCTGGAGCCCCAAAAATCCGCGCTATGGAAATTATTGATGAGGTAGAGCCTGTAAAACGTGGTGTTTTTGGTGGTGCTGTTGGTTATTTAGGCTGGCATGGCGAAATGGACATGTCGATTGCGATTCGAACCTGTGTTATTCGTGAAAATAAGGTCTTTGTTCAGGCTGGTGCGGGTCTCGTTGTGGACTCAAATCCTGAATCTGAGTGGAATGAAACCCAAATAAAAGCTCGCGCAGTGATCAAAGCGGTTGAATTATCATCAAATGGATTGATTTTATGAGTTTTTAGCGTTTTTTTTGAAAAAAACACTTGCATGGATTTCAAGTTTTGCTAAACTGCACACCGTTCCGATACGAAACGTACGAAACACTAAGAAAGAGCCGGCATAGCTCAGTTGGTAGAGCAACTGACTTGTAATCAGTAGGTCCACAGTTCGAATCCGTGTGCCGGCACCATCTTAAAGGTGTGTAGTAGTGAAGTAAAGAACAACACTGAAATAAGTGTGAAATGGTGAGATTCCCGAGCGGTCAAAGGGGGCGGACTGTAACTCCGCTACGAAAGTTTCGAAGGTTCGAATCCTTCTCTCACCACCATTAACTTCGATTGAAGTGGTTAATTACCAACATTAAGCGGGAGTAGCTCAGTTGGTAGAGCGGTAGCCTTCCAAGCTACATGTCGCGAGTTCGACCCTCGTCTCCCGCTCCATCGAAGATGATTGCTCTT
Organism: Acinetobacter tandoii; assembly: GCF_008867985.1. Taxonomy (NCBI): domain Bacteria; kingdom Pseudomonadati; phylum Pseudomonadota; class Gammaproteobacteria; order Moraxellales; family Moraxellaceae; genus Acinetobacter; species Acinetobacter tandoii. The sequence continues at coordinate 85,504 of NZ_VXLD01000011.1, forward strand.
ATAGCTCAGTGGTAGAGCACTCCCTTGGTAAGGGAGAGGTCTCGAGTTCAAATCTCGATAAGAGCTCCAGATACAGTTTAGTAGATGTTCTACAAAGATTTTAAAAAGCAGGCTTATTAGTCTGCTTTTCAAGTATTGGGTGTCTGCTTTTTTAGGCGATATGTCGATGCTGAGCTTTTCTCAGAATTGTGTTCGACGTAAACGAGGAATATAAAC
>NZ_VXLD01000012.1:0-84244 GCF_008867985.1 Acinetobacter tandoii
AATATAACACTATTATATGGTTTTTTAGCGCCAAGTGAATATATCAATGTGGGGGCATGGAGTATAGGCAATGAATGTGTTTACTATGCTTTCACCCCCATACTGATTATGCTGTACAATAAACGAAAATTATTCGGTAATTTAGCCCTCTTAGCGGCAGTTATAATCGGAATATATTTTGCATTTTTTGCCCTTGATCATCATTTAACACTCGCACAGCAGTGGAAAATTTATATTAATCCATTTAATAATTTATTTTTATATTTTAGTGGCTTAGCGTTGTATTACAATTTTAACGAATTGAAAATGAAGCTGACTGCACCTCTGCTGATTCTCATATCAATCTGCCTGCTCTGGTTTTATCCCGTTAGCGGAGATCAGATTGAAATTGTCACAAATTTTAATCGTATTATTTTCTCTATTGCAGCAGTGACCTTAACGCTTGGTTTTTATAAGCTAGAAATCATTACAATGCCCTCAAGTCTTTCAAAAATTCTATCGAATATTGGGGAAGCAACCTATGGCATTTATTTAATACATCCTGTCGTTTTTCTCTATATTACTCGCTTTTTTAATTTAAATTCTTATTTAAATATATTGCTCACGATTATTTTAACCCTATTGATTTCAAATCTTCTTTATTATTTTTATGAGAAGCCTTTTATCAAAATCGGTAAAAGGCTTACTACACGATCAGTCACTTAAACTGCAGTTATTGATCATACCCTTGCGGGTTCTGTTTTTGCCAATTCCAACTGTCGGCCAACATATCTTCCAAACCATATTGCGGCTGCCAGTTCAATTCTGTCACTGCACGAGTATTATCTGCGAATGAGGTGGCAACATCCCCCTCACGTCGTGGTGCAAATTCAAATGCAATCGCGATCCCATTGACTTGCTCAAAGGTATTTTTAATTTGCAAAACTGAGGCACCCTGCCCCGTACCGATATTCCATGCACGACAGCCTGTAGCCGCTAAACGATTATTCAATGCACATAAATGCGCATTAGCTAAATCCACTACATGGATATAATCACGAACGCCTGTACCATCTATTGTATCGTAATCTTGACCAAAAATAGCCAGTTTTTCACGACGACCCACAGCGACTTGCGTTACATAAGGCATCAAATTATTTGGAATTCCTTGGGGATCTTCACCAATTCGACCACTTTTATGCGCGCCTACAGGGTTAAAGTAACGCAACAAAGCAATCGACCAACGCTTATCTGCAACACTGAGCTTTTGTAGTAACTGTTCAACAATCAGCTTGGTATAGCCATAATTGTTAGATGGCATACCCGTCGGCATTTCTTCATTCAATGGCGAAGTATTTGCCTCATCATAAACAGTCGCAGAAGAACTAAACACCAACTTAAATACGCCAGCCCGCTCCATAGCTTTGACCAAATTCAGACTGCCCGTAATATTATTATCAAAATAAGTCAAAGGAATCTGCTGGCTTTCACCTACTGCTTTTAAGCCTGCGAAATGAATCACCGCATCAATTGTATACTGTGCAAAAAGTTGATCTAGTGTTTCACCATCTCGAATATCCCCCTCGACAAAATCGAGAGATTTTCCAGACAATTGTTGTACCCGCATTAAGGATTCAACCGAACTATTTGAGAGATTATCTAAAACCACAACGTCATGACCTGCGGTTAATAACTCAACACAGGTATGTGAGCCGATATAACCGGCTCCGCCTGTGACTAAAATCTTAGCCATTTTTTTTCCTTGCAAAACTTTCAGTAAGCCCTAAATTAAGCTATCAAATGAATCCTGTAATATCGAAATTATACTCATCAGGCAAATTTCTATAATTTAGTTAATTATAACTTGATTACTCCGTTTATACCCATCGACATAATGCTCAAGTTGAGTCAACAACCAATCTATATCTGGTTTTGCTGCATCCATTTGATTTATTCTATCAAAGACTATTTGTAGTTCTTGTAAGGGATAATCTTTTTCAAAGGAACGACGAATCCGCGCATGCTCTGTATACTCTGTATTCTCTTGGTCAATCAACAGTTCCTCATACAGTTTCTCTCCTGGACGTAAGCCACTATAGATGATTTCAATATCACCACTCAACGACCCAGTTTCTCGTACAGTGAAACCACTTAGTTTAATCATTTGTCGTGCCAAATTCTGAATGCATACAGGTTCCCCCATATCCAATAAGAAGACATCTCCACCTTGCCCCAGTGCACCCGCCTGAATCACCAATTGCGAGGCTTCAGGAATTGTCATAAAGTAACGAGTAACTTCTGGATGGGTCACAGTAATGGGGCCCCCTTTGGCAATTTGCTGTTTAAATAAAGGGACGACTGAACCTGAAGACCCTAAAACATTACCAAATCGAACAATACTGATATGTGTATTTTTCTGTATTGCAGCGACAGATTGACAATATAACTCTGCCATCCGCTTCGAAGCCCCCATCACATTGGTTGGTCGAACCGCTTTATCTGTCGAAATTAATACAAATGTTTCTACCCCTTTTTTTACTGCTGCATTGAGACTACATGCCGTACCAATCGCATTATTTTTCAATCCAGCAAGCGGATTACATTCAACTAGAGGCACATGCTTGTATGCTGCTGCATGGTAAACCGTTTGAACACCATACTGTTCAATCTCATACTCTAATTTGGCTTGATTCCGCACAGAACCCAAAACAGGAATGATTGTCACATCACAGTTCGAGTGTAATTCTTGATCAATGTTATACAGTGCGAATTCGTTCAGTTCATAAAGAACTAGTGCTTTTGGCTTATTCTTAATAATTTGACGACATAATTCAGATCCAATAGACCCACCTGCACCTGTCACCATCACAACTTTATTTTCAATATTCTTGGTCAATAAATGCGAAATCGGGGGAATAGGATCACGCCCTAACAAATCAATAATATCTACTTCCTGAATATCAGAAACGGTAATTTCACCATGAACCAACTGGGTCAAACCAGGTAGTGCCGTAATTTTTAAATTACACGGCTCAAGCTCATGAATAATCTCTGCTTTTCTTACACGCTCCACTGAAGGAAGTGCCAACAAAATTTCGTCGATTCTATCTTTCTTCAACCGTTGTAATGCTTGAGCAACTGGATAAACAGGGATACTGCCAATAATTCTTCCTTGTAAGGATGGATCATCATCAATAAAGAATACAGGTAGATACTGACCTGAACATTTAAGTGCCGCCTCAATTTGCTGACCAGCTGCACCTGCACCATAAATTGCAACTCTTTTACTGCCAATTTCAGCACAATATGAGGCTCTAACTAAAAAACGAATATATACCCTACTCAACCAAACCCATGTAAACATCATAAATCCGAATATAAATGGGACAGACATCGGAACGAATGTTGCAGTACTTGAACGCAGTACATATAAGGCGATCATCGTCATCGCGACAGCAAGTGCTAACTTCCATATCAGGATTTCTTCAAAAGTATGGACAATAAAACGATAAACTCCTGTGATCATCAAACTTAAGACTGCAATAAAACTGATCAAGATAATGCCATATGTCGCATCTGATATAATTGGAGTTTGAAAATCAAACAAACGAATCACATAGCACAACCATAAAATGACAGGGAAAGCCAATAAATCCAAAAAACTTAAAAAAACTTGCTTATATAATCTTGGCTGTGCAGCAAATTGATGAATTATATTTCTCACCATGATGATCCCCTTTACAGGATTGCATCTTTATACCCATTTTTATGTCAATAAAAATGCATGTTTAAATGGGATAGCCTTATGAGGACATCCTATTGTCCTTATTTGGTTGAACTTTTTATTACATCAATCGCCTACACAATCTTCTTAATTACATTCACGGTTTTTTAAAAACTCTTTTCTCTTAACATAGAGGTACCAAGAACATTAAATTTGCTTCACTTAGATATTGAGCATTCACTAGACGTACTTTAAGTCTCTAAGCAAACCTTCTGGATCAAGCAAACGAATGACATAGCACAACTATAGAATCACCACAAATGCGAATAAATCCCCAAAAATTGGTAAAATTGATAAATTAATATTTGTTTTTAATTAAATTGATACATTTATCAAAAAATATAATTATTTTATTAAATTAATCAGCGCTTAATGAAAAAGCATGACAAATTACAACTTTGAGTTCTAAACAAATTTAAACAATTACAATCCGGACAACTACTCACTGGTTAAACTTTTACTCTGAAGTCTCAGATTAAAGAGCGGACTGAAACGGTCTTAAATGCAGAGATTAAAAAATATCTGGACGTAAATCCTAAAAAATCAATTGTAGAAAGGGCTACTCTCGCAAAACCAAAAAGATTCTGGTTCATTTAAACTAGAAGTCCTACGTGGACGAACGAGCAATTTTCAGCCACAACTCGTTAAGAAAAATTAAATTATTTGAAGAAATCGGCAGTAAAGTTAGCTCCCTATTTATACCCGACAAACTATCGGAATATTTCGGTAGCATATTGTCCGTATTTATGGGTAATCCCAGTAAAAATAACATTGACCCTGGAGAGTATTCTCAACAGATAATCTCTCTAAATTATTAAAATATTCTTGTTGAAATGCGGTCAGACTTAACTCACTATTTTCAAAGTGTTGTCTGATTCGATTGTAGTAAATCTCAATATATACAAACTAGATATCATTGGTTCGTTTGCAAGTAGACAATACTCTGCCGTGTACCACATGAACTTTTGATACATGAATGAAACTTTTAGTTACTGTAATCCCAACAGTCTCTACGCATAAATATTATTTTAATTCAGTTAATTGTGTAATAGCACTCTAAAATCAGAGTACAGTCTCGTAAGTCTGAGAAGCACAGCTTCGCAAGGTCATAAACATAACAGCTGATAGATTTTCCTCGTGAACAGCACATACCAATTGACAGTTTATGTGTGGGCTAGTTTTCCAACCACGAATAAGATGACTAAATTAATTCAATATTACCCATGATTATGACTAGCCTTCTTTAATTCAAATAGAAGCCATGTTGACTGTCTAAATAGTAGAAATAGGCGATCCTATAAAATTTGCGTTATAAGCAAACGATAATTTGAATCGATTTACATGACTGGAACAATAATACTGTCCAAGATAGCCATCTGAAATTTACATTATTTTAAAAGAACTGTGTATACAATCTTTTGTCGAGGATCACCTTAATTGGTTTAATTTTTTATTGCATTCATCATCTGTATAACCTGCTGAATAGCATTCACAGTTTTTGTCAGATTATCTTCTGTTAAGGTCGGATGTACCAAAAACATTAAACTGGTTTCACCTAATTGTTGTGCGTTCACTAAGCGTGTTTTTGGTCTCCAAGGAGTACCATCAAATGCTTTTTCTAAATACACTTCTGAACAAGAGCCAATAAAACATGGCACACCTTGTGCATTTATTTCATTCAAAATACGGTCACGGGACCAACCTGTAGGTAATTGATCAATATTGACCTGTACATAGCACTTGTAGTTGGCATGTACATAATCTTGATTTGGATAATGTACGGAGAAATAACGACTATTTTGAAATACAGCCAATATACGCTGCGCATTCTGCGTACGTTTTTTTGTCCATATTGGCATTTTTTTCAGTTGCATGCGCCCGAGCACGGCCTGCATTTCCATCATGCGCCAATTGGTTCCAAAAGAGTCATGTACCCAATGGAAACCAGGTGGGTGTTGTTTATGGTAAATGCTGTCATAATTTTTACCATGGTCTTTATAAGACCACATTTTTTCCCATAAGTTCTCATCATTGGTGGTAACCATCCCGCCTTCACCACCAGTACTCATAATTTTGTCCTGACAGAAAGACCATGCCCCAATATGACCAATCGAACCCGCTGATTTTCCTTTATATTGTGCCCCATGTGCTTGAGCACAATCTTCAATGACAAATAACCCTTTTTCTTCCGCCAACTGCATGATTGGATCCATATCACACATCCAGCCCGCTAAATGTACACAAATAATGGCTTTGGTATTCGAAGTTAATACCGCCTCAATGGTCTTTCGAGAAATATTCTGAGAATCCAGCTCAACATCTGCAAAAATAGGATTAGCTCCTGCTGTAACAATACAACTGGCAGATGCAAGAAATGTTCTAGATGTAACAATTACATCATCACCAACACCAATATTTAAAGCTTTTAAAGCAACATCAAGTGCTACCGTACCATTTGTTAATGCTACGGCATATTTGGTTTGAGAAAATTGCGCAAATTCTTTCTCAAACTCGCGACATTCTTTTCCAGTCCAATAATTCACTTTATTTGAAAGTAGCAGATCTTTAACAGCATCTGCTTCTTCTACTGTGAAGCTTGGCCATGGTTCAAATGTAGTATTTAGCATCATTTTTTCCCTAAATATAATCTTGGGAATTGATATTCGGTGTGGTATCTACAGGACATACCGCATGGATAAACTCAGCTACATTAGGTAGAGCATCAAATTCATGCTTAAGAATTGCTATATCGTATACATCATGCCATTCTCCCTTACGAAAAATCGCTTCACGTTGTCGACCTTCAATCTTCCAACCACATTTTTTAACATAAGCACCCATACTTGGCCCATTGAAGTCTAAAACTGGACCATATAAACGTCTGAGTCCGACATTGTAAAATGCCCACGCCATGGTCAACATAATGACTTCTGTCCCAAAGCCTTTTTTATTTTTTTCTGGCAAGATTTTTATTGGCATATTCGCTGACTGATTATGCCAATCAATCTCCCATAACCCCGTGATACCAATTGCTTCATTCGTTTCATTATCTACAATAATTAAGCGATAATTTGAACTATTTGTATTTGACTGAATCCAATTATTTTGGGAAAACAGAGATACAGGAAATGACCATCCTGTTACACTTCCAGCCACAAAAGGATCATTCATCAATTTTTGCAATAAAATATCATCGTGTAACTCGATTGGTCTAAGCGACACATTTTTAGATTTAATCATGACATTATTTCCCATTTGGTTTCCGATAAAGCGGAAAGTATTCTGTTAACTGTCCAACCCTGCCATTTTTATTTAACAATTTGATATAAACATCAGAGTTCACGACAATACGATGCGTTTTAAATACATGCTCATTTGAACTGAATCCTTTTTTATACTCATATAATGAATCCAAACTTGCCCCAAAACCTCCGCCAAGATGCAAAATACTGTATCTCTTTTCACGCCCCCAAGCTCTTGCGATGTGTACAATCAGCTTAGCAGGTTGTAAATTTCGATAAGCATCAAGAGTACCGCCTAAATGATATTGGATAATTTTACTTTCTTGGCAATACGTAAAGATTGAAGCAGCTATCGGTGTTTCATTATCATAAGCAGTAATTAATAAAATTCTGCCTTTTAGATTTTTTGCTAACGCTATAAAATATAAATCATCAAATAAATAAAAGTCTGATGCATTTACATGCTTCATAGTTTCAAGGTAAATTTTAGAAAAGATTAAAGCATTATTTTCATTAAGTTCTTCAATCTTTGTGTATATAGACTGTTTTAATGCCTTTTTAATGCCTCGTTGATGTCTCTGTTGAGTTTCAGACCAATGTTCTTCTTCTGTTTTACTCAAATCTGAAGATAATGTTGGCCCATGCTCAACGATAGTGCCAAATTTACTATTCCATTCAATATTTAAAATTGGATGTAATCGAATAAACCAAGAAACACAATTGTGCTCCTTTAAAAAATTAATGGCATTTTGTAATAACTGATCAATCTCTTGATTTGTTAATACACTATCTCCTAATGGACCACCATAACCATATGGCGAGGTAGCATCCCAAAATATACTATCTATTCTCCTAATAATTAAAGGAAAAAGTAACTCATTATTACCAAACTTAATCATTAAGCCTTTAGCCTGACCATCATCTATTACTGCTGAAGATTTAAGCCATCCACTTAAATGATAGATATCAAAATTAAATTTCTTTACTGCAGTGTCCCATTCATCATCAACATCGACTAAAGAGCAGTTCACATTAGAATCCATTTTCATCACCCTGTTTATCCCCTGTAAATTTAGGCATAGAGTGACCTGATTCATCATTTACATTTTCTTTAATTAGAACAACTTTGATCGTTTTCAGCATAATTTTGAAATCCAGCCAAATGGATTGATTTTCAACATACCAAATATCAAGCTTCAATTTTTCATCCCAACTAATGGCATTACGCCCATTCACTTGTGCATGACCTGTCATGCCGGGGCGCACATGATGACGTTTGGCTTGTTCTTTACTATAAAGAGGTAAATATTCCATCAATAAAGGACGTGGACCTACAATACTCATATCACCTTTAATCACGTTCCATAATTCTGGTATTTCATCCAAACTTGTAGATCGCAATTTTTTGCCAAAAGGAGTTAAACGTTCAATTTCAGGTAAAGGGTTCCCTTGGGCATCAATAGCATCATGCATACTTCTAAATTTAATCATTTCAAAAGGTTTGCCATGTAACCCTGGACGAACCTGACGGAACAAGACAGGAGTGCCTAAATTCTTTTTCACCTTATATGCAACATATAAATATAATGGCGATAGTAAAGTGAGCGCAAAAGAAGCAATCACAATATCTAGGAAGCGTTTTATCATTTTCAGACTCCTAAAATATTTTGTAATCGTTGATTTACTTGTTCAACATCAAATTTATCGAGTGCGATTTTGTGGCTTTCATCTCCCATAAATCTGATTTGTTTAGGATTCTCAATGAAATAAATCATATTTTCAGCTAAAGCTTTGGAATCCCACCTTGGAATAATGAAGCCATTTCGATTTTGGATTACAGTTTCTCGGCAACCTGGGACATCTGTAGTAATAATTGCACGGCCTATTGCCATTGCTTCTTGTGTGCTGCGAGGTACACCCTCACGATAAGAGGGCAACACAAATACATGACTATTCGTAATCCAGTCTTTTACATTATTCACCCAGCCTAAATAATGTACAACATTGGAAGCAATCAAATCATCTAATTCTGATTGTTGCAGTGCTCCAATATTAAAAGTATCTATTTGTCCAAGAATCGTAAACTGTGTTTTAGGATATTGTTTTTTCACCAATTTAGCGGCTTGAACAAACTCATGTATTCCTTTTTCTTTAAGCAACCGACCAATGAATAAAAATTTAATAGGAAGTGAAATATCATCAACGGGTTGATATGGATATTCTTGTAAATTTAAACCTATTCCGCCTAGGATCACTACTTTTTTTACTTTTATAGAATATTTTTCCAATAAATCTTTAGGATCATCTGGATTTAAGAAAATAAGTTGATCCAGCATTGGCAATGCGATTTTGTAGAGAAAAACCTGAATGTATCGGATAAATTTAGTTTTGTGGCTTAGACCCTCTGGCTGCTCTGTAAAAGTGTAACCTAGCCCCTCAAGCATACCGATGACACAAGGTACTTTTGCTAGTTTCGCAGCTATAGTCCCAAAAATGACTGGCTTAGAAAAATATGAGAAGACCACATCAGGATTTATATGCTTTATTTTTTTAAAAAGTTGATAAGTTGCGACAATATCTGCCAGTGGATTTAATCCACCACGGTTTAAAGTATATGTAACAGGAATAGCACCTAGTTGTTCTATTTTATTTATATCTTCTGCATTGTATTGAGATGTAAAAGCATAGATTTGATGCCCCTGCTTTAAGAGGCTACGGATTAAATCTGCACGAAAATCATAAATGCTAGATGCTATCGTGCCAATAAACACTATCGTACTCATAATTTTTCAGCTTTTTTAGTTTTTTTTAAAAATTATTCTTTCCGTATTTAAGTGACAAACATAGAACATTTTTCTAATAATGTGTTCCAATTGCCACTTTTACATCTCTAATTAAAATCCTTTTTTTGATCTGTGTCTTTTAAATAATTCTCTATTTTGTTGCAAAAAGTTTTAAAAATTAAAGTTCAACCAAGTAACCAAATCCAAAATATGACTTAGTCATAAAGTCTATCTAAATTTTTCAAATTTATTCAGAATGGTAAATGAACATACATCTCATAAAACTTTGAGCAAAGTTAGCAACTCTTTGTAAAAAATTAAAATTTCAAATATATGCATTAAAAAGCATTGAATTTCGATACCAGACTAAACTGATTTACCCTTACCTAGCGTTAGGTTCGACGTGCTGCAAGCTTTGTAAGTCAAAGCACTAAAATTCTAGTGACTGATTCGGGGCTGATTGTAAACTCATCAATTACGAGTGCAATAATTTTTAGAATCAGGTTATCCATCAAAAAATATATTGATGAATAGCCCTTCAATAATGTCTTGCTGCAATCAAACTAATTTTATTAATTTGCATTTGATTGTGGTTATGGAAGTAGCTTATCTACTAAATTAACTTTATATAAGCTCCTACTTTCTATTCACAACTAAATTTAATACTTGTTGCATTTCCTTTGCATCATCATCAGATAAATCTCGATTTCTTCTCTTCGAGAGATTCTTCCCCAAGCCCAAAAAACCAATTGTATAAATAAAAAGATATTTCAAATTAAAATAGATAAAATTATAAACTTTATTATTCATTTGATAATAATTTCTTATTTTATGTTCATCTGAACATGTTTTCAAAAGATTATCGATAGAGATATTTCCAAATTCACGATAAAAAAGAAGTAAATCTGGAAGGATTGCTATTTTTAAATCATTTTTACCATATGCACGACACCACAGCTCAAAATCTTCAGCACGAGGATAGTCTAAACTATATAAATTTCTTAGATACCATTCTTTTCTAGCCATTACAGTTGGATGAGCTATATGAAACTTAAAAGGTTTAGATATTTCAGTAATAAGTGAATTGACACTTCTGAATCCACAGACTCTATTCTGATCATCTATAGAGACCAAACCCGTAGAAACAAGATCAACTTGATCATTTTCTAAAAGATATTTTAATTGTACTTCCAAGCGACTGGGATGCATAATATCATCCGCATCCATCCTTGCTATAAATTTACCTTCAGATTCCTTTATTAATTGATTTAGACGATTGGGTAGTTTTTTATTTTCACCATCACAGAGTACTTTAATCCTTCGATCACTACCTGCAAACTCTTTAGCAATCTTCAAGGAATTATCCGTGGATCCATCATCCACAAGAATTAACTCCCAATTTGTATATGATTGACAAAGTACAGACTGAATGGCAAAAGCCAAGAACTTTTCAGCATTATAAAATGGAATACCTACACTAATAGTAGGTGTATTTTCAGATTCATTTATCATAGAAATAAAAACCAATGTAAATTAGAATCAAGATTAAAACATAATGAATTTTTATTTTTTCCTTAACAAAAGGTGAATAAAATAATGGTGAAATTAGTAATGGAATAACACACCATGAAAACAATCCCCAACGATCGGAAAATGGCAGTTGAAATGCCATAAAAAATATAACACTTGCAATAATATAATAAGAAACAAGAATATTATATTGATAAGATAAATCAATATCAGTCAACTTATTTTTAACATACAGAGATACAAGTAGAAAAAAAGTATTAAATATTACAAACTGCGGCCTAAAACCTATGATGTAATCAGAAACTTCATCCGAAAAATAATCTGCATGTCTATCTTCACCTAAAAAATCTAAAAACACTGATGAAAAGTTTAAAAAACCATAATTAAAGTAAGATAAAATTATAGAAAATAAATAGATAAAAATTAGTAAATTAAAAGCTCTAATTTTACTCATGATAACAGAACAAACAAATATTAAAATTGGTATAATTGAGGTCAAATGAAAAGCTAATGATAAAAATATACACAATAAAATTATAATATTATTTTTCTTACCAACCCATAAAGAATAAGCTAATAACAGAAAGGCTAGTGATACACCTTGCCTGATCACATTAATACTCATACTTAAATAAAAGAAAAATGAAATGCATGCAAAGAAAGTAATAAGAAGATTTGATTCAAATTTTTCAGTATAGTTCTTTAATGCTTTGTAAGTAATTATATAAAATACGAAGGATATTAATAAAAGAAAATAAGTATAACCCAAATTGAAATATCTTAGAGTCGAAGCAATCAAACCGAATAAAATACCATCACTAAAATTCAACTCAGATGTTTCATTCCAAAGTATATCAAAATAACTAACTGTGTCAGCACCTACATCATATTCCCTAAGACCCACGAGTAATATTAAAAAAATTAAAGGTAAAAAAACTAAATATTGACCTAATTTATTCTGTAGTAAAACATCCTTCTTAATTTCATATGATAAAGCAGAAGCCAAGACCAAGCAGGCTGTACAAAAATAAATTAAATTGTATAAATTTAAAAAAGCAGTATTATCAATTAATATCATTAGAAATACTATCCATATTATTATACAGGGCTAAAAGTTCGACGGATTTTTGTTTTATATCAAAACCCTTCTTAGCAAGCACTTCGACATCACTACCAAACTGATTACTTACTGGATTTATATATTCAAACGCTTTAATCCATCCTTCAATGTTATTTAAGTCTTTAAAATCAATTAAGTTTACACCCAGATCAACTTCTTTTGATATCTTAGAGGATATTATAGACTTTAAACCAATTGCTTGACTTTCCACCAACACTACTGGAAATCCTTCATGTAATGATGGCATTAACATGACATCAGCACCAGCCATTAAGTTTGGTATATCATCTCTAATACCTAATAAATACACATTTTTATCTAAAGTGTAATCTTGTATCATTTGCCTAATAGAGTTCTCTAAAGGACCTTGACCTACAATCAAAAATCTAAAAGTAATATCTTGCTCTTTTAATTTTCTAGCAATTTCTAACGACAATCTATGGTTCTTTACCTCACTTAACCGGCCGACTTGAATAATTTTCAACCCTTGAATATCATGTTTAATGCTTTTCCAATAATTTTTATTTTTTTCTGCTATTTGTCTATATAATTTTAAATCGATAGCATTATTTAATAACCAAACATTTTCTGTTGTCCCAAATAAATATTCCGCTGCTTCTTTACCACAAGCTATTTTTTTTGTTGATAATATTTTATTTAAATATATTGCAAATTTTTCATATAAAAAAGCTAAAACTCCAAATTTACCATTACTTGTATTATGCGAATGTGAAATTCGATGCTGAATACCAGCCCTTTTTGCTGCTAATAGATGAAAAGCATTACTTAGCAACATATGTGCATGTACAATTCGATATTCAGAATGTTGCTTTAAAAAACTTGTTAGTTTAAACATACGTTCAATTGGATTCTCGGCAAGAATTGGAAAAATTCTGCCACCCAATTCTTGAATTTCATCATCATAATCACCTTGTTGAGTCGTAAATTTAATAAAGTCAAATTGAACTTGGGTGCGATCAATATGACGATATAGATTCATCAGCATAGTTTCTGCACCAGCACGATCCATTTGACCAACTATATGTAAAACTCTAATCACTAAAGATTCCTACCCATACATTTTAAAATTTTCGGTATTAATCTGATTTGCATTCCTGACAGGGATTTTATATATTCAGGATTTTGCTATTGTTATATTGCAACTGCAAAATCAGTCTCTTTATGTTCAAATTCAACAACAGTTCAATATTTATTCGAGCTATTTAATGCTAGTTTTTATTAGAAATCCTTATTATCCAGTATTAAAAAATGATGTTCTATAGAATAATCAATCAGCTAAAACATCAACGATTCAAGAAAACTATAGAATGAATCTAAGCTTATCAATTTTAATATCAGTTACTACTAAAATATCACTTTATCTTTGATTTTAAATAACTTTTAATCAATTCCTTATGCATTTTTTCGATACCTAAACCATATATTAGCGAAATTACTACTAAAGTTTCTAACACAAAAACGGTCAAAAATCCAACAAAACCACTTAAAACAACAAATTCAGCTATCACCTTGAGGACTAAAATAATTGTAACGGTAGTAATCATTATATTAACTAAAACCTTCCTTAAAAATTTAGATAGATCAAAATCAGTGATCAGTTTTTTTACTATCCATAAGTTTAAAAATGAAGCTAATGCAGTATTAATGACATAAATAATATAAGCATAATAATAGTTAAAACCAAATTTAAATAATAAATAAACCAATGGAACTGATGATAGAATGAGAGTACCAGTTAAAATGCTAAATTTTTTCAAATTACCAGTAGCATGGATCAACATAACAATTGGATAAAAAAACACCTCAATTAAACTTGAAGTTAGTACAAAAATAGTAATGACTTTAGTATAAGCAGGCGGAGATCCCAACCAAAACTTTAAAATATAATCAATATTAAATATAATGGGGGCACAAAATATCAACATAAAATAATAAGAATATTTTGCCGAGTAAAATGTTAACGTATTCATTCTATCAACATCATAATCAGCATAACTACGCATTAATTGAGGTTTAACAGCAACCGATAGATTACTAGATAAGCTATATAACGCTGCATTAATTTGATAACTTATCTTTATACTTGCCACTGCTATCAAACCAAAAAAGTTATTCATCAAGAGCATTATTCCCTCAACTTTAAAAACCACGCAAAAATTTAAATACAACTCCCAACCAATAAAATTTATTATTTTTTTAAGAAAATCATTATCTATATAAAATTTAATCCTTGCTTCAACAATATTTAATTGACTATAAATTACATAAGTTAATCTTGTCAAAAAAACTATACAAACAAAACCTGATGCATAATATAAAAGCTTATCATGAGTAAAGAATATTAAAATATAAGCCAATAGTAATTTCAAAGTTACATCAAGTATAGAAATCAAAGCATATATTCCAAATTTTTCTTTCGCCATTAATATAGACTCAAATGGAATAGTAACAACCAAAATAAATAGAGATATTATTGACAAATGAAAAACTTGCATAGAAATATTTATTTTTTCAGCGGGTAATTTTACAAAAGAACCAATTATAAAAGCACCAAATATTTCAATTAAAATACAAAAAAGCAATGCAATGAAAATATGTAGGAAAAATGCTGTAGAAAATATTTTTTGAATATAGGGTATATCACCCTTTCCCACCTCTATATTTAGGAAACGATTTGTTGCATTTGATAATGCAGCCTGAAAAAATGAAATTAATGCAATAACTCCTGCTATTGCTCCATATAGACCAAAATCCTCTATTCCAAGATTTTTTAATAATATTCTAGTTGCATATAAGTTCAGTACGACCGTAATCAAAAGCCTAATGTATAAAGCCAATGTGTTATTTAAAATTTTTTTATTTTTAGACATAATTTAAAATCAACTTTTAAATATTAAAACATATAAAAATTGCTTCATCTAATTTTTTGCAAAACCAAATAAACTGGCCTATGATTGCGATAAGTTTTTTATTTTAATATGCTTGCCTGTGAATTCCTTATATTACCTTACTAGCATTTAATTCATAATTAATCAATAATTGAGTAAACTTTATACCACTTTATCTAATGCATTTTTAATTATATTAAAGAAATCATACAATCAATAAAATGCTGTCACTAAGTACAAGACTGTAATTATTATCGATCAGAAAATTTCAATCTTTTTCCATCATATCCTGCTTGTATCATATATACAATTACTAAGTCTTGTTGACACCACATCTTTACTACTGGACTGTAGTTAAGCTTGCACTATTATCAAAAATTATAATTGCACAGGATAATTTGATGTATTAGTATATTTATTAAACAATCTCAATCACCCCCGATTGAAATATATTTATAATAGTTTATAGGGGTACAGAGTGAAATTACTACAATATATTGGCCTCTTAGGGTTCACACTCAGCACTGTCGGTTGTGCTCTAGCACCAGGCCTTCAAACTTATAATTTACCTGAACAAGGTGTCTATCAAACTGAACTTGGTAGTACAGTGCATGTCATTCAACTCAACCAAAATACTTTACGTGACTTAAATCAAACTTCAGATAACGATCTGCAAGATTATTCTAGCTTATTTCGTCATGCCCAACTCTCATACAAGTTGAGTCCAGGCGATATTCTATCCATTTACTTGTGGGCTTATCCTGAAATTACCCCTGCAGCGAGTAATGTTTCCAGCGAACAATCGATTCAAGCCAATGGTTATCAAATTGATCAAAGCGGCTATATTCAATTTCCAATGATTGGCCGCTATAAAGCCGCAGGAAAATCACTCCCTCAAGTGAATCAAGAGTTGCGTAGTCAACTCTCTCATTATTTAAAAACACCTGATGTGATTGCGCGTGTCTTATCTTATCAAGGCCAGCGTTATTCAGTCCAAGGTAACGTGATGAGAGGCGGCCAATTCTTTCTGAGTGATCAACCTGTCAGTGTTTATACCGCTCTTAGTATGGCTGGTGGAATTAATACTCAATATGGCGATAACACCTCTATTACATTGGTACGCCAAGGTCGAACTTACAAGTTGAATAGTATTCAACTCGAAAAGTCCGGTTATTCTTTACACAATTTGCTCATCCAACCCAATGATACACTTTATGTAAATTCTAAAGAGGACCAGAAGATTTATGTCATGGGTGAGTCTGGCAGGAATCAAGCTTTGCCCATGCGTGATCAAGGCATGACCTTAAGTGATGTTCTGGGAGAAAGCTTAGGCATTGATTCAAATACTGCAAGTGCTAAACGAATTTATGTACTCCGTAGTGACCCGAAGCATCAACAAACTGAACTGTATCATATGAATTTAATGAGTCTCGGTAATTTCGGTTTAGCCAATCAATTTAGAATGCGTAGCAATGATATTGTTTATGTTGACGCTACAGGCTTAGCCCGTTGGCAACGTATCATTACCCAAATTTTACCGTTCTCTAATGCTTTGTATAATATTGATCGATTGGGAACTAACTAATACATATTCAAAATATTCTTATGGGCTGTATTGGAAATATTTGTCCTTGTCCAATGGCAAAATACGTTTCCAAGCAGAAATTTCTTCAATTGCATATTGGACAAGCATAGCCCGTTTCTCAAAGGGAAAATATTTCGTTTGAGTTACTGATAAGGTAAGAATATTTCCAATCCTTACCAGCATGGTCGAGCCGTTTTTGATGACACCTATCAATTTATACAAACCTGTATAAATGACTGGAAACAATAAATTTAACCCATAGATAATAAAATTATGAGCCAACATACCAATAAAGTAGAAACAAGTGATTTAAAAGAACTATTTTTTTCACTCATCGCTCAATGGAAACTGATTGCGTTATGCACCATCTTAAGCTTGGGGTGTGCACTGCTTTATTTAAGAGCTACACCTAACACTTATGCTGTGAGCGCTTTAATTCAGGTGGAAGACAGTAAAGGGGCTGGTACCGCTGCCTTACTCGGTAATTTATCTTCCATGGTAGACCAAAACTCACCAGCTCAAGCTGAAATCGAGATTCTAAAATCTCACTTAGTACTCGGGAATGTAATTCAACATCTCAATCTAGACTTACAAGTCTCTGGTACAGAAAACACATTTTTCGGTCGTTTACTCTCTCCACACATTTATAAAACCCAGTACAGCACTCAATCTGTCTTGTTTAAAGATAACGAGAAAGCATTCGAAATAACACAATTTAAAGCCCCAGAAAACTACGAAGATCAAAGCCTTGAACTCCGCTTCACAGATCATCAATTCAGTTTAACAGATCCCAAAACTGAGCAAATTTTGCTTACAGCCAAGGTCAATCAACCGAATAGCATTCGTACTGCTGATGGCGTATGGAATATTACGATTCACACTCAAGATCAACTCAATGATACCTATCTCATTCAGAAAAAATCTTTACCTGCCGCAATAGATAATATCCTCACCAATTACTCAGTTGCAGAAAAAGGCAGGCTCACTGGTATTCTAGGGCTAAACTATCAAGGCACAGATAAAGAGCATATTATCAAAGTACTGAATGCTATTTTAGCCTCATATAGCCAACAAAATATTGAACGTCGTTCTGCAGAAACCGCACAGACACTGAAGTTCTTAGATGAGCAACTACCTGAGCTAAAACAACAACTTGATGTTGCAGAACGTGAATTTAACAAATTCCGTGAGCAATACAATACGGTTGATGTTACCAGAGAGTCTGAGCTTTATCTTACCCAAAGTATTAACCTTGAAACTCAGAAAATCGCCCTACAACAAACACGTGCTGAATTGGCACAGAAGTACACAGCTGCACACCCTGAAATGAAACAAGTTAATGCTCAACTTGAAGCAATTAACAATAAAATTAATGAACTCAATACAACACTTAAACAATTACCCGACTTGCAACGCCGCTATTTACAGTTGTACCGTGAAGTCGAAGTTAAACAACAACTCTATACCAACTTATTAAATTCTTACCAACAACTGCGTATTTCCAAAGCAGGTGAAATTGGCAATGTTCGTATTGTCGATACTGCAATCAAACCAATTAAACCAATTTCACCTAAAAAATTACAGATTTTAGTTTTATCTATTTTCTTAGGTGCTTTCTTCGGTACACTTTTAGCCTTTCTACGCAACATGCTACGTACAGGCATTAAAGATGCGGCTCAAATTGAAAATGTATTAAATCTGCCTGTATATGCAACTGTTCCGCATTCACCTGCACAAGAAAGCCATACTAAACTGCTTGAAAAGAAGAAACATATTCCTATTCTTGCAGTTAAAAATAGCGATGATATTGCGATTGAAAGCTTACGTAGCATGCGTACTGCTATTCAATTTGCGCTCAATCATGCACCTAACAATATAATTATGATTTCTAGTCCAGCACCAGAACTAGGTAAATCCTTTATTGCCACTAACCTTGCTGTAATTTTAGCGCAAACCAATAAGCGTATATTGTTGATTGATGCTAACCTGCGTCGTGGGCATTTACACCAATATTTCAATCAAGATAATCAAGCTGGTTTAGCAGACTTTTTAAAGGGTCAGCAGCCACTGGAACAAATCATCAAACATACAGAAGTTGAAAATCTATCGTTTATTACATGTGGTGAAAGCCCAGCAAATCCTTCAGAGTTATTAAGCATGGAGGGCTTTAAAAATCTACTCGAACAGCTCTCTGGTCAATTCGATCATATTATTATCGATACACCACCAATTTTGGCGGTGACAGATAGTATTATCATTTCACAATATGCAGGTGTGAATCTTGTGATTGCACGTTATGCAAAAACCCAAATGAAAGAGTTAGATCTTGTTATTCATCGGTTTGAACAAGCCAATACCAAAATTACGGGGATTATCATCAATGATATTCAACGTACTGTAGATTCACATTATGGTTATAACTATGCTTATGATTATAAGAGCTCGAAAAAAGTTTAATTTATTTTCAAAATCCATTCATAGAAAGAACGAGCATCATGCTCGTTCTTTCTCACTTATATGATCAAACCTAGCGCAACATAATAGTCGAATAAAGTTGGATAGATCCTCCATCCCCTCCAGCATCTTCTAATGCTCACTTATGCAGAATATTAAACGATCCTCAACAAATATGAGAATCAATTAAGCCACTTTACCTGTGACTAAAATTTTAGTCATGCGTATTGCCTAATAAAGCTTTCAGTAAACCCTGAGTCGAAGCATCAAACTGTACAATATCCGTTTGCTGACCATTCAGTACGGGCAATAATTGATTGGCTATTTCTTTGCCTTTTTCCACGCCCCATTGATCAAAGGGATTAATATTCCAAATCACCGATTGCACAAACACTTTATGTTCATAGAGTGCAATGAGCATACCTAAAGTTTTTGGATTCAACTCATTCACCAATATTGTTGTGCTTGGCTGATTTCCCTCATATTTTTTATAATCAGGGAGATTTTCTACCTCATTCTCGCACAATGCTTGATTGCCAAAGGCCAATAATCTAGATTGAGCTAGACAGTTAGAAAGTGCCAAATGATGTTGCTCAATTAAGGCTTCTGCATTTTCAACATAAGTAAATTGTTTGGCATTATAGCGCTGTACAGGTGCGATAAAATCACAACTGACCGCATGTGTACCTTGATGTAACAACTGATAAAACGCATGCTGTGCGTTTGGACCTACCTCTCCCCAAACAATCGGACAAGTCGAAGATTCAACTTTTTGATGATCACGTTGTAAAGACTTACCGTTAGATTCCATCTCAAGCTGTTGTAAATACGCAGCAAAATATTTCAAACGACCATCATAAGGAAGAACGGCATGGGTTTGCATGTTCAGATAGTTGGTATTCCATACCCCTAACAACCCCATCAGCACAGGAATATTTTGCTCAAATGGTGCATTTTGAAAATGCTGATCCACCAAATGCGCACCTGACAACAATGCTTTAAAGCCTTCAACCCCAATTTGCAAAGCAATCGGTAGCCCAATACAAGACCAAAGTGAATAACGCCCACCAACCCAGTCCCATAATAAAAACTGGTGATCTGGATGAATTCCCCAAGCCGTCATTTTGTCAGGTTTAGTCGATACACCAATAAAATGACTTTTTAGAACACAATCACGTTGCCCTAAAGTTTTCTCCAGCCATTGGCGCACAGTTTCCGCATTCGATAAGGTATCAATCGTTCCAAATGATTTGGAGGAAATAATAAACAAGGTGGTTTCAGGTCTTAGATGATGCAAGAGCTCTGAAAGCTGGCTGCCATCCATCGTCGAAACAAAATGTACATTTAAGGGTTTCGCTGTTTGGACTTTAAAATCCGATAAGGCATGAGAAACCATCAAAGGACCCAAATCTGAGCCACCTACCCCAATATTTACCACATCTTGAATGACTTCACCCGTCACGCCACGATATTGCCCCGCATGAATTTTTTCGACCAAATTAAACATCCGATCTAATTGTTCATGCACTTGCTGAGATAACTCTGGAAAAACTTCAGAATCTTGAGGCAAGCGTAACGCCCAATGCATCGCTGCACGTTGCTCTGTGTAATTAATGGCCTCAACGGAGAATAACCGACTGATCCAAGCTTTTAATTGTTTTGCTTCTGCTAATAAGAGCAATGCCTTTATCACAGGCAAATTGACACGGTGCTTACTAAAATCGAAAAGTAAATCTTCACAATACAGACTGAAGTTTTCAAAGCGTTGTGCTTGTTCTGCAAAAAGCTGGTTCAAATGAATCGACTGCATTTCTTCCGCTAACTGATGTAGTTTTTGTTCAGTAGAAGGAAATGCTTGCTTAGGAAAATTTTCGATATTTTCTCTCATATTCGACCAACTCCCTCATATGCAAAACCCTGCGCTTTGACATATAGAGGATCATAAATATTACGTCCATCTAGAATAAGTGGATGACGCATGAATTGCTGTAGTTTTTTATAATCAGGACTAAAATATTCTTTCCATGCGGTGATCACACATAAGGCATCCGCATCTTGAACTGCATCATAAACATCTGTACACAAAATTAAATCTTCACGATGACCATACTGTTGATATATTTCTTTCAGCGCTTGTGGATCATGCAGTTTCACCTTGGCACCTTGCGCCCAAAGTGCATTCAGCATGGCATGAATTGGGGAATTATGAATACTCGAGGTGTTTTCTTTGAATGATGCTCCCCAAATTGCAACAATTTTATTTTTTAAATCCGAATGGTAATAATTCCAGAGTTTACGAAATAAAATTTCTTTTTGCTGCTCATTGATATCCAAAACTTGCTGCAACAGACGACTTTTTGCACCACTTTTCGAAACTTCACTGGATAATGTCAAAATATCGTGAGAAAAATTTTCGCCACCAAAACCGGCTCCAGGTGCTAAATAAGCCGAGCCTATTCGCGTATCAGCCCCCATCCCCTGTTTAACATTGGTAATATCAATGCCCAACTTTTCAGCCACCATCGCCAAATCATTGATATAACTTATCCGAGTCGCCAACATGCCTGAAATACTCAGTTTAGTAAATTCTGCGTCTAGAATCGGCATGAACAAATATTGATTAGTTGTACTAAACATCGGTCGTAATAATTCTTCAACCAAAGTTTTAGCCTGTTCTTCTTCCACCCCCACAATAATCTGCTTCAGATGAAGTACACTATTGATGGCATTACCTTCCTGAATCACATCTGGTAAGTAGACCCAGTAATCTTGAGGCGAGATCTCGCTAAGCTTGTTTGTACCATTTAATCCAAAAGTTGCAGCATTAATCATCAATCTTGGATGAATAATCGGTTTCATAGCCAATGCTTTAAGGGCCTGAACCGCTAATCCAATCTCAGTTGGGCTATAACAAAAGAAATAAACATCTACGTCTAAAGGAAGTTCAACGACAGAACAATAAAGAAGATGCCCAAGTTTATGCTGTCGATTAAGACGAAAATTGACTTCTTCGTCTAAATACTGAACCCTTTTCTGATGGGAATGCTCATTATTTTTATGACTGCACCAATACACTTGATTGCCATATTCGGATAACAATACTGCCATGACACCAGCATTCAGTGTCGCACCTAATATCGCAACTTTCATGATTCACCTACAAAGCTTATTTTTATTCGACATTCAATTCGGCAATCAACTGCTTAAACTCATGTCCTAATTTTGGATGAGCAATACCATAATGTAAAACAGCCTTTAAGTAACCAAGTTTACTGCCACAGTCAAAAGTTTCCCCTTTCATGCGATAGGCTTCAACAACATCAGTGGTCTGCAACATGGCAATCGCATCTGTTAACTGGATTTCATTGCCTGCCCCTTTGGGGGTCTGCTCTAAGAGCTGCATAATTTTTGCAGGCAGAATATAACGTCCCACCACTGATAAATTCGATGGCGCAGTTCCAACCGCAGGTTTTTCTATAATGCCCTGCATGGCAATACTTTCACCTTCTGCAGGAGATTTAGCTACATCCACAATACCATATTGATCTACCATATGCTCAGGAACTGCTTCAACCATGATTTGTGCTGCTTGAGCAGCTTCATAACGCTGAATCATGCAGGCAAGATCATTTTGATCCGATTTTTCTTTGACCAAAACGTCTGGCAATAAAACTGCAAAATCATCACTACCAATAACACTTTTAGCACAAAGCACAGCATGACCTAAACCTAATGGTTGTGGCTGACGTACACCCACAACACTCACATGCGCAGGTAAAATTTCAGTAATTTCTTTTAGAAGATCGGTTTTATTTTTCTGTGCCAATGTCGTTTCAAGTTCAAAATTTCGATCAAAATAGTTTTCGATAGATGCTTTGGATGAATGTGTGACTAAAATAATTTGTTCAATTCCAGCCTGAACCGCCTCACGCACAACGTATTCAATTGCTGGACGGTCAACCACCGTGACCATTTCTTTAGGAATTGACTTACTTGCAGGTAAAAAACGCGTACCTAAACCAGCAACAGGTAAGATTGCTTTTTTAATCATGAAATTGAACTCGAATCATTACTAAATTTAAGACTTAACTTGATCTTCAGATTTTTTTGGTGCGTTACCTTGAAATAAAGATGGGCCCACATGACCAGGGGCATTAATCCCTTCACGCTTTGCCATCACTGCAACCGTTCTAAACATAATTTTAAAATCGACTAAGGTATTATGATTGTCTACATACCAAACATCACACTTAAAGCGTTCTTCATAATCTAACTCATTACGTCCACTGACTTGTGCAAGGCCAGTCATGCCTGGTCGAACTTCTAAGCGACGTGCTTGTTCTGGTGAATAAAGCTCTACAAAGTCTTTCAACATTGGTCGTGGACCAACAACGCTCATGTCACCCTTTAATACATTAATGAGTTGTGGCATTTCATCTAAAGACGTTGAACGTAATTTTTGCCCAAATGGTGTAATACGTTTTTCATCAGGTAAAGGATTACCATGCTGATCAAAAGCGTCCTTCATAGAGCGGAATTTGATCATTTTGAAAAGTTTACCATTTTTACCAGGACGTTCTTGGCAAAAAAAGATTGGTGACCCCAAATTTTTTCGTACTTTATAACAAACAATGAGGAAAATTGGAGACAATAATGTTAGTGCAATTAATGATATAACGATATCAACCAGTCTTTTCATTGCTATCTTACTCTGTTTTTTCAACTTTCTTACGTAAAAACGTATTATAAATTTTACCTAGCAGATTCGCTGGCATAAGTCTAAACGTAGACCGTACAATGAAGTAGATAGTAGCATAAAACGGAGACTGAATTTTGAGTTGTTTTTTTAAATCTAGTAACTGTTTTTCACTTTTAATATATTTGAAACCTTTGCGACGTGCATGCATACCATTACCAACCCGCGCATAAAGAATCACATCGGATAAGTTAGCAACTTGATAATTGTTGCCAATTACACGAAGCCAAAGATTGTAATCTTCCATAAATAAATGATGCTGATATCCTCCTAAGGTTAAAATCACATCGCGTTTATAAGCGACAGTCATGTGATTAAAAGGACAGCGATTTTGTGCAAATTTCTTTATTTTCTCATAAGTTGTAGGTACAGCTTTGAGTACATCCGCATCTGAAATATTTTGATCAAACTCTAAAATCTGACCACCAAACAAAACTACATCTGGGTTCTGTTCTATAAATTGAATCTGCTTTTCAAATCGATCAGGCGTACAAATATCATCTGTATCCATTCGAAAAACCCACTCATTTGAACAATTCTTCAATCCTTCATTCAACGCATTTCCAAGGCCTACATTTTCAGGAAGTGGAACAACATTTAAAGCAGACCCAATCAGAGTTTGCCATTTCTGAACACATACACTAAGTTGCTCACCAAGTGGACCATCTAAAACTAGTACAATTTCAGTAGGTTTAAACGTCTGTGAGTCCCAAATACTCACAAAACATTGATCTAGAAATTTAGGATTCTCTTTATGATAGAGAGACATTAAAATAGAAAAATTCATTATAGGCTAGCCAAAAAGTTTTTCCAGACACTTAATACAGACTCAACTGAATAACGTTCAGCATCTTGTACAGCCTGAGATGATAAGCTAATTCGTTTACATTCATTATCAATTAACTCCTGAATTGCATTAGCTAATAATTCATAATTTTGGTTTTCAACTAGTAAACCATTTAAACCATGTTTAATAACTTCTGCAGGCCCATGAGGACAATCATAAGATATAATTGGTAAACCAAAAGTTTGAGCCTCAATCAATACCATTGGAAGCCCTTCAAATCTCGAAGACATAACAAAAAAAGCTGACTTTTTATAAATTTGATCTACATTAGAAACTGCACCTAATAAAAATACATTAGATAGTTTTTCATCAATTATTTTATTTGTTAATAAACTGTGATCTTCACCAGTACCATAAATTTTTAGTTTCCACTTTGGGTTATTATCCGAAATCAGTTTCCAGGCATCAAGTAATGAAGAAAAATTTTTCTGATAAGTTAATCTTCCAATAGAAATTATATCGAAGCAGTTAGCATTATATACTAAATTTTGATCAATACTATATGGAGATATATTACAAATCTTTGTAAGCTTATTTTTAAAAAAATGATATGACTCTTTATCATGATCAGTTAGAACAACAACACCATCAATATTTCTATATAAAATTTTAGAAAAAACTTTTACCCAATGTGGTCTAATATCAAAAGCAACATGTTCCAAACTAACACTTTTAGCACCATTCTTTCGAAGAAGTGACAATAACAAAGATAGCTTCCCCATATTATGAAAAATGAGGATATCGGGCATAAAAGACTTAATATAAGATTGGGATTGATTGTAAAAATCAAAAAAATTTCCTGCTGCTTTAATAACATTAACATTATCACTTAGATGATATGCAGCATCATTAAAATCGGTATCTCTATTTATAATAGCTACTTCAAAATTTAAATCATTAGAAAAAAGATTAGCCAAATTACAAGCCACGCGCTCAGTTCCAGACTTATGCTTAAGAGAGTTAATAAAAAATAAAATTTTCATTCTTGAAGCCTTCAAACCTTGATTTTAAATATAAGTCTCTTAAGCATATACTGTAATTGAAACCTAGAAGTAATAACTGTCATAAAAATCATACTTAACATTTTTATATAATTTTTATGAACCTTAGAGTTAAAAGCCTGTCTTAAATATTCATTTGATTTATCAAAATTAGACTTATGCTTTTTGTATTTGTCTAAATACTTAATAACATCAGCCTCACTATAGCGATCAATATTGAATTTTTTACGTTCGTCAAATAACTCTAGCACATAATTTGACATTAATCTCTGCTGAAATCCAATTGTAGAAGTTGTATTTCCATTTCGAACCCTAACAGAATACTCGTAACTATCTAAGTTAATGAACTTAAATCCCTCAGAGAGCATTCTAAGTAAAAAGTCATAATCTTCTGCACCGGGAATTTCACGATAACCTTTTAATTTCTTATAAACTTCAGACTTAGCAAGCCATATATGTAAAACAGGTGAAGTGAGTTTTATTGTTTTCTTGATGGTAAAAAAATCTGTTGGAAATTTCACATGACCAATTTTTTCATCATTTTCATTAATTGTATAAACATGGTTTCCAACTAAACTATATTCAGGATTATTTATTAAAAAACTATACTGTTTTTCTATACGATCAGCTGAACAAATATCATCTCCATCCATTCTAGCGATATATTCACCTCTAGCATATTCCAAGCCATAATTTAAAGTTTTGACGATTTTCGAGTTAATTTTATTTCTAAGAATTAGAACACGAGAATCTAATTTTGATATATTCTGAACAATTTCATATGTACGATCTGTTGAACAATCATCAATGATTATAATTTGCAAATTACTATAAGTTTGATTAAGAATAGAGTTAATTGCTTTTTTAACATAAAGTTCAACATTATAGACAGGGATAATAACACTAATTAGTGGCATATTACTGGTCATTTTTTCCCTCCATATTGCTCAAAATTACTGCAATAGTTAACACCATGATTGGAAATAGATAAAGCCCTAAAGAAAAGCCCATTAAAAAAAACAATCCTAAAAAAACAAAAAGATTACTTTTACAAGATTTATTTGAAACTTTAAACAAAAAGAAAGTAAAAATATAAGTTAAATAAACTATAGTTCCTATAATTCCTGTTTCAAATAACAAAATAACGAGAATATTATGTGCACCAATTCCTATAGCATCAAAAGTCTGAGACAAGCCATTACCAAAAAGATATTGGTAAAGAGTAAAATTATTTTCAGCATAATATATTGCAGAATCTAAGATATAAAGTTTTGATAAAAAACTACCATCAGTAATTAGACTTATATTTAAAATACAATACAAAAAAATCAAAAAAGTGGTTAAGTAAAAAAAAGGTTTAATCAATACAGTATAACGGCTAGAATTAACGAGATAGTATAGAAAAGCAAGAATTGCACCCAGTATAGCAGATCGAGAAAAAGTTAAAAAAATTAAAATAAAAAATAAAATTGCATGAATTTTCAAGCGTAAAATAATACTGATAAATAGCAAGCAGAAAAGATGCAAAGCAACAAAATTTGAGTCGCCAAAAATAAAACTATTTAGTTTATAAGGATAAAACCACTCATCATCTATTCCACTAGGATTAAATTTATAGATAGGAAAGGATATTCTATAAATCATTTCAGCAAAATAATAAACAAAGGAAATATTTAAAAAATAAATAAAAGGCTTTAAGCTTTTTAAATTTCTACAAAAGAAATAAAAGATTGGGAATACAAATATAGAAATCACTGCATTCAACACCATACCTATATCTGTTTTTCCCATAACCGAAACAAACATTAAGTAAAGTATAAAAAACATTGAAGAAAAAATATATGAGTAATTAACAAAATACTTCTTAACAAAATAACCAAGAAGTATACCCAAACCCAATATAATATATACGGGTTTAAGCAAAAAATAATAAAAATAAAAAACAGAGCCAAATAAAAAAAAGCTCAATTTAACATTATTCAATCCAATCATAAGAAACTCATATATATTACTTAAACTTAATCTATTTTAATTCTTTTATTAAAGACATCAATCTTTCGAATTGGAAGTCAGATGTTAATTCAACAGGGATTGAAGTAGAAATTTCTTTGTTTCCTGATATATATCTAGCAATTTTTTCAGAATCTCTTGTAGCCACACCTAATTTATATTTATTTATTAAAAATGCTAATTCCCCATCCTCATCACACAGTGCGATAATTGGCTTTCTTGCAGCAACATACTCATAAAATTTACCTGTTAATACACCTTTCTCAAATGCATTCGTCCCTAATGCTATAATTAAATATTCAGCACTTTTTTGAATCTCAAGTATTTGATGTCTAGGTTTTTTCTCAAAATTTAAGATATTTAGATTAGGGTATTTTTCTTTATAAGCTTGAACTACATTTTTTTCACTTCCATAAAATTCTATTTTTTTATCCGATTTTAAAATATTCAATGCTTCAAACAAAGGATTGATGTCCCGCAGTCCTGCATATAATCCGCCTGTATAAATTAAACCTGATGAAACAATTCCTTGATTTTCATTTTCTGAATTTTCTAATAATAAGCCATTTCTTATGACATTTATATTAGCATTTAAATATTCCTCCATTACTTTCTTCATATGATTTGTTACTACCAATATATTATCAGCATTATTAAATATCTTTTTCTCAAACCACTTATCAATTCCTCGCATAAACATTGGCATTTTTCTGTATGTAG
Source organism: Acinetobacter tandoii (assembly GCF_008867985.1). Classification (NCBI taxonomy): domain Bacteria; kingdom Pseudomonadati; phylum Pseudomonadota; class Gammaproteobacteria; order Moraxellales; family Moraxellaceae; genus Acinetobacter; species Acinetobacter tandoii. Next base: position 28,721 of record NZ_VXLD01000012.1, read on the forward strand.
TAGTAGCCCATAAGTCTCTATTGTCAGCAAACCACTTAATATCTGGATATTTATTCTTAATATCCCTAGCTACACAATGCAAAGAAAATGGCAATGCCATAGAAAGAATCAAATCAGGCTTATGTCCTGCAACAATATTTTTTTCTATTTCTTTGATATATTTTTTTTTTGAAAAAAAATAATGGTCAGGATACATAAAATATACCATTATTTTTTTAATAATATTAAATTTTTTAAAATTTGGATTTTCAAAATCTAGAGCTGATATTATTGAATGAGGGCCTACATCTATGATATTAATATTTGATATATCTGCATTATAATCTTTTGAGACATGGTTATCCTTATAAGATGTAAATACTGTAACCTCATGACCCTGATTTACTAAAAATTTCGCAAGCTGATACGGCCTAACAGCTCCAATCATATTAATAGGAGGGAAAAAAGCTGCTATTATAAAAATTCTCACAGTTTCATCTCCAATACTCTTACAATATTTTCAGATGTGTTGCCATTTCCATAAATATCTTTAATAGAAATCTTATTAGGAAGTTCATTTATTAGAGCAGAATTAATTAAATCTGTATTAGAACCTACAAGTACATTATAGCCATTACTTACAAGCTCCACCCATTCTGTTTCTTCTCTCAATGTAATACACAGTTTATTGTGAAAATAAGCTTCTTTTTGTACCCCACCTGAATCTGTTACGATAAGTTCACTATGCACTTCTAACCAGACCATTTCTAAATATCCAGTCGGATCTACTACTGTAATATTTGAAGGAATAATTAAGCCGTATTGTTTAATTTTACCTACTGTTCGAGGATGCAGCGGTAAAATGATATGTTTTTGCGATAGCTCCAACCCCTTAAAAATACTAGTTAATTTTTCTATATCATCTGTGTTTTCAGCTCGATGAATTGTGCATAGAACAAATTCACCTAAGTTTAATGCATCAAACCATACTGGCTTAACCATTTTTTCTTTATAATATAGGGCAACATCATACATAATATCACCGACCACAAAAATTTTATCTTCACAAATACCTTCTCGGAGTAGGTTTTCTTTAGCTCCTAAACTTGGTACAAATAAATAATCGCTAATTTGATCTGTTAATATACGATTAATTTCCTCTGGCATTCTTCGATTAAAAGAACGCAACCCTGATTCAATATGTGCAATAGGAATATGTAGTTTTACAGCAGCCATGGCGCCAGCTAATGTCGAATTGGTATCACCATACACTAAAACCATATCAGGCTTTTCAATTAGAAGTATTTCTTCGATTTTTTCTAATTGTTGTCCTGTCATAGCCCCATGTGATTTTCCGCCAGTCTGTAGCATATATTTAGGCTTTGGAATATCCATTTCTTCAAAGAAAACATCTGACATATTTTGATCATAATGCTGTCCAGTATGAACAATAATTTCTTCAATCGTAGAGCTTCTATGGACTGCTCGAGAAAAGGCTGCAGCTTTAATAAACTGTGGTCTAGCGCCTAGTACTGTTAAAATTTTCATCATCTAATTTCCTTTATTACCTTAGCAGGCACACCCGCAAGTATGATTTTACCTTGCAGAAAACTTTTTGTAACAACAGCACCTGCAGCAACTACAGTGCCCTCTCCAAGCTCAACACCAGGTAAAATTATACTATTCATTCCTATCCAACATTTATCCCCTATAACTACATCTTTTCCATCCGTATGTGATTCTAAATCTTCAAGCTGATGATTTGCTGTAATTATTCCAACGTTAGGAGCAATATAACTTCCTCGCCCTATGTAAATATGGGCGTTAAAATTCTGAAAATACGTTCCTGGAGACTGAAAATTATTTAAATCATCTGGATGAAAATGAATATTCGACGGATTTGATATCAAACAAGTTAAACTTGTAGGAAAAGGCATAGGTCGCCCCAATCTAAGTATATTTTTCACCCAAATAGATTTAAAAGCCATTGAATAGCCACTTAAACTATTGTCAAAATATCTACCCTTTAAATATTTTTTATCAAAAAATAAAGTTAAAAACAGGTAAATACAAGGTAATACAAAATAGATTATTTTTCTTAATACTTTTTTCATAGCTCGAACATCCTTAAAACTGAAGCTGTTAAGATTCCCAATATAATTGCAATTATAATAAAAAAAACAACTTTTTTGATTAAGAGAATATGATCTTGTATTTTAAGACCTGCAGCATTAGAAAAAACCATATAGCAAATTCCATAAAATATACCACCTGAAATTGCATATGCTTCCAATAGGTAAGATGGGTTTAAATAGAACTGCCCATACAACATTCCAATACGTAATATAAAACCGCTTAAAGTTAATAAAAGCATTTGCTTCTGACGACCAACAATATGCATAATCATAGATATAGGTGAAGCTATTAGCTGAAAGCCAAACCAAGGTATCATCCAGCTTATAATTAAACCAACTTTTTCCCATTCTTGACCAAATACATATTTAGCTAAGATAGGGCTAACAAGACCTATAAAAATTAGACTACTAACACCATATTTGAATAAGTTTTCCAATATATTTATGGTGTAATGAGTAATAGTTTTTTCTTGTACAGCTGCTGGTGCATGAGCTAAATATACTTGTGAAACAGCTCCCCCGATTAGTTGGATAGGTACAGCCATTACTTGCATCGCTATCATTAAATAGCCAACTTCTGAACCTACTGCAAGTGTAGCAATAATAATTATAGGAAGTTGAACTCCAGCGGAATTAGCTAAAGAATCAAAAGTTGAATATTTAGGAAACTGGTCATTCTTTTTAAAAATGGTATACAATTGAACAAATGTTATACTTTTGATAATAGTATTTGCTTCATTCCAAAAATTTTTAGCTAATTTTCCAATTCCAGCTGAAATCTTAATAATTTGACCTAGAACCAAGCCCCAAGCCGCTCCCCCGAAAATTCCAAATAAGATTTGCGTGGCTATACCACTTACCGATTGTACAATTCTTGTTCTAGCAATTATCGTAAAATTTTTCTTTCGAGTTGCCCAATACTGAAGGGCTGTATATATACCTGAAAAAAAAACACCTAAAGGGATTAACCAAATTATTTGGCTCAAACTGGGTTGTTTTAATAAAGTAATAATTTCTGTATGAAATAACCAAATTATAAAACTAATTACTATACTAATAGTAAAATTACTAATTAATGCCAGTACAACTAATATTGCTGCCTCTTTATCTTCTGAGGGAATTGGTATTGCAATTTCGAAACGCAAACAACTAGCTACCGTAAATATACCTAAGATAGAGGCATAAACAGCAAATATAGAAAACTCAGCAGGACTATATAAACGCGTTACAAAAGGTAAAGCCACTATAGTCAAACCTTGAGCAAAAGCTGTGCCTCCAACAAGGACAGATACAGCTCTTAAAAAGCCTCCTTGAGCATTTAGCTTATTATTTATCTTTACAAGAAGGTGTTTCACCGTTAGATCAACCTAAAGCCCGAATAATTTTCTCTTGAGCTTCAACAGTCAAATAAGGATGCATTGGTAAACTCATGACTCTTTTAGCAATAGCATCACCTATAGACAAAACAACATCTTTATCAGCCACAGCAGGTTGCTTATTAAGTGGAATTGGGTAATGTACGGCTGTCGGAATACCCTGAGCTTTTAATTCTTCTTGAACTTCTGAGCGATTTTCTACTTGAATCGTATACTGTGCCCATGCACTGGTATTATATGGTTCAATATATGGTGTAGTATTAATACCTACATCATTAAATAACTGATTATAAAGCTCTGCCACTCTTTGACGCGCTTGCATCTCATCATCCAAAATTTCCAATTTTGGTAATAAAATTGCAGCCTGAATTGTATCTAAACGGCTATTCACACCAACACGAATATGGTGGTATCGCTTATCTTGACCATGTCGCGCAATCTGACGGATTACTTTAGCAAGCTCATCATCATTGGTAAAAATAGCACCGCCATCTCCATAGCAACCTAATGGTTTACTTGGAAAGAAACTAGTACAAGCAACTGTACTTAGGTTACAGCTTCTACGACCTTTATAAGTCGCACCGAAACTTTGCGCAGCATCTTCAATCACAGGGATACCATATTTTTCCGCAATTGTATTGATTGCATCAAAGTCTGCACATTGTCCATATAAACTTACAGGAATAATAGCCTTGGTCCGAGGTGTAATTGCAGCTTCTAATTTTTCAACATCTAAATTATAAGTCTTCGGATTTACATCAACATATATAGGTTTTGCACCTAAGAGTGCGACTGTTTCAGCAGTAGCAATATAAGTGAAGCCTGGAGTAATCACTTCATCACCCAGCCCAATACCAAATGCCATTTGTGCAATTTGCAAGGCATCTGTTCCATTGGCGCAAGTAATACAATGTTTAGCACCCACATAGGCAGCAAGTTTTTCTTCTAACTCAGTTACTTCTGGGCCTAAAATATATTGACCATGTGCCAATACGTTTTGAATGCCCGCATCAATTTTATCTTTAATTCGATTTTGCTGTGCTTTTAAATCAATAAAGTCAATCATATTAACCCTGCTTTGTCAGTGTCGTTCCATCGAGTTGATAAACTGCTCCAGTATGAGAACAGGTTACTTGAGCTTGTCCCTGCAAAGGCAAATCAAGCTGTTCACCAAACTCACTCATCCAGCCAATTTGTTTAGCAGGTACACCCACCATTAGGGCATAAGCAGGAACATCTTTATTTACTACAGCACCAGCCCCAACAAAAGCATAAGCACCAATCGTGACACCACAAACGATGGTACAATTTGCGCCTAGCGTGGCACCTTTTTTAACTACAGTGTCACGATATTGATCTTTACGCTCAATAAGGGAACGTGGGTTATACACATTTGTAAAGACCATGCTTGGCCCACAAAACACACCCTCTTCCAAAAATACATTATCGTAAACCGATACATTATTTTGGACTTTACAATGGTCACCAATCACGACACGGTTACCAACAAATACATTTTGACCTAAGGATACACCTTTACCAATTTTGGCTCCGCCGCAGACATGAACAAAATGCCAAACACGCGAATCATCACCAATTTGTGCGCCATCATCGACTATGGCAGTTTCATGTTGATAAAAGCTCATGCTTTTTTCACCTTTGCCAATAGTGGATGCGGATTTAATGGGTTTTCAACAACAGGAGAAACACGAATTACTTCAACTGTTTCGATCGCTGCACGATTTTCTTCAACACCATAACCTTTACCTTCTAATACACGTTGGTAACTCTGTGTATGTAAATCGGTAAAGCCGCCTGAAAACTCAAGCTCTTCATTTTCAATGGTAATACTACGATAAGTTAGCTTTTCACCTTGCACAGCATTTTCTGGAAGGTTATTTGCATCAATTGACAAGAACCAACGTACGCGTGCACGTTCATATTCTAAATAACCAGAGGCAGTTTTTTCATCACGAAAATGCACTTCATTTTTAACAATTTTGCCAAAAATAAAATGCAGCATGTCGTAGAAATGCACACCAATATTAGTTGCTACGCCACCTGACTTTTGATCCAATCCTTTCCATGATTTTAAATACCACTTACCGCGAGACGTCAGATAGGTAAGATCAACATCAAATACTTTGTCGACTGGTGCAGCTTGAACTTTATCACGCAATGCAATGATTGAAGGATGTAAACGTAATTGTAAAATTGAGTTTACCTTGGCACCATACTGTTTTTCATATTCAGACAACATATTTAAGTCTTCTGAATTTAGCACCAATGGTTTTTCACAAATAACTTCGATGCCATTTTTCAAAGCATATTTCATATGTGGGGCGTGTAGATAGTTTGGTGAGCAGATCGCTACGTAATCTAGCTTTTCACCTTTTAATTTTTGATCTTCTACATAAGCCTCAAATTCCTCAAACTCAGTAAAAAATTCTGCTTCTGGAAAATGACTATCCATGATACCCACAGAGTCATTTACATCCATAGCCACGGCTAAGGTATTACCAGTTTCTTTAATAGCTTTTAAATGACGTGGTGCGATATAACCAGCAGCACCAATAAGTGCAAATTTTTTCATGTTTTAAACTTCAATTTAATAATAAGCTAAAATTAGAGGCGGAATACAGTAAAGCCTGCATCTAACATTTCTGTACGATCAAAAAGACTCTTGACATCAGCTAACACAGGCTTTTCACACTTTACATAACTGCGTAATTCATTAGCAGAAAGTGAACGAAACTCGTTATGACCTACGGCAACAATGACACTATCTACAGGATTTTGGGCATCCACTTGTCCAAGCTCAATACCATATTCATGTCTAACTTCATCTGCATCTGCCCATGGGTCTGCCACTACTACCTGTGCTCCCCAGAGCTCTAACTCTTTAATAAGATCCGCTACTTTGCTATTCCGGATATCAGGACAATTTTCTTTAAAAGTTACTCCGAGGACACCAACTTTTGCACGAGGCACATCAATGCCATTTTGAAGCATTAGCTTAATCGTATTACGAGCAACATAACGTGCCATATTGTCATTAATACGACGACCTGCAAGAATGACTTGTGGATGGTAGCCAACTTCTTCTGCTTTATGAGTCAAGTAATAAGGGTCTACACCAATACAGTGTCCACCGACTAAACCTGGACGGAAAGGTAAAAAGTTCCATTTGCTACCTGCGGCTTCTAAAACATCTAAAGTGTCGATGCCGATGCGGTCAAAAATTACCGAAAGTTCATTAACAAGTGCAATATTTAAATCGCGTTGTGTGTTTTCAATGACTTTTGCAGCTTCTGCAACCTTAATGCTTGATGCCTTATGCGTACCAGCGGTAATAATACTTGCATACACCGCATCTACGATATTGGCTACTTCTGCGTTACTACCACTCGTTATTTTTTTAATTTTTGTTAAAGTATTAACTTTATCACCAGGATTAATTCGTTCTGGACTATAACCTGCAAAGAAATCCTGATTAAATTTCAAACCAGAAACTTTTTCTAAAATTGGTATGCAAACTTCTTCTGTAGCACCAGGAAAAACCGTCGATTCATAAACAACAATATCTCCCTTTTTTAAGGCATATCCCACTGTCTCGCTTGCTTTTTTTAATGGAGTCAAATCTGGACGGTTAACCTGATCTACTGGAGTTGGAACAGTTACGATAAAAAAGTTACTTTTTTTAAGATCATCCAAATCGGCACTAAAGTCTAGCTGTTCCGAATTTTGAAGCTCCTCAGTAGAAACTTCTAAAGTATGGTCTTGTCCACTTCTCAACTCATCAATACGATGTTGATTAATATCAAAGCCTATAACTGGATATTTTTTCCCAAACTCTACCGCCAACGGCAAACCCACGTAACCTAAACCAATAATTGCTATTTTTAAATCAGAAAGCTGCAACATCTGTCTGCCTTGTCGTGCTTGTTAATATATACATATGATATGCCCTTTCGAGACCGCCCTAATATACCAGAAATACCAATGCCGATAACGTAAATGTTTACAAACAAGTTATACAATTTGTTATAGTTAAGGCATTTTAAATTAGATACACTTCATCTCATCCAAAGATTGAAATATTTTTATAATAGGGTTCCGAGTGAAATTTTTACAATATATTGGCCTTTTGGGGTTTACACTCAGCACTGTCGGTTGTGCTTTAGCGCCTGGCCTACAAACATATGATTTGCCTGAACAAGGAATCTATCAAACTGAGCTTGGAAGCTCTGTGAATGTTATCCAATTAAATCAAAACACCCTACGCCATTTACAGCAAAATCAAAATACTGATATACAAGATATTTCTAGCTTATTTCGTCACTCGCAATTGAACTATAAACTTAGCCCTGGCGATATTTTATCTATCTATTTATGGGCTTATCCTGAAATTACTCCGCCTATTAATACAGCCGTCAGTAATGATCAATCCATTCAAGCCAATGGCTTCCAAATTGATCAAGCAGGCTATATTCAATTCCCAATTATTGGACGCTACAAAGCAGCGGGGAAATCACTTAACCAAGTCAATCAGGAACTACGTAGTCAACTTTCACGCTATTTAAAAACCCCTGACGTAATTGCCCGTGTCCTGTCTTATCAAGGACAGCGTTACTCTGTCCAAGGCAACGTGATGAAAGGTGGACAATTCTTCCTGAGTGACCAACCTGTAAGTGTTTATACTGCACTTGGTTTAGCTGGCGGGGTAAACACCCAGTATGGGGATAATACCTCCATCACATTAGTGCGTCAGGGGCGTACTTATCAGTTAAATAGCATTGATTTAGAAAAAGCAGGTTATTCGCTGCATAATCTTTTAATTCAACCCAATGATACGCTTTATGTAAATTCAAAAGAAAATCAAAAAATTTACGTAATGGGTGAGTCTGGCAAGAACCAATCCTTATTAATGCGTGATCAGGGTATGAGCTTAAGTGATGTCTTAGGTGAAAGTCTTGGTTTAAACCCCAATACTGCCAGTGCAAGTCGTATTTATGTGTTGCGTAGTGATCCGCAAACGCAGCAAACCGAACTTTATCATATGAATTTGTTAAGTTTAGGGGATTTTGGTTTAGCTAATCAGTTTAAAATGCGCCGCAATGATATTGTTTATGTTGACTCCACTGGCTTAGCGCGTTGGCAACGTATTGTGACCCAAATTCTACCTTTCTCTAATGCTTTATATAATATTGATCGCTTGGGGAACTAATGCACATTCAAAATATTCTCGTGGTCTGTATTGGAAATATTTGTCGTAGTCCGATGGCTGAATATTTTTTAAAACAGGAATTCCCTCAACTTCATGTTGAATCGGCTGGAATCTCTGGTTTAATTGGTCATAATGCCGATGATAAAGCCATCTTATGTATGCAAAGACATGGTATTGATATGCAGGCACATGTCGCCAAAAAACTAAATGCAGAATTAATAAAAAAATCCGACTTAATTTTAGTCATGAGTCAAAATCAGCAAAAACATATTGAGCAGACATGGCCATTTTCCAAAGGAAAAACCTTTCGACTTGGCCATTGGCAAGGTAAAAATGTTCCTGACCCTTACCAGCATGAGCAAGCCGTTTTTGATGATACCTGTCAGCTTATACAAAACTGTATAAGTGACTGGAAGAAACATATTTAACCCATTGATAGCAAAATTATGAGCCAAAATACCAATACAGAAGACACAATTGATTTAAAAGAGCTGTTCTTTTCGTTAATTGCTCAATGGAAACTGATTGCATTATGTACCATCTTAAGTTTGGTGTGTGCATTACTTTATTTAAGAACAACTCAAGACATCTATGCGGTTGATGCACTGATACAAGTTGAAGATAGCAAAGGGGCAGGCACTGCAGCATTACTGGGTGATTTATCGTCAATGGTCGATCAGAAGTCCCCTGCTCAAGCTGAAATAGAAATTCTAAGATCGCGTTTGGTTTTAGGACAAGTCATTCAACAACTGCATTTAGATTTTAGTATATCATCAACCGATGACACTGTTTTCCATCGTTTGTTGAATCAAGATACCTTTCAAACTGAATATCAGCCACAGGCTGTCACTTTTTACAATAACGAACAGTCATTTCAGGTTCGAAAATTTGATGTCCCTGCTGAATATCTCGACAAACCACTACTTTTGAGTTTTGAGAATAAGCAATTTACCCTTACAGATCAAAAAACAGATGAAGTCGTTTTTAAAGGGACATTGAATCAGATCAACCAAAGTCGTTCATCTATTGGAACTTGGAATATTGGCATTTTTAGTCGTGATCCATTGAGTTCAAGTTACAATGTTCAGAAAATGTCTTTACCAGCCGCTGTGGATACGGTTCTGCAGAATTATTCTGTGGCAGAAAAAGGAAAACTTACGGGCGTACTTGGGCTTAATTATCAGGGAGCTGATAAAGAGCACATTACCAAAGTTCTGAATTCTATTTTGGTTGCTTATAGCAAACAAAACATCGAACGTCGTTCTGCTGAAACAGCACAAACTTTAAAGTTCCTCGATGAACAACTACCAGAGTTAAAACAGCAACTTGATATTGCTGAACGTGAGTTTAACAAGTTCCGTGAACAGTACAACACCGTTGATGTCACGAAGGAATCTGAACTTTATCTCACTCAAAGCATTAGCCTTGAAACTCAAAAAATTGAACTGGAACAGAAGCAGGCTGAACTTTCAGAAAAATACACTGCTGAACACCCAGCAATGCAACAAATCGGTGCTCAACTGGCTGCAATTAACAGTAAAATTAAAGAGCTGAATGCAACGCTGAAACAATTACCCGACCTACAACGTCGTTATTTACAGTTATATCGTGAAGTTGAAGTTAAACAGCAACTCTACACTACATTGTTAAACTCTTATCAACAGTTACGTATTGCCAAAGCTGGTGAAATTGGTAATGTGCGTATTGTTGATACCGCAGTCTTGCCAATTGAGCCAATTAAACCTAAAAAATTGTTAGTACTCTTGCTATCGATTTTTGTCGGCGGGTTTATTGGTGTATTAGTAGCATTAATACGAAATATGCTGCGCACAGGAATTAAAGATTCTGGTCAAATTGAGACTGAACTTGATCTGCCTGTCTATGCGACTGTGCCACGCTCACCTGTGCAAGAAAGTCGTATTAATATTATCAAGAAGAAGAAAAGTATCCCGATTCTTGCTGTCAAAAATAGTGATGATATTGCGATTGAAAGCTTACGTAGTATGCGTACTGCAATTCATTTCGCCCTCAATAATGCGCGTAATAACATTATTATGATTTCAGGTCCTGCACCAGAACTTGGTAAATCATTTGTCTCAACCAACCTCGCGGTTATTTTGGCGCAAAGCAATAAACGTGTACTATTAATTGATGCAGACTTACGCCGTGGTTATTTACATAAGTACTTCCATCAAGATAACCAAGCAGGGCTCGCTGAATATCTCAATGGTCAACATCCGTTAGAGAAAATTCTCAAAATAACAGAAGTTGAAAATTTATCGGTGATTACTCGAGGCAAGAGTCCCGCAAATCCATCTGAGTTGCTCAGCACTGAACGCTTTAAAAGTTTATTGGAAAACTTGTCTACTCAATTTGACCATATCATTATCGATACGCCACCTATTTTGGCGGTTACCGATGGTATTATCATTTCTCAATATGCCGGTGTTAATCTTGTTATTGCGCGTTATGGTAAGACACAAATTAAAGAGCTTGAATTGGTTGTTAACCGCTTTGAACAGGCAAGCGTTAAAGTGACAGGTATTATCTTGAATGATATTCAACGTACAGCTGGCACAAGTTATGGCTATAACTATGCCTATGCCTATAAAAATGCGAAAGATGATTAATACTTAACAATCATTTTTTATTTAAAAGGATCAGCATCATGTTGGTCCTTTTTTTATTTGTATAAAAAATGTTTTAGGTAATCAGCCTGTTATAGCTTCTTGACCTATACAGGCATATAGTAATATCCGAATATAGAATCGGTTGAAATACCATCTAAGCATTAAAAAGTTTGCTAAAATAGCGGCAAATTTTTGATTACTACAATGAATTTTGGAAAACCCTATGAGTAAAGCCTTACCCATCGCTGTTGCTGTAATTTTAGGCGGTGCTGCACTTGTTCCAGTTTATTATGCAACCAAACACCCTGAAGCCATCACATCAAAAGCCTCTAAAAATGCTTCTGCTGTTGAAAAAATTAGTTATGCTTTAGGTTATGAAGTCGCACATCAAACACCTCCTGAACTTGATATCAACAGCTTTGTAACAGGCGTACGTGAAGGTCATGCTCGTACACAACCTGCATACACGGAACAAGAATTGCAGCAAGCTTATCAGCAATTCCAACAAGAAATGCAAAAGAAACAAGCAGATCAAGCCAAAAATGCACAGAGCGCAAGTGACAGCTTCCTGACAGAGAATGCCAAAAAGCCAGGGGTAAAAACGACCGCTTCTGGATTGCAATATATTATTACTCAAGAAGGTACAGGCAAGCAGCCATCGGCTGACTCTGTCGTGACAGTTCACTACACCGGTAAATTGGTTGATGGCAAAGTATTTGATAGCTCCATTCAACGTGGAGAGCCAATTGAGTTCCCACTTAATCAAGTGATTCCAGGTTGGACTGAAGGCTTACAATTGATGAAGGAAGGTGGTAAAGCCACTTTATTTATTCCTGCTAAATTGGGCTACGGCGAACAAGGTGTGCCAGGCACGATTCCAGCCAATAGCACACTAATTTTTGATGTTGAATTAATTAAAGTAAAGTAAAGTAAGAAATTAAGGAGAGCTGAGCTCTCCTTCTTTGACTTTAGAGATTAAATTTTGCATAAAACGCGGGCATTAAATCGAATAGATTCGATCTACTCCATATGATTTTTAATCCTCACCCCATTCAAATTTAACGCAGAAAAAATAAAAAGTACTGTCGTCAATATTCCTTAGAGTTTTGAATATTCCGACACGAAAAAGACTTTAGGACGATTGAATGAAAATACACATGCTTTTGGCATCAACACTGTTATTCAGTGCAGCAACTTTCGCGAAACCTATTACCACCAGCAGTTCAAGCGCAGAACAGATTGGGTATAGCTTTGGCTATTTAATGGGTCGCACCAATGCCGAATCGTTGAAAGATTTAAATCTTGAAGCCTTCATTCAAGGGCTCAGAGAAGCCGCTCAAGGCAAAGAAGCTTCATTGACTGATGAAGAAATGGCACGTGTCTTAACCCAATATAAAAAACAGGCAGAAGCCCAACAGTTGATTGAATTAAGAAAGAAAGCTGAAGAAAATAATAGAATCGGCTCAGCCTTTCTTGCAGAAAATGCCAAAAAATCAGGCATACAAACCACTGCGTCAGGATTACAATATCAAGTCATTCAAGCCGGTACTGGAAAAACACCTAAAGTCAGCTCAAAAGTTAAAGTCGATTATGAAGGTCGCCTGATTGATGGTACTGTTTTCGATAGCTCGATTGCACGTCAACATCCTGCCGAATTCCAAGTCAATCAAGTTATTCAAGGCTGGACCGAAGGCTTACAATTAATGAAGGAAGGGGCAAAATATCGCTTCTTTATTCCTGCTCATCTCGCTTATGGTCAGATCGGTTCAGGCGATATTATCGAGCCAAATAGTACCTTAATTTTTGATGTCGAATTATTACAAGTACTGCCTTGAAAAAAAGGGACTGATATCAGTCCCTTTTTACTATAGATAACCTTGAAAAACAGCGAATGCTTTGATTTCAGTCTCGATCAAAAATGATCTTTATGGACGTAAATCGCGCGGACGGAAACCCATTACAATTAATCCGATCAGGTAAGCTATAACGCCCACTACACATAGGCCAATCACTTCTGCAACACGCACCCATTGTGACATAGTGCCATCATACCAAGTTAAACCATATGCCAAGGCAGCAATCATGACAATGTTGGCCACGGCATATTGTAGAAAAAGCTTTTTCCAATGCGGGCCAAAACGGAAAATATGGCGTTTATGCAAGTAGAAGTACAACATCCCCGCATTGACTAAAGCTGAACCAGATGAAGCCATTGCCAATGCCATGTGTTCAGCATGCCAATCAATCAATTTAAAGAAACCAATAAATACCACGTTTAAAATGGCATTTGCTGCTACCGCCATTAAACCCACGCGTACTGGTGTTTTGGTATCTTGCTGAGCATAAAAACCGGGTGCAAAAACCTTAATCAGCATAAAAGCAATAACACCTGCACTCATACACTGTAAAGCCAGCGCTGTCATTTGTGTATCTTCTACAGTGAACTCACCCCGCTGGAACAAGGCTTGAATAATTGGTGTCGAAAGCATAAACAAAGCAATACTGGCAGGAAGCCCAACCAACACAATAACCTTGGCAGCCCAATCCATCATTCCACGGAATTTATGTTGATCTTGCTCCGCATGTCGTGCCGACAACGACGGTAAAATAACCGTCCCAATCGCCACACCAATCAGCCCCAACGGTAATTCTGTCATGCGTTCCGCACTATACAGCCACGACACCGAACCATCCTGCATAAAGGATGCCCAAATGGTATTCAGCAATAAATTAATCTGAGTGACTGAAACACCAAACAACGCTGGCAGCATCAACTTCATGATGCGGTCGACACCTTCGTGCTTAAAATCAACCTTCGGTGGAATTAATAAATTTTTGCGCCAAAGTTCTGGAATCTGAATCGCAAGCTGTAACACCCCCGCCACGACAACTGACCATCCCAAGGCCATAATCGGTTCAGCCATATACGGTGTAAGCCACCATGCTCCCGCAATCATTGCCACATTCAGCAGGACTGGGGAAAATGCTGGCGAAGCGAATGAACCATAACTGTTCAAAATGCTACTGGCAAAGGCGGTCAGAGACATGAACATTAAATATGGAATAGTGAGGCGGAACATGCTCACCGCAAGATCAAACTTCTCTGGATCGGCATGGAAACCAGGTGCATAGATATACAAAATTGCTGGTGCAGCCACCATCGCAATAAACGTCAGCAAGGTCATGATCGTCAGCAAGCCGCCAAACACACGGCTAATCAGAATCTGGACTTCTGCATGTGCCTTACTGGTTTTATATTCAGTTAGTACAGGAATAAAGGCTTGTGAAAATGCCCCTTCTGCAAATAAGCGCCGAAAGAAATTGGGGATACGGAACGCAACCACAAATGTATCGAAATCCTTCCCTGCACCAAAGACATTGAGCAAGACGATATCGCGGACCAATCCGAGTACGCGAGACAACATGGTCATTGCACTGACAATAAAGGTCGACCGCCAAAGCGCCATCGTATCCACCCAATAAAAAAATTAGTCGCTATTGTAATGAAACTTGTGAAAAAAAATCGTTGTTAAATGATTAAACTCAACGGAAATGTCTTTTTATTTTGCATTCTTAATCTGATGTACCAAGCTTCTGAACTTCACCCAATCAAAGTAAGGACCTGGGTCCGTTTTACGCCCTGGTGCAATATCAGAGTGACCAGCCACATGCTGTTTTATCGCTGGATAAGCCTGTTGCAGACTCACCACGACTTGCGCCAAAACCTGATATTGCAGACTTTCAAAAGCACAGTCATCACTGCCTTCAAGTTCAATTCCGATAGAATAATCGTTACATTCCTGTTGCCCCAAATAGGATGAACGTCCAGCATGCCAAGCCCGTTGTGCTAAATTCACAAATTGCAGCACCTCGCCTGTACGCAGAATCAGCAGATGCGCTGAAACCTTCAGCTCTTGAATGGTTTCAAAATAAGGGTGTAGTGTTGCATCCAACTGGTTCTGGAAAAATTGCTGGATATAGCCTCCCCCAAACTGCGACGGTGGCAAGCTAATGTTGTGAATCACCACCAATTCAATTTTTGCCTCTGCTGGTCGCTGATTAAAATTCGGCGATGGAATTTGCTTCGCACCGATGAGTTGACCATCGACAACCTGAAAAGAGGAGAGCTGCTGCATAATCCATTCCTAACTATATTGAAGCTTTATTTATAACTCCACCATGCTAAAACTTTCATCATAAAATCTCAAATCTACGGCATAAACTATAAAGAACAATGTTAAGATAACGCGCAATTTTCATGGGTTAAAAAGACACGGAAAGACTATGAGTATTTCTCCAACGCTGCTTGAACAATCAATTCAAATCAATATTCAACAAGCACTCCAAGAAGACATTGGTGATGGGGATATTACGGCCTTATTAACCCCTGAAGATGAGCAAGCGACTGCGACCATCATTAGTCGTGAAGACATGATTCTCGCTGGTCAACCATGGGTAAATGCATTAATTCAGGCATTTGATGCTTCAGTTCAGGTGACTTGGTTAAAACAAGACGGCGAACAAGTTGCAGCCAATGAAGCGTTTTTAAAACTCGCAGGCTCTGCACGCAGCTTACTTACGGTTGAGCGTCCTGCGCTGAACTTTGTTCAAACCTTATCGGCTGTCGCGACCAAAACTGCTGAATATGTCAAACAGCTTGATGGTTTAAACACCAAATTGCTCGATACTCGCAAAACCCTACCAGGGTTACGTATTGCGCAGAAATATGCCGTTGCAGTAGGCGGTGGGCAAAATCATCGCTTAGGCTTATTTGATGCATTCTTAATTAAAGAAAATCATATTATGGCAGCAGGTGGTATTGCCGAAGCAATTGCCA
Source organism: Acinetobacter tandoii (assembly GCF_008867985.1). NCBI lineage: Bacteria > Pseudomonadati > Pseudomonadota > Gammaproteobacteria > Moraxellales > Moraxellaceae > Acinetobacter > Acinetobacter tandoii. The sequence continues at coordinate 44,905 of NZ_VXLD01000012.1, forward strand.
AAGCCCATCAGATTGCACCAGGCAAACCTGTTGAAGTTGAAGTTGAAACTTGGGATGAACTCAATCAAGCGCTTGAAGCCAAGGCAGACATTGTGATGCTGGATAATTTTAGTCAACAGCAAATGATTGATGCCGTCCAACATGTCGCAGGTCGTTGCAAATTAGAAGCCTCGGGTAACATCACCATTGATAATTTACGCCAAGTTGCCACGACTGGCGTTGACTATATTTCAATGGGTGTACTGACCAAAGATGTCAAAGCAATTGATTTATCAATGCGTTTTAATGGCTAATGATTAATCCGATTTTGGTGATCACTGTTCAGGCTGATCACCAATTTTGAATCTATATAAAGTGCATTGAAAATAATCTTGAAAGTTCTATAATTCCGAACTGCCTTTCTCCTCCCTCAACATGTGTTATGAATATCTGGAAACAGCAAATTCTATTTTTGCTGATGGCCCTCGTGTCTGTGGCTTTTTTCTGCCTTTATCCTGCCCTTCCTCGTATCCTGAATAATCCTGAGCAATATTTTCAGCTGAATGGCGCAAAAATCGTCATATCGGTGCTGATTAATTATGCCCTGATTTCCTTTATTTACTTGTTGTTCAGAAAAACCTTTATTACCATTTTTTTTAGTCAGTTTATTTTTTTATTGCTGATTTTTATCAATACACAAAAAGAAAAATACTTATCGGCCAGTTTGGTGCCTAGCGATTTCTTATTGATTAAAGAAACCTTTGTTGTTGCACCTGGGTTACTTAAATTTTCAGTACTCTCAGGGGTTGCTGTATGTATCGCCCTCATGGTCTTTCTCTACCGTAAAGAACAATTTGAGAAAAAGCGGTTGTTTTTGTCGAACGCATTATTATCCCTTTGTAGTTTGGGCGTTTTAATTAGCGCAAATTTCAGCAATAACTTTAGCCAGTTATGTCAACAAAACCAACTCGGCTGGCTATGTGAATACCGACAAGCCTTTCCTAATACCAAAGGCGATTGGATTGGTGATCATCTCACCATTCAAAAAATTGGTTTTATTCCCTTCTTTTTTTCAAAGTCGATGGATAGCCTAAATACTCGGTTGTTTAACACCGAAAATATTCCAGCACCGACCATCAAAGCCCTATATACACCTTATAGCACAACCATGCCTGTGCTTAAGCCTGAGCAACAGCCCAATATTGTAATGATCATGAGCGAGGCACATTGGGATGCACGCCAATTAAGTCAAAACATTCCCCAAAATATCACCCCAACACTCGATCGCTATCAAACTTCGAGTTTACTTTCACCAAGTTTTGGTGGCGGTACTGCCAATGTGGAATTTGAAGTCCTGACCAGTTTGAATATCTACTTAAATCATAATGAATTGATGTATGTGTCCAAACTGAAACGTCCTACTTATTCTTTAGCTACTTATTTGAATAGTTTGGGTTATGACACCACGGCCATGCACAATAGTGGTAAGTTTTTTTACAATCGCAACACAGTTTATCAAAACTTAGGTTTCAATCGCTTTACTTCGCTGGAAAATATGACCAGTGCACAAGATCGTGCCAAATATATCAATCAGGCAGGTTGGGCAAACGATGATTTGCTCTATCAATCGATTCGTAACCAACTGAAACACACTGAACAACCGCAGTTTATCTATGCCATTACCGTCGAAAATCACTTTAACTACAATGATGATCGCTATGGTAAGGATCATTTCAACATTAATCAGCCAGAATTGAGTGAAAATTCCAAACGTCAACTGAATACCTATCTGACTGGCTTACAACGTGCGGATCAACATGTTGAAAAGTTGCTGCAAGATTTAAAACAACAGGAACGCCCAACCATTGTGATTTTCTTTGGCGATCATTTGCCGAATTTAGGTCAGGTCTATGATGACTTCCACTTCTTCGCTTCCGCGCAAGAAAAAACAGAAAAGAAAGATGTGAAGTTTTTCAGCACACCTCTCGCTGTCTGGAGTAACTACCCAATTGATCGCAGTCTTTTCCAGCAAAAAAATATTGCAGCACATTTTCTTGCTCCTAAGGTGCTGACAGCAGCTCAATTGCCTCTGCCCCCTTATTACCAATTTATCCAAGCTGTAAACGCCTGTTATAGTGCCATTCATCAAACTGGGGTAGAGCTAAAACCTGAATGTAAATATCCGCATCCACAGTTGTTAAACCAATACAAAGATTTAAATATGGATGTGTTGAATGGAAAGAATCATAGTTATCAACTACTGACTCAAAAGGCATCGTAAGTTTTTATGATGCTGTTGAATCTTTTGACGTTTGCTGATCTTGTTGTGAGGGATGAACCGTTTGATCCCAAGCAGAAGCTGTTTGTTTTAATTCAGTCGGACGCGGATCACACGCCATGAGTGCAAAGGTCACCACTGCACAAAATAGGATAAAAAATTGAGCCATAAATCCATGCTCCAATAAAATGAATGGCATGGAGTTTACATCGCGATCATGGGTATAAAATTAAGCGCATGTTATGGATTGAGCTTGATTTGATTAGGTTTTGTAATAAAAAAGCACCCATCTGGGTGCTTTTTTTATTTTCGAATGATCAAACGTATTACCAGCCCAAAGCTTCTTGCTGCTTCTGGATCAAGGCTTGAATACCTTGTTCAGCCATTTCTAACATCGCATTGGTTTGAGCACGGGTAAATGGTTTATCTTCCGCAGTACCTTGAATTTCAATAAACTCGCCTGCTTGCGTCATGACAACATTCAAGTCGGTCTGACAATTTGAATCTTCTTCATAACATAAGTCCAATAAGACCTCATCCTTGAATATACCGACAGAAATAGCTGCGACCAAACCTTTTAATGGATCATGTTTAATTTTCTTTTGTTCAAGCAAAACATTCATGGCATCCACTAATGCAACTGCTGCACCTGTAATAGCAGCAGTGCGTGTGCCGCCATCAGCTTGAATCACATCACAGTCGATAGTAATAGTGTTTTCACCCAGCTTTTTCAAGTCTACCATGGCACGTAAACTACGGCCAATCAAACGCTGGATTTCTTGAGTACGTCCAGATTGTTTACCACGCGCCGCTTCACGGTCACTACGGGTATGCGTTGAACGTGGCAACATTCCGTATTCTGCGGTTACCCAACCTTGTCCTTTGCCTTTCAAAAAGCGCGGTACAGAATTATCAATACTGGCGGTACATAGCACTTTGGTATGGCCAAATTCAACCAGCACAGAACCTTCAGCATAACGTGTGTAATTGCGGGTAATTTTTACATCACGTAATTGATCTAGAGTACGTTGGTCGATACGCATAATTCGCCTTTAATATTGCCAGAAATTCGTTGCGCACAAGTATAGCAGATGCAATCTCATCAAATGGTATATCCACAACCCTGTCATGAAAAAACTCAAGGCAATAACATGACACCGCTTTTAGCACCGAATTACTGCTGTTTTTCTGGTCAAAAAATTTGTTAAACTCCAGCAAAGCCATTCGAGAGTCCTTATGTCGATACGAGATGAACGTAAACAACAAAGCCGCCAAGCACTATTAGATGCCGTCTTAAGTTTAAGTTCATCAGGAATGTCTTTTAGCAGTATGAGCCTACGCGAAATTACTCGCCATGTCGGTTTAGTGCCAACCGCGTTCTACCGCCATTTCTTAGATAAAAATCAGCTTGGTTTAGAATTAATTGACCAGATCGCTCTACAACATAAACGAGTCTTGCATGAACTCAAATTAGCCTCCTTACTGCAACAACCTAGGAATATCGAGCCCCGTTTGGATCAATTCTTTACCGCGGTACAACAGCATCCCGAATGGTGGATTTTTATTAGTGCAGAACGTTGGGGAGGCAATGCTTTATTACGTTATGCCATTGCCCGAGAAATTGAATATCTCATTGAAGATTTAACTGATGAGTTGAGTGAAGTCGAACCAACTTATGCCTTGAATGACCTTCAGGTATTGTCCAACTTACTGATTAATTCATCTTTCAATTGGGCCATGTCTTGGATTAATTTTATGGTCGCAACAGACAATCCGCAGCAGCTACAACAACGCCAGCATTTTAAAGCTCAAACCATTGAACAAATTGAACTGCTCTTTCGAGGAATCATTCATAAGAAATAAAAGCTTTTGCCTATCCTTAACCTCGAAAATCTCTCATAAAAAAACCTGCATCGTTGCAGGTTTTTTTAACACTTCACAAATTATTTGGCTTTACGCTCTTTCTCAACCAAGTAGCTCACGACTTGGGTCACTTTGGCATCTTCACCTTGTACCACATATTTACCATTCACCACGACCGCAGGTACACCTGTTAACTGATACTGTTTTGCCAGTTGATTGGCTTGTGCGACTTTAGAGGTAATCATGAATGAGTTAAACATGCTGTTAAATTTAGCTTCAGGTACACCATATTTGGTAAAGAATTTCGCCTGAGATTGCTGATCAAAAATTTGCTGACCATTCACATGGATCGCATGAAACAAAGGTAAATGGGTCTTCTGACGCACACCTAAGGCTTCAGAAACATAGTAACCACGTGCACCTTGTTCCCACACTGGGTTCATTGCAGCTGGAGTACGCACAAAACGCACATCTTTTGGAATATTTTTTAGCCAAGTCTGCATATGCGGTTCTAACTTAAAGCAATGTGGGCAACCATACCAAAAGAATTCACGCACTTCGATTTTTCCTGGCACTTCAACTTTGCCTGGGTTGGCGACTACGGTGTAGTCCTTACCTGCAACAAAATTCGCTGCCATAACACTACCAGAAAATGCAAATACGGCCGTTGCAAGGCTACCCAAAAGGAATTTTTTCATTGCGTTTGTTGTCCTCTAAATCATTATGATGAGCTTATGCGAAAACTATAAAACAATTTAGTCGATTTCGTTTTCCTTCTGTGAACTTTTTTACTGCTTTTATCGCTTTTTTTAGAATTAACGCTACACTAGCCATATTGATCTTTATACCAAAACAACTTGATTGAGGTGGCGCAAATGTCGCAATTAAATGTTGATCCGCAAGAAATTGCCAAATTTGAAGCCTTCGCTGCTATATGGTGGGATCAGCATTCTGAATTCCGACCACTCCATCAAATTAACCCGCTACGCCTCAATTGGATTGATGAGCATGCCAATGGTCTTGCGGGGAAAAAAGTGCTTGATGTTGGCTGTGGTGGCGGCATCTTGGCAGAAAGCATGGCACGCCGTGGTGCAAATGTGCTGGGCATTGATATGGGTGTAGCACCACTCAATGTCGCACGAATTCATGCAGAACAAGAAGGCGTACAAAATATCGAATATCGCCAAATTCCAGTTGAAGAATTAGCCAAAGAACAAGCAGGTCAATACGACGTGGTGACCTGTATGGAAATGCTGGAACACGTGCCAGACCCTGCTTCCATTATTCAAGCCTGCCAAACACTAGTAAAGCCTGGTGGGCATGTCTTTTTCTCGACCATTAACCGTAATCCTAAGGCCTATTTATTCGCGATTATTGGTGCAGAATATATTTTAAGAATGTTGGCCAAAGGCACACATGATTATCATAAATTTATTAAGCCATCGGAATTGGCGCATGATATTCGTCAAGCAGGACTTAACCTGAAAGACATGACAGGATTACATTATAATCCGCTGACGAAACGCTACTGGTTGGCGCCGAATGTCGATGTGAACTACATGGTCTACACTGTAAAAGCAGGTGCAGAATGAAAGCCGTTCTGTTCGATTTAGATGGTACCTTAATTGATACCGCTGCGGACTTTATTCGCATTATTCAAGACATGTGCCGTGAAGAAGGTCGTGCAATAGTTGAGGCCGAACTGATTCGTACTCAAGTGTCTGAAGGTGCTCGGGCGATGGTCAAACTGGTCTATCCAGAACTTGAAGTCGATGACCCTATTTTTCTGGCACACCGTCAACGCTTTCTAGACTTGTACGGCGCTGAGATTGCAGTAGACACCGACCTGTTCGCAGGCATGTATCCCTTATTGGAACAATTGGAACAGCAGAATATTCCTTGGGGGATTGTCACCAACAAGCCCCGCGGACTCAGCGAGTCTTTACTGACTGCGCTGAATCTGACCGAACGTTGTGCAGTATTGGTTTGTCCTGAAGATGTCAGTAAAACTAAGCCTGATCCTGAACCGATGTATCTCGCAGCACAACAATTGCAACTGCCTGCAGAACAATGTATTTATGTCGGTGATCATCCGCGTGATATCGATGCAGGTCGCAACGCTCAGATGTATACCATCTTGGCGGCGTATGGTTATTTACCATTGGCGCACAAAGATGACCTCGCGGCATGGCAGGCGAATTGTATTGTGAATACTGTGACCGAATTACAACATGTGATTCAACAAAAACTCACGCTCAACAGTGCTATAAATACATAAACTTGATGAAGTAAAAATAAGAAGGAGGTGACCATGAAATATTCTGAATATCAGCCTCGCCCTGATCTACTTAAAGATCGCATCATTTTAATTACTGGGGCTGGTGATGGCATTGGTCGTGCGGCTGCACTCAGTTATGCCTTACACGGAGCAACTGTAGTCTTGCATGGTCGTACCTTAAACAAACTGGAAGTCATTTATGATGAAATTGAAAGTTTGGGTGCGCCACAACCTGCAATTTTGCCGCTGCAATTGTCTAGTGCTTCACCGCGCGATTATGAATTATTGTACGACACTTTAGAAAAACAGTTTGGTCGTCTGGATGGCATTTTGCACAATGCAGGCATTTTAGGTGAACGTACCGAGCTTGAACATTATCCGATTGATGTATGGGATGATGTCATGGCTGTTAACCTGCGTGCACCCTTCATTTTGACCCAAGAACTGTTACCTCTGCTGCAAAGATCTGAGCATGCATCTGTCGTATTTGCAAGTTCTGGAGTTGGACGTCAGGTTCGAGAAAAATGGGGAGCTTATTCGGTGTCTAAAGTCGCGATTGAAGCGGTAAGTCAATTGTTTGCCAAAGAAAATCAGCATCCCAATGTCCGCTTTAATTGTATTAACCCTGGTGCAACACGTACAGCGATGCGCGCCAAAGCCTATCCAGATGAAGACCCAAAAACTTTGGCAACGCCAGAATCGATTATGCCAGCATACTTATATTTGATGGGCGATGATAGTCTGCACCTTAGTGGGCAAAGCATTGATGCTCAAGATTAATCTCTTGACCGTTTAAGCCTAAACTAAAAATCCTTTGCTTTCGGCAAAGGATTTTTTTATAGCTCAATAATCGTTTTATTTTATCAATTTAATAAATATATTCGGTTTTATAAATCAAAACATTCCTCCTAAACTCTATCGAAATGCTCAACCACTGATCTAGGAGATAATTTTCATGACCGATTTAAAACACAAAGCTAAATTGATCCGTTCAATCCAATCCCTGCAACTACCTGAAACGTTCATACATGCTTTGGAAGATGCCCAACAAGCACCGAGCATCATTGAAGCAGTTGATTGTTTACAGCACTGGGCTGAACAGTGGAATTAGAGAGTGAACAATCTGGTAGAAAGATACGTCTACTGAAAATTGGCTGAGATATTTCCCCTGTAAATCGACAGTGCGGATAAAATTGCCCACGCAGAACGATTTCCAAAATAGATGATTTCATGGATAATATTCTTAATTTATCTGTTTTTTTAAAGAATTAATCCAATTCCTTCACAGTTTCTCTGCATTTTTTTCGTACATTAAGAACTGTGAAATGAATACATCTATAACGAGGGGTCAACATGAAAAAGACGATGGCGATATTGACCATTTCTTTCAGTGCATTGATGGCAAGCAGCCTGAGTTCTGCTGCACCCCACTTTGATCATCGTGGCGATGACCATCCACGTAGTAATCAAGGTAAAGGGCGCGACTTTCGTGATTTTGATCAAGATGATGAACGCATGCAAGATAAACGCCGCATGCGTGAAGAACGTGGGGTAAAACGTTTACAGCAGCATCAATGGCAAACGGGTTATGTCATGCCACAGCATTATCGTGGTAACGGCTATAAAGTTGATTATAAAGACCATAGTCTCCCTAAGCCCGCACGTAATCAACAATGGTACAAAATCAACAATGACTATATTTTAATCGATTCGGGCAGTAATGATATTTTACGGATCGTGAATGATTAAATACTCAACTTAACGGTTCTATTTTCGCCAGTCTTACATCACGTTAGACTGGTTTTTTTATAGCTGTATTTTTAAAACGCTTCGATTCACTGTGCTGAAAGGCTTGTGCTTAAACGCTTAGATGCTGTTTACAATCTTCTTTTTTTCTTCATTAAATTCACATTTGCACAATAGTGCTCTCATTGTTTCTCTGCTGTTGTTCGTTACTTTAATCTCATCGAAAGACATAAACAGACATTGAGGTACATCATGAATAAATTAGTTTCTGCTGTAATTTTTACCTTGGGTACTGCGGTGACCGCATCTGCGATTGCTGCTCCAGCTTATGAACATCGTTACGATGAGCGCCGCTACGCAGAACAACATCATGATTGGCACAAAGAAGATGGTCGTTGGCAAGATCAGCGCTATCAACGTATTAATCCAAGCCGCGATTGGCGCGTAGGTCAAACGCTACCTCGTGGTTATGATTCTTCACGTTATGCCGTGGATTATCGTGATGCAAAACGCTTACACAAACCTGCCCGTTATCAACAATGGTACAAAATTAATGGCGATTACGTGCTGGTGAACAAACGCAACAACCGCATTATTCGTATTTTGAACTAATACTTAGAGTCCATATAAATTCCTTCCCCTCTGTCGACACCTTAACCAAAGTTAAGGTGTTTTTTTATCTAAGATTGTTCGCCTGTCATTTTTTTGATTAGAATCTACTATTGATCGGCTTTTTTGAGATAGGCATGCAAGCGAATTCGAACGATGTTTCACAAAGCACAACCTTACAATATGTGCACTGGTTTCGACATTCTGCACCCTACATCAACGCACACCGTAACAAAACCTTTGTCATTATGTTTGATGGTGAAGCGGTTCAGCATGAAAACTTCCAACATATCATTCACGATATTGCCTTGCTCAATTCATTGGGTATTCGACTAATTCTGGTACATGGCGCGCGTCAACAAATTAATCAGAATTTAAAAAGCAGTGGGCTCAGTACACCATTTCATCAACACCGTCGCATCACCACCCGAGAATCTCTGGGCTGTGTGATGAATGCCGTAGGTTCGGTTCGCCTACAAATTGAAGCGTTATTGTCTATGGGTTTGGCCAATTCACCCATGTATGGTGCGCGCATTGATGTCGTTTCAGGTAATTTTATAACTGCTAAACCCTATGGCATCCGCGATGGCATTGATTTTCAACTGACAGGAGAAGTCCGCAGTGTCGACACCGATGCCATTCAAAAACATCTGCAACAACACAATATTGTGATGCTCGGCCCAGTGGGATATTCCACAACGGGCGAAGTCTTTAACTTACCTGCCGAAGAAGTTGCGACCAAAACTGCCATTAGCCTCAAAGCAGATAAATTGATTTTCCTTGGCAAACAACATGGTCTGCTCAATGCCCAAGGCCATTTACAACGCGAAATTACCCCGCAAGGTCTAGATCAATACATTTCACAATCTCAAGACCATAATCCTGAACTGGCACAGCAACTCCGCAGTGCACAAAACGCCTCACTCAAAGGCGTGCATCGCGTGCATCTGATTTCTTATACCTATGACGGGGCTTTACTTGAAGAACTGTTTACCCGTGATGGTTCAGGCACAATGGTCACAGATGCACATTATGAAGATGTGCGCATGGCGAATATTCAAGATGTCGGTGGACTGATCAATTTGCTGCGACCACTCGAAGAAGAAGGAATTCTGGTTTACCGTTCACGGGAACGACTGGAAACGGAAATTGAACAATTTGCAGTGATTGAACGTGATGGCATGATTCTGGCCTGTGCAGCCCTGTATCCAATCCCTGCTCAAGAACACGAATTACGTAGTGCTGAAATTGCCTGCGTAGCTGTGCACCCAAGCTACCGAAAATCAAATCGTGGTAGCCAAATTCTGCACTATTTGGAAGGCAAAGCCCGCAGTATGGGCATACAACAGTTGTTCGTCCTGACCACACGAACAGCGCACTGGTTTTTAGAGCATGGCTTTGAAACCGCCAATGTCGATGATTTACCCAATGCACGTCAGGCGTTGTACAACTATCAGCGCAATTCTTTAGTGTTTAAAAAGCGAATTTAAGTCGCTTTACCCATTTCAAGAACATTTCACCTGAATCACAATGACTTTACCCAGCTCACAAAAGGCGAGGTAAAGTCTATCTAAGATTGATCTTTGCATCCGAGCATTCACCTATTCATGTGCCATCGCCTTAGCAGCATTTATGCAATGTATATCGTCTGGTGTGCTAATTCAGGCTGAAAGCTATATTCCACTACAGCATAAACTTATACAAATACATTAATTACAAAATAAATCTAATATTTTCAATAAATTAAATAAATACAAATTGATATTCTATTTTTCCTCTAAATCAGATTTAACGCTAAGTTTTGCATTTTTTTATTTATCTTTTTTTTTCATGATCAATCCCTGTTTTTTTATTTTTTTCGCAAAAGAAAGCGCTATAGCGTATCTGCTCAACCTTATATCAGCATTTATTCATTGCGGAGCACATCGAACATGAGCAAGCCATATTTTACTTCAACACGTCCATGGATTCTTTTGACTGTTGTGGCAGGTAGCATGCTCATGGCAGGCTGTACCCCGAAAAAAGTTGAAACCACGACTTTAAATATTGGTTTTCAAAAGTACGGCATCTTACCGATTGTGAAAGCACGTGGCACTTTAGAGCAAGCTTTGGCAGCACAAGGCGTACAGGTGAAATGGGTCGAATTTCCAGCAGGTCCACAATTACTGGAAGGGCTAAATGTGGGTAGTGTAGCGTTGGGGGAAGCAGGTGAAGCACCACCTATTTTTGCCCAAGCTGCCAATTCGAATTTAGTTTACCTCGCCAATCAACCACCCGCACCACAAGCTGAAGCCCTAATTGTGCCGAAAAGCTCGAACATAAAAACCATTCAAGATTTGAAAGGTAAGCGTGTAGTGCTGAACAAAGGCTCAAACGTACATTATTTACTATTAAAAGTCCTTGAAGCCAACCAGCTCAAACTCTCTGATATTGAAGTGGTATACCTTCCACCTGCGGATGCTCGTGCCGCCTTTGAACGCGGTGCAGTCGATGCATGGGTCATTTGGGACCCGTTCTTTGCCGCAGCCGAGCAACAGCTTGGGGCACGTGTACTCGCAACGGGTAAAAATCTAGTCAACAACCATCAGTTTTACTTAGCAGATCGCAAATTTGCACAACAACATCCTGACATTTTAAAAACAGTGGTCAATGAATTAAATCAGACCACCACTTGGGTATCACAGCATCAGCAACAGGCTGCTCAGTTGTTACAACAACCGACTGGTTTGCCCGTCGAAGTCTTAAACCGTTCGATTTCTCGCATGGGATTTGGAGTTCAACCTATTTCTGAAGAAGTGGCAAAACAACAGCAATTTGTCGCAGACGCTTTTTATCAACAAAAGCTGATTCCAAACAAAATTGACATTCAAACTGCGCTCTTAAAAGCGACACCATAATAATGAGGAATAGCAAAAATGAACGCCCTTAAAACAATAACTTTCGTTGGCATTACTGCACTGAGCCTTGCGCTGAGTGCTTGCCAAAAATCTGAATCGAGTCAGACCCAAGCTGCCACCCAAAATAAAGCTGAATCGGTAGATACACTTTCTATTGGCTACCAAAAATCTTCCCTAAATTTGTTGGTAGCACGTCAGCAAAAGTTGTTTGAACAGGAATTTCCTCACGCCAAAATTGAATGGAAAGAGTTCCCTGCGGGTCCACAAATGTTAGAAGCTCTAGCTGTAGGCGCTGTTGATTTTGGTGCCGTAGGCAATACTCCTCCCATTTTTGCTCAAGCAGCAGGTAAAGACTTAAGTTATGTCGGTTATGAGCTAGTACCTGCCAACTCTCAGGCATTACTGATTCCCCAAAGTAGCAGTATACAGTCCATTCAAGAGCTAAAAGGCAAACGCATTGCGGTACAGAAAGGTTCAAGTGCGCATGAGTTACTCGCCAAAGTTTTGCAAAAAGCTGGCTTAAGTTGGCAAGATATTCAACCGATTTGGTTACCCCCTGCCGATGCACGTGCTGCCTTTGACAAACAGTCGATTGATGCTTGGTCCATTTGGGAACCCTACCTCAGTGCGGCGGAGCAAGATGCACATGCCAAAGTGCTGATTGATGGGACCGCTTTCCCAAAAACCTACTCCTTTTATATTGGTAACCCAAAATTCATCGCGGCACATCCTCAAGCGACTGCACAGTTTTTACATGGCTTGAATCAGGCCGATCAATGGGTATTAAAAAATCAGCCGCAAGCCTTAACCGTCTATACCCAAAGTACAGGTTTACAGACTTCAATTGCCCAACGTGTAATTGATAAACGCCTGAAACCATCGCCAATTCAGACCCTAACCCCTGAAGTGGTACAAGCGCAGCAACAAATCGCAGATCTGTTCCAACAGGTTCAATTGATTCCGAAAAACATTCAAGTTCAAACCACCGTTTGGGCAGCACCTAAAACCCACTAATCTGTAGAAATTGTAAGGATATTGATAATGAAAATTTTCTGGTTTATTCCCACCCATGGTGACAGTCGTTATTTAGGAACCAGCAAAGGCGCACGCCAAGTCGATCATGCTTATATGAAGCAAATTGCAGTTGCAGTGGACAATTTAGGCTATGAAGGTGTGCTGATCCCAACGGGACGTTCATGTGAAGATCCATGGATTACGGCTGCCAGTTTGATTGATGCAACCAAAAATCTGAAGTTTCTAGTGGCATTACGCCCAGGAGTGACTACACCTGCATTAGCTGCGCGTATGGCTGCCACGTTTGACCGTTTATCCAATGGACGTGTCTTGTTAAATCTGGTGACGGGTGGTGACGAACAAGAGCTTAAAGGTGATGGCATTTATGAAGACCATGCCACCCGTTATGAAACTGCCAGTGAATACACCAAAATCTGGCGTGAGATTCTAACCCGTTCACATACAGGCGAATCTTTCAGTTTTCATGGAGAACACTTAAAAGTTGATGATGCCAAACTACTTTACCCGCCAGTGCAACAGCCCTACCCACCTTTATGGTTTGGTGGTTCTTCAGAAGCAGCGGTTGAACTAGCAACCGAACAGGTTGATACCTATTTAACTTGGGGTGAACCACCCGCAGCAGTCAAAGAAAAACTTGAAAATGTCCGCGCGAAAGCCGCAGCAAAAGGACGCCAACTTAACTACGGTATTCGTCTGCATGTGATTGTGCGTGAAACCAACGAAGAAGCCTGGAAAGCGGCCGATGAGCTGATTCAATATGTCGATGATGCGACCATTGCTGCGGCACAACAAAAGTTTAAGCAAATGGACTCTGTGGGACAGCGTCGTATGGCTGAACTGCATAATGGTGATCGTAGCAAACTTGAAGTATCACCAAACTTATGGGCAGGGGTTGGACTGGTACGTGGCGGAGCAGGTACAGCTTTGGTAGGTGACCCACAAACTGTGGCAGATCGAATTCAGGAATATGCAGATTTGGGCATCAGCACCTTTATTTTTTCTGGCTATCCGCACTTGGAAGAATCTATTCGTTTTGCTGAATTGGTTTTCCCACTCTTGCCACTTGAAACGCGCAAAAAATTGTCGCAACCAAATCTGACTGGACCTTTTGGAGAAATTGTCGCCAATAATTATGTGCCGAATCAGACCACGGTTTCACGTCCAATTAAGGAGCCTGCCTAATGTCCAAAATAACTACGGCTGAAACTTTCCCAAAACGGAAAGTTTCACGTGGAACAAACTTTGGGCAGCGTTTGCTGCCTTGGTTGTTCCCTTTTTTACTGATTCTGATCTGGCAAATTGCATCCAGTACAGGTCTGCTACAGAGTCGCATTTTACCTGCACCTACAGCAGTGGTCAGTGCATTCTGGCATTTACTCATCAGTGGTGAGCTTTGGCATCATGTCAAAGTCAGCGCAGGACGTGCCTTATTAGGGCTGGCTATCGGTGGTGGCTTAGGGTTGTTGTTGGGCTTACTCAACGGCTCATCCAAAACAGCCTCAACCCTACTCGATACCACCTTGCAGATGATCCGCAATATCCCTGCCCTCGCCTTGATTCCATTGGTGATTCTCTGGTTTGGCATTGATGAAACTGCAAAACTGTTTTTGGTGGCGGTTGGGGTATTTTTCCCAATTTATATCAACACCTACCACGGCATTCGTTCGGTCGATCCCCAACTGATTGAAATGGGAAAAAGCTACGGTCTCAGCCGATGGGAACTGTATAAAAATATTATTTTACCTGGGGCGATGCCCTCCATTTTAGTCGGCTTACGTTTTGCTCTTGGCTTAGTTTGGGTCTTACTCATTGTCGCGGAAACCATTTCTGCCCAAGCAGGCATTGGCTATATGACCATGAATGCACGTGAATTTTTACAGACTGATGTGGTTCTGGTCGGCATCTTACTCTATGCCCTATTAGGTAAACTGGCAGATGTGCTAGCAGTCAGTTTAGAAAAATACTTATTGCGCTGGCACCCAGGCTATCAAAAATAAGGAGCCGAAGATGACAGATCTCAGTATTGGTCAGCATGTTGCTGAACAGATTCAACACCCACCATCACCACAGTCAGATATCCAACCAAATGCCGTAATTGGCGCAGAAATTCTGATTGAACAACTCTATAAGTTTTATGGTGATGTCAAAGTTCTTGAAGATTTAGATCTCCATATTCAACCTGGAGAGTTTCTTGCCATTGTTGGACGGAGTGGTTGTGGCAAAAGTACCTTATTAAGACTGATTGCTGACTTAGAACAACCGAGTTACGGCGAAATTAAATTTAAATCGGCACGCCATTTGCGTGAAGGCATTACCAGTGACGATATTCGGGTCATGTTTCAGGACCCACGTCTGCTGCCTTGGCGTAGTATTGAACAGAATGTACAGCTTGGTCTCCATAAAGACGCACATGCCCAAGCCACTGCCTTATTAGAAAAAGTGGGTTTAAAAGAAAAGGCGCCTCTTTGGCCTGCGCAACTTTCAGGCGGCCAGCGCCAACGTACCGCACTCGCACGCGCGCTCTCTCATCAACCCCGTGTATTGTTATTAGATGAACCGCTTGGTGCTCTCGATGCCTTAACTCGATTAGAAATGCAGAATCTAATTGAAAAGCTATGGCGAGAACAGGGTTTTACTGCCGTTTTAGTGACCCATGACGTTAGTGAGGCCGTACAACTGGCCGACCGTATTATTCTACTCGACAAAGGCCATATTGCCCGTCAATTTCAGGTTAACTTACCCCGCCCACGTGAAAAAAATCTACATTTCGCTGAACTTGAACAGCAAGTCTTGAATGCCGTTCTCGCCACTTAAATGATATTTTTACGCCAAGCTTAACCCCAAGCTTGGCGTAAAAACTCGAAGTTGATGCGATCGAAGGCATGCGCCGAACTGTCATCAAACTGTCACATTTAAAATAAAAAATGATCCAAATTGATGCATTTTGGTCTTTAGTTATCCTTTTGTTTTTTTTAATGGAATGAATATGAAATCGAGCAGTGTTTTTTTATCCGTAAAATACGCGATTTCATCAAATTACCTGATTTGTTGATGCACAAATCTGATGATTTGCCGTACAATTTGACCTTCCCTGAATTTTTTAAAGCTACGAATGGAACAAAAAAAGAGTACTCAAAAGCGCCATCAATTGCTGAATGCCGCACTTGATGTTTTTTCCTTATATGGATTTAACGGGGCTAGTTTAGATGAAATTGCTCAACTTGCAGAAATGCATAAGTCGAACATTTTTTACTATTATGAAAATAAAGAAGCACTGTATGTGGAAGTGCTGACGACCGTTTTACAAAAATGGTTAGCGCCACTGCAAATACTAGAAGCAGAGCTTGAACCGACGGAAGCAATTACCAATTATTTAATGCAGAAAATTGAACTGTCGCGCACTCAGCCAAAAGCATCACGTTTATTTGCCTTAGAAATTATCCAAGGTGCACCGCATATTTTAGAGATCTTAAAAGGTCCACTAAAAAAACTGGTCAAACGCAAAGCTAAGGTCATTAGCATGTGGCAAGAACAAGGGAAAATTTCAGCAGATATTGATCCTGAATTGCTCATTCTCAATATCTGGGCAGTGACCCAAAACTATGCCGACTTTGCGACTCAAATGGAAATGGTGACTGGTAAAACTTTACGCAACCGCAGTATGCAACAACGCGTGATTCAACATACCGTCCATATGATGCTATACGGTATTCTACCGCGTGAGCAACACCACTAAGCCCTATATTGATTTTGGCATACGACCATAGCCATCTATGGTCGCCGAGCCAATTAAGTCGTAATAGACTGATATAAAGACAATAACTTTTTCGCCCCAAGCATTAAATTTTCTTCCCAGTCGAGATGTGCACTGTCGTCTGCACCATCGGTGATATATTTTACCGAAATTAAACGCACCCCCAGTTTTTTACACACTTTAGCCATCGCATAGCCTTCCATGTCGACCAAATTACATGGGACTTTTGGCTGCCCCACTTCAAAACTATCCCCTGTACCACATACACCTTTCGGTAAATGGGAAAAAAAAGGTTCTAGGTCAATTGCCCCAGGATGATCGTGATCCATCGGCGTCACCCCGACTTCAAAGCCGAGCGGAGATACATCCATATCACGCTGTACGAAGCTGGTCACTTCAACCAAGGCATGACGGTCAAAGTGCGAACTGCCTGCACTACCAAGGTTTAATAAAGTTTTACAGCCTGTCGCCTGAATCACCTCAAAAGCTTTAAACGCTGCATTGACCTTGCCAATGCCACTGTAATGCACATCAATCTGAGCTTGTTCAAATAAACCTTTCGATTCATTTGGTAAAGCCATAATCAGCGCCAAAGAGGATTTCATCGCATCTACTCAAAATCAGAACGGTGCTATTAAAAATCAAAACCACACTGTGTGCAAATTCTGTCATCCTCTATCTCTCAATGAGTTTTTTAGCCCGTGCTGTGCAACTTTATTTTTGTTGCAGATAGAGGTTTAAACACGGTGAAAAGAAAAGTCGTCCTGCATAAAACCCAGCCACAGTTTTGCTCATAACCAATCCCCATAACAGCATCAACAAGATTGCCAAGCCATAGCCTATATTCAGTAACCAATGAAGCTGCAATTGTTGGGCAAGCTGTAACGTTGCCAAACTGAATACGCCCAATGGGAAAGTCATGCCCCACCAGCCTAAATTAAAAATCAAATGTGAACCTGCATGTTTCAGGGTAATCATGATCGCTATTCCTAACCACCACACTCCAAAACCAAGTAGCAACAAACTGCTCAAAAACCCTGCCTGATGGAGAAACTCACCCAGTCCAATGAAATGTGTTGCATGCAGTAAGCGTGTAGCCTGCTCACCCAAAAGTAATAATGCCAATGCGCCTGTGCCAATCGGTCCGACCGCCAACCAGCCTGTCATGGCCAATTCCTGACTTGGCAATTGGTGCAGGGCCAATCGTAAAAATAAAATGCCCAAAATCAGCATGGCAGGAAAAACTGAAATGCCCCACAAAATATAGCTGCCAAATAGAATACCCACGGCATGAGGAGTTACTGGCAAATGCTGTAACAACACTGCGCCCGAAGCTGCTGCTACCTCACAGGCAACTATCGGAAGTAACCAAACTGCGGTCATCTGTTGTAATTGATGGCGCTGACAACTGAACATACAAAATGGCACCACAAACGCCACTATCGCGGCCATCAATACGTCGAGATACCACAACCACTCTGCAATACCAATTATGGCTGTACCATACAGCACTACCCCATATTTCAAGGCACCATTAATCAGTGTCGCTAATGCCATTGGAATGGTACCTAAAAATAAACTCATACTGGGATGGGCAAAAATCTGTTTGGCTTCCTGCGGGTACAGCAACCAACGCAAAGCATATAAACTGCTAAACAAAGTAAAAAGCAGCCCATTCAACCACCACAACCCTGCACCGAATTGCCAAAACACAGGATGAAAGACACTAAATTCTGCCAATACAATCGACAAAATACCGGTACCCATGCAGACGGTAAACCAGTTCGGTGTGAACTGACGGATCACATCATGCCATTGTGGCAACTGATGAAAGGGCTTGTTCATACGGCGTCAACCCAAATTAAGAAGTTATATTGATATTACAACACACTATAAATAAATAAAATTGATTATTATTCATTTTAACAATCAGTTTTTATGATATAAGGATCATAGATCAATAAATTTTTCTGGGTAAAAACACAACAACAAGACGAATGCTCAAGAATATGGCAATATATAAGCCTGATTATTTTTCATTTATTGATTAGCCCATGAAGCTGCTCCGCCTGAATGCTTTAGCGCCAGACTTTCAATTACCTCTAACTGCTGTGACCATTGGTAATTTTGACGGCGTCCATTTAGGACATCAAGCGATGATTCAGCAACTGAAACAGGTTGCTGCACAACAACAACTCAAATCTTTAGTCATGATTTTTGAGCCACAGCCTTTAGAATTTTTTCAAGGTTATGAGGCACCGCCACGCATTAGCTCACTCCGTGAAAAAGTGGAATATTTAACTGAATTGGGCGTGGACTATATTGCCGTTGCCAAGTTCGACAATACCTTCCGTAGCTTAAGCGCAGAAGCATTTGCCAGTATTTTAAAAGACCAACTGAATGCACAAAGCCTAATCTTGGGCGATGACTTTCACTTTGGCAAAAACCGTCAAGGCAATAGTGAATTCCTGAAAAATTACGGTTTTGATGTCCATAATTTACAAACCATTGCACTTGAAGGCGAACGTGTCAGTTCAACCCGTATTCGTCAAACCCTTGCAGAAGGTAATTTAGCACTCGCGGCACAGTTATTAGGACGGCCTTATAGCATCACAGGTCGTGTGCAATATGGCGACCAAATTGGACGAACCCTCGATTTTCCAACGATTAATGTGCGCCTCAACCGTCATAAACCCTGTTTAAACGGCATATATGGCGTCGATGTGATTTGTGAAACCACTGCTTTACAAGACAAAGTTGTGCAAGAGAATCCTGAACAAAAAGGAGTTCTGGGTTATCAGGAAACGGCTTTGTTTGGTGCGGGGCATGTCGGCACCCGACCTGCCATCAAACAAGAGCATCCAGAATGGCGATTAGAAGTACATTTCCCTAATGTTTCTGCTAATCTGTATGGCTTGTTAATGCGGGTAACTTTCTTGAACTACTTACATGGTGAAAAGAACTACCCTTCGCTGGAAGCACTGAAAGCGGGAATTGATGATGATGTGGAGAAACTACTTGAGTTTCGCCATAACAACCCAACTTTTCCCTTTTAAACACCGAAAAATTTTATGTAAAACGCGTCAGTCTAAACCCTGATAAAATTGGAAGATATCTTGCATGAGCGATAAGCAAACTCCTGAAAATGCAGTGGATTATAAAGCCACACTCAACCTCCCAGGTACTGAATTTGCAATGAAAGCAAACCTTGCAGTACGTGAAGCAAAATGGTTAGAAGAGTGGTATGCCGACAACATTTATCAGCAGATTCGTGCGTCGCGTATTGGCAAGAAAAAGTATGTCTTGCATGACGGCCCTCCATATGCCAATGGTCAAATCCATTTAGGTCATGCGGTCAATAAAGTCTTAAAAGACATTATTATTAAAAGCCGAGTCATGGATGGTTTTGATGCTCCTTACGTACCAGGTTGGGACTGTCACGGTCTACCGATTGAACTAAAAGTGGAAGAAAAAGTTGGTAAGGTCGGCGTAAAAGTCGATGCTTCAACCTTCCGTAAAGCGTGTCGCGAATATGCTTACACCCAAGTCGAATTACAGAAAAAAGACTTTGTGCGTATGGGTGTATTTGGGGATTGGGACAATCCTTACTTGACCATGAACTTCAAACAAGAAGCAGACATCGTACGTTCAGTGGGTGCAATTGCCAAAGCAGGTCACATCGAACCTGGTCTTAAACCTGTGAACTGGTGTTTAGATTGTGGTTCGGCTTTGGCTGAAGCTGAAGTTGAATATGAAGATAAAAAATCAGATGCCATTGACGTAGGTTTTACTGTCGTTGATTTGGCAGACCTTTCTGCACGTCTAGGCGTAGAAGTTGCTGACCGCACAGACATCGTGATCTGGACTACGACACCTTGGACTTTACCTGCCAACCAAGCCGTTGCTTTACATGCTGAACTTGAATATCAACTGGTTAAAGCACGTGGTGAAGAAAAAGAGCCGCAAAATTTTATCTTGGCGAAAAACTTAGTTGAATCTGCCACTGAACGTTATGGTTTTAACAGCGTTGAAGTCTTGGCCGAGTTCACAGGCAATAAACTTGAGCATGTCCGCCTGCAACACCCACTGATCGCAGAGCGCCAAGTCCCTGTAATTTTAGGTGAACACGTGACCGCAGACAGCGGTACGGGTGCGGTGCATACTGCCCCAGGTCATGGTGTGGACGACTATAAAGTTGGCTTACTCTATAACTTAAAAGTTGACAATCCTGTTGGCGGAAATGGTATCTACTTACCAACTTCTCCAATTTTTGCAGGCGAGCATATTTACAAAGCCAACCCACAAATCATTGCCACTTTAGGCGAGGCAGGCAAGCTGTGGGCGCATAAGCCAATCAAGCATAGCTACCCACACTGCTGGCGCCACAAAACCCCAATTATCTTCCGTGCGACACCACAATGGTTTATCAGCATGGATGCCAAAGGTTTACGCCAAGGTGCATTGAACGCCATTGAAAACGAGATTAGCTTTGTGCCTGATTGGGGTAAAAACCGTATTCAAGCCATGATCGAAGGTCGTCCAGACTGGTGTATCTCACGTCAGCGTACGTGGGGTGTGCCAATCCCATTCTTCGTACATAAAGATACTAATGAGTTACACCCGCGTACAGCAGAATTAATCGAAGAAGTGGCTTTACTGATCGAACAAGAAGGCATTGACGCATGGTATAACCGTGACGCCAAAGACTTTATCGGTGATGAAGCAGAACAGTATAACTGCGTACGTGACACCTTAGACGTGTGGTTCGACTCAGGCACAACGCACTATGCCGTCCTGCGTGAGCGTGAAGAACTGACCGATCCAGCAGATTTGTATCTTGAAGGTTCAGACCAGCACCGTGGTTGGTTCCAGTCTTCATTGTTGACTTCTATTGCCATCAATCAACGTGCGCCGTACAAAGGCTTGTTGACCCACGGTTTCGTGGTGGATGAGAAAGGTCGTAAGATGTCGAAGTCTTTGGGCAACATCATCACCC
The DNA here is from genome assembly GCF_008867985.1 of Acinetobacter tandoii. Classification (NCBI taxonomy): domain Bacteria; kingdom Pseudomonadati; phylum Pseudomonadota; class Gammaproteobacteria; order Moraxellales; family Moraxellaceae; genus Acinetobacter; species Acinetobacter tandoii. Next base: position 66,340 of record NZ_VXLD01000012.1, read on the forward strand.
CACAAGACATCATTAAAGATATGGGTGCAGATGGTTTACGTTTCTGGATTGCATCAGCCGATTACCGTTATGAAATGACCGCAGGTAAAGAAATCTTTAACCGTGCATCAGACGGTTACCGTCGTATTCGTAACACACTGCGTTTCTTATTGGCGAACTTGAATGGTTTCAAACCATCGACGGATGCCCTGCCTGTCGATCAATTGATTGCACTGGATCAATACATCTTGCAACGTGCAGCGGATGTACAGAAAACCATTCAACAAGCCTATGAAGATATGAACTTCCATATCGTCACCAATGCCTTGACTAACTTCTGTATTAACGACTTGGGTGGTTTCTACCTCGACATCATCAAAGACCGTCAGTACACCACCAAAGCAGACTCGCAAGCGCGTCATTCGGCACAAACTGCGCTGTATCACTTGGTGCAAGCTTTTGTTCGTTGGATGTCACCAATCTTGAGCTTTACTGCACAAGAAGCATGGCCACTGATTCCAGAACAAACTGAGAAATATGTATTCACCGCGGAATGGTACGATATTCCTGTGGCGTCGACTGCAAACTTATTGTCAGAAGCAGATTGGCAAACCTTGATTACCGTAAAATCTGCGGTGAACAAGCATATTGAAGTTGCACGAAACGAAAAACTGGTAGGTTCTAATCTCTCTGCCAAAGTTGAATTATGGGCAAATGAAGGCTTGAAAGCGGTACTAGATCGCCTAGGCGATGAACTTCGCTTCGTACTGATCACATCTCAAGTACAAGTTCACGTCTTTGATGCAACTCAAGGTCAAGAAGCCGATCTAGATGGTTTACGCGTGAAAGTCTCAGCTGCGGAAGGTGAAAAATGTGCGCGTTGTTGGCATGTTCTTCCTGATGTGAATACACATCACGAACATCCAGGTCTGTGTGCACGTTGTATTATTAACCTCCCTACTGGTCAAGGCGAAGAGAGAAAATATGCCTAATCCACAACAGAAAGCGGGCCTGTTTCAATTCTACCCACACAATTTGCTGTGGGTGGGGTTATCCATTTTGGCGATTGTGTTAGATCAATGGACGAAATGGATTGCGTCTACACACTTGAACTATGCAGATCCGGTACCTGTACTGCCTTTTTTAAATTGGACTTTGTTACATAACTATGGCGCAGCCTTTAGTTTCTTGTCCGATGCAGGCGGCTGGCAACGTTATTTCTTTACCTCACTTGCAGCCTTGGTTTCAGTGATTTTTGTGTTTTGGTTAATGCGTATGCCAAAGCACGTCACGATTTTACCCATGGCAATTGCGCTGATTTTAGGCGGTGCTGTAGGGAATTTAATTGATCGCGTGACCTTAGGTTACGTGGTCGATTTTATTCATGTCTATTACAACAATAGCCACTTCCCTGCCTTTAACCTTGCCGACAGTGCCATTACTTTGGGTACCATTTTGCTGCTTATAGATACGTTTTTCTTAGAAAAACATCGAATTCAACGTGCGGATGCGCAACACCATGAATGAAATTATTAATCCAAATGAAGAAACCCGTATTGAACAAGGTTCGAAGGTTGATCTTCATTTTTCCGTTGCCATTGAAAATGGTGTAGAAATTGACAACACCCGTAGCCGTGCTGAACCGGTCAGCTTGGTGATGGGCGATGGCAGTTTACTCCCAGGCTTTGAAAAAGCCTTGTTTGGTCTACGTGCAGGTGACCGTCGTACCGTCAGCCTTCCACCAGAAGATGCGTTTGGGCCATGGAACCCTGAAAATGTCCAAAAGTTTGACACGGTGAAATTTGAACAGCGTCCTATTGAAGGCCACATGATCGAATTTGAAGACAAAGCCAAACAAAGCCTGTATGGCGTGGTGAAAACCGTGGGTGATGACGTTACCGAAGTGGATTTTAATCATCCATTGGCGGGTAAAAATATTACGTTTGAAGTGGAAATCTTCAAAGTGACTCCTGCGGGCCAACAAGGCGTTAAATTCATGTAAAAGCCTACTTTTACAATATAAAAAACCCTTCATCTGTGAAGGGTTTTTTATGTAATTTCAAAAACTATAGATATTTTAAAAATGGTATCTGATTATTTTGATGCTTAAATTTAGAAAACCACCGCATCAATGGATAAAGCACGATGCACAGAATAATCGCAATCCACCAAAGGGTGGAGACCTGATTTACCCCAAAGTAGTCACCATGATTCTGTCCCCAAAGCGCCACAGCAACCACATACAGTAGTTTTAAAACAAATAAATGCACAATATAAAAGAACATCGGTACTGAGCCATAAATAATTAAGGGACGTGCCCATGCCTGCTGTTGCACTTTTTCCAACGCCACAAGCAGTAACAACCCCAAGCCAACATTCCATAAAATAAACAATAAGGACGGCGGATACTTGGTCAGGTTAAAAAAACTCATTAAAGTTTGCAGTGGCGTCGACATCTGTAACCATGCACTATCACCATATACATTCAATATTCTGAGGATTAGAAATCCAACAACGCTGCTACAGCCAAATGTCCATAAATATGTCGTTCTTCGTTGTGGTGTTATCTGCGCTTGAAAAATAGTTGCCCCAATAGAATAACCCAGCAAAATTACCCCAATCCAAGGCAGTACAGGATAAGAAGTACGAAGTTTGAGGAATTCCCCCCATTCAATCCAACCACGCTCATGTAAAATCAACCAAATCGGCTGTAAAATTGGCATTTGTTGCAAAGAAACCTGATCCAATAGGTTATGCCCAAAAATAATCAATACAGCAATCAACCACAAAATTCTCTGTGGCAATCCAATCAACAGCGCTAAAACAATCATGCTGATCCCAATTGCCCAAATCACTTGCAGATAAATCACGTGCGGTGGGAACTGTCCTGTCCATGCAAAATTGATCACCAACAATTCAAGTATCACTAAAAATAAACCACGTTTAAGCAAAAATTCTCGCGTCATACTCAAGCTGTTGTGTTTCGCTTGATATAAATATGCCGATAATCCCGTCAAAACCACAAAAACAGGAGCACACAAATGCGCCAAAATTCGGCTAAAGAACAAACTGGCTTCCGTTTCCTCAATACGCATTGGATCGGGAACTTGATGGTGTAAATAAAAGGTTTCACGCACGTGGTCGACCATCATAATTAGAATGACTAGACCTCGCAGTGCATCAATCGCCTGTAGGCGTTGAGAAAGTGCAGACATGAAGAAATAAATAGATATGTTATAATATTACACATACTATTCAATTTTAAGCCCAAAAGAAACCCAAGCGCACTATTTAGCACGCCTAATTTTTTAAGAAAAATTAAATAAAAAATGATTTAAGGGCGAATTTCTTTGAGTTCACGGCGAATAAAATGCTGAATCATTTCCCGATAAATCTGTTCAATTAAGTCTGGATCAGTGCCCTGTTGTGCCGCCTGTTTACGAACTTTAGCAATCACCTGTTCAACCCGCTCTGGCGATTGCACTTCATGTTCAGTGCGCTTAAAACGCACCGCCTGATCGACATAAAACTGTCGGGTAGTAATTAATTCAATCAGGTGCTGATCAATCAGATCAATTTTATCTCGAACTTGCTCGAGCGAATCACATTTCTCTTTCTGCATTAGTTTTATCTTCTGGTGTTAAGCTGGAGGAATCCGCTTCATTTTCAATTTTATATTTTTCTTCTAACACATTACTGAAAATACTTTCAATCATCCAGACCCGATATAAGCTATTAAAGGTATAACTTTGCCCATCGATACGTAATTCGAGCACAGGAAAATCAGGTTGTGACTTCATTTCACACAGGACATCGTTTTCTTTCAACTTGGCTTGAATATCCTCTTGCTTTACTTCCTGTAACTCCAGCCCCAATTCTCGTTGCAATTCTTGATAATGTGCCTTAAAGGACAAATCTTTGCCTTGGGTCCATACCGCTTGCAAAATACGGTGCATGGCTGCAATCCGCTGCTCTTCAGGCACACGATAATACAGCTGTGCCATCGCATAAGTAGCTTCTTTGGTCGGACGACAAAATGGGGTAAATGCCACTTCTGTCCGTTTAGATAAACGGGTTGCCAAGCTCCAGTCAAACCAGTCTCGCCCATGATAACTGAGTGGGTACACGGTCAACTGAATATTATAATAATCTGCCAATTCCTCTTTAATATAGGCCAATAACAACCATGAAATCGGATCTTCTAACGCAATATATAAATCTAACTCTGGATCAAGTGCTTGAATTTCATTCAGTTCTTCTGCATCACTAATTGAATGCTCGCGCCATTCAATATGATTGATGAGAAAAATCGGATTGCCTGTCAGTAATTTTTGTTGCTTTAAACGGCGGGTTAGACGCAGCAGATCATCTACTGCATGATATTTACGGTCTGAAAATTCAAAATAACTGGCAAGGACGGCATCATCATTAAATACCCGCTCTGGAAAGTGCTGTTCTTGATGATGTTTACTCGCCATGGCATATAACGTGCGCAACTTGCCATACTGCTTCTGCCACAGCATATGAAACACATCTTCGAGTAAATAGAGAAAATCCTGACCTTGTAGCGGAGTATTTCTTAAAATAGTTTCCGCCTGCGCCAAGGCTTCTTGTGACGGCTGTTCAGGGGTTTCGTGGAAACTGAATCGGTGCTGTTTCGATAAAATCTGTGCATCGTTCAAGCAATAGTGTTGCCATTCTTGCGCCGACATGTGATTCGGTGGCTCGGGAGCTTGACTGGAAATAATGACTTTGAGGGGTTTAAGTTCATCACTTAAAATTTCTTCTAATTGTGGCAACTGCTGCACAGCCAAATAGCTATAAACATCGTCTAAACGCAAATGAATATTGAGCCCATGCTCCGTAGGCAATACCTCTTGACGAGTTGGTTTTTGATAAAACCATCTCGATCGGATCGGATCAAACCAACGGCGTAACAGTGACATGAGTTGCCTCTAATGTAAAAAGAGCGAGTGATGTTGTTTCCAACCCGCAGAAAATGACCAATATGGTGAACAGAATGTCTTAAAATACAATAAGTCTTGAGCAAAACGTAACATAATTCAAGACAAAATGTTCAATCCTTCCCGATAGCTTACAGTTCTAAATTTAAATCAGTCACTGCACCCTTTTCGGCTCCGGTGGTCAGTTTAGCAAACTTCGCTAGCGCACCGTGGGTATAATTCGGTTTTGGCTTGACCCAACGGTTTTGCCGTGCAGCGATTTCTTGTTCAGAAACATGCCAAGTCATTTCCCGCGTTTCGGCATTAATCGAGATACGATCTCCATTCTGAACAAGACCAATTGGACCACCTTCATAGGCTTCAGGGGTCACATGCCCAATCACAAAACCATGACTGCCTCCAGAAAAACGACCATCGGTAATCAGCGCCACAGATTTGCCCAGACCTTTACCAATAATTGCTGAAGTCGGTTTCAGCATTTCTGGCATACCTGGTCCACCTTTAGGGCCTTCACCACGGATCACCACCACCTCACCTGCTTGAACTTCACCATCTAAAATGCCGCGCATGGCACCAATTTCACCTTCAAAGACCCGTGCTGGCCCTTCAAAATACAAGCCTTCTTTACCTGTAATTTTAGCCACAGCACCTGTTGGAGACAAATTACCCTTGAGCACCACCAAGTGAGAGTCTTTTTTAATCGGGGCATCAAACGGTAGGATAATCTGTTGACCTTCGGGGTAGTCATCAACCTCGGCTAAATTTTCCGCCAAGGTCTTTCCTGTGACAGTTAGACATGAACCATCGAGCATGCCAGCATCCAACATTCGCTTCATCAGTGGTTGAATGCCTCCTATCGCAATCAGCTCTGACATCAGATATTGACCAGAAGGACGTACATCTGCCACTACGGGAATATCTTGTCCGATACGGACAAAATCATCCAAACTCAGTTCAACCCCAGCGGTATGTGCCATCGCCAGTAAGTGCAGCACCCCATTGGTCGAACCGCCCAAAGCAATCAGCACTTTAATTGAGTTTTCAAACGCGGCTTTAGTCATGATATCGCGCGGTTTAATATCTAAACGCAGCAAATTCATTACGGCTTCGCCTGCTTTCTGACAGTCGATCCGCTTCTCATCGGAAACCGCTTCTTGTGCCGATGAACCCGGTAAACTCATGCCCAAAGCTTCAATCGCAGAAGCCATCGAGTTTGCAGTGTACATACCGCCACAAGAACCCGGCCCCGGTAGCGCGACTTCTTCAATCTGTTTGACTTGAATCGCACTGATTTCACCTTTGGCGTGTTGACCCACGGCTTCAAAGACAGAAATCATATCGGTATGTCCTGCACCTGGCTTGATTGTCCCACCATAAACAAATAAACCTGGACGATTTAAACGGGCTAAGCCCATGATGCAGCCCGGCATATTTTTGTCACAACCACCAATCGCAATTACACCATCATAGGCCTGACAGCCCACCACGGCTTCTATCGAATCTGCAATAATTTCACGGCTCAGCAATGAATACTTCATGCCTTCGGTGCCGTTAGAAATGCCATCTGAAATGGTGATGGTATTAAAAATAATGCCTTTCCCACCTGCCTGATTGACCCCTTTCTCAGCCTCACGTGCCAGTTCATTAATATGCATATTACATGGCGTGACATTGGCCCATGTCGAAGCAATACCAACAAAAGGACGAGTAAAGTCCGAATCTTTAAAGCCTGTGGCACGCATCATAGAGCGTGCAGGCGCATTTTCAATGCCTTCATAAACAGGAGCCGAATGTTCGCGGATATTGTCTTTACTCATTGTATTTTTCCTTGGCGGTGGCTGCGTATTGCTCTACGGTCTTGGCAATTTTTTCTATTTTTAGTGTATAGAAAGTAAGCGACACATGAAAGTACAATGAGGCTTTCGAGTCAATAACCGCTAATCTCTTAATAGTCTTAATATTTTTATCCTGAATCTATCCTGTTGTTGGATACACGGAAACGTCATCCGCAACCTGAGCAAGAATAAAAGCATTGCTTTTATTTGCAGCGCAAGACGAAGTAGTTGCCTATTAAATGGACTGTTTTTTCAAGATATTCTTTTAGATGCCGAAAATAAACAGGTTTTGCGGATGACCAATGGTTTTGCCTACTTTTGCCGAAACAAAAGTAGGTCGAACCGAAAGTAATAAACCGCAATTTGAGCCACACCTTTAAGATCCCCTTGTGCTGAACCAATAACTTTTAAATAAAAAAGCACCCCAAAATGGAGTGCTCTTTCTAATCGGTAAAAAACTACAAATTAAATTTCACGTACCGCACCTTTAGAAGCACTGGTAGTATGCATCGCATAGGCTTTTAAGGCTTTAGACACTTTACGCGGACGCGGCTCAGCAGGTTGCCAACCTTTGGCTTCTTGTACTTCACGGCGTGCTGCCATTGTTGCTTCGTCCACAGCCAAGTGAATCGTACGGTTTGGAATATCAATTTCAATACGGTCACCGTCTTCAACCAAACCAATCGCACCACCTTCAGCGGCTTCAGGCGAAACGTGACCAATCGAAAGACCAGATGATCCACCTGAGAAACGACCATCGGTAAGTAAGGCACAATCTTTACCTAAACCCTTCGATTTTAAATAACTGGTTGGATACAACATTTCTTGCATCCCCGGACCACCACGTGGGCCCTCGTAACGAATCACCACCACATCACCTGCGGTAATTTTCCCACCTAGAATCGCTTCTACCGCAGCATCTTGGCTTTCAAAAACACGTGCTATGCCATTGAATTTCAAGATGGAGTCATCCACACCTGCTGTTTTCACAATACAGCCTTCAAGGGCAATGTTGCCGTAAAGAACAGCCAGTCCACCATCTTGAGAGAAAGCATGTTCAGCATTACGAATAACACCGTTGTTACGGTCACCGTCTAAACGAGAGTAGTAACGGTCTTGTGAGAATGCAGTTTGCGTCGGTACACCACCAGGTGCTGAACGGAAGAACTGATACACTTCTTCGTCTTCTGTACGGATAATATCCCATTTATCCAAAGCATCTTTTAAGGTTTTTTCATGCACAGTTGGTACAGACGTATCCAACAAGCCTGCACGGTCTAATTCACCCAAAATTGACATGATACCACCTGCACGGTGTACATCTTCCATGTGCACATCTTGTTTTGCAGGCGCAACTTTACACAAAACAGGCACTTTACGTGACAAACGGTCAATGTCAGTCATGGTAAAGTCAACTTCTGCCTCATTCGCAGCAGCCAATAAGTGAAGAACGGTATTGGTTGACCCCCCCATTGAAATATCAAGGGTCATGGCATTTTCAAAGGCTGCTTTGGTCGCGATAGAACGTGGAAGAATGCTGTAATCTTCTTGCTCATAATGGCGTTTTGCCAGTTCAACAATCAACTGACCTGCTTTTTCGAATAATTTTTTACGATTTGCATGTGTCGCCAAAGTTGAACCATTGCCCGGAAGCGATAGACCCAACGCTTCGGTTAAACAGTTCATTGAGTTTGCCGTAAACATACCCGAACATGAACCACATGTTGGACAAGCTGAACGTTCATATTCAGCCACTTCTTCATCAGTGAAGCTGTCATCTGCCGCGACAATCATGGCATCGACAAGGTCAATCGCATGTTCATTACCACGAATTTTGACTTTACCCGCTTCCATCGGCCCGCCAGAGACAAACACCACAGGAATGTTCAGGCGCATAGATGCCATCAACATGCCTGGGGTGATTTTGTCACAGTTCGAAATACACACCATGGCATCAGCACAATGTGCATTGACCATGTATTCCACAGAGTCTGCAATTAAGTCACGTGAAGGCAATGAATACAACATGCCATCGTGTCCCATCGCAATCCCATCATCGACTGCAATGGTATTAAATTCTTTTGCTACACCGCCTGACGCTTCAATTTGACGTGCCACAAGTTGACCTAAGTCTTTAAGATGCACATGACCAGGAACAAATTGAGTAAAAGAGTTGACCACCGCAATAATCGGTTTGCCAAAATCTTCATCTTTCATACCTGTTGCACGCCATAAACCACGTGCGCCAGCCATATTTCTTCCATGTGTTGATGTTTTTGAACGATAATCAGGCATTTGCGTTTCCAACAAAGTTTGTGCTTGATATGAATCTGCGATTCACTCTGGCTAAATAAGACTGATGGATCATCTAGAATCAGTCGAAATATAGGCAACATCATACTACAGCGAAGTGTTTAACAGACAACCAGCATTCAACTTTCCTGCATTCAAACAACACAGGCTATATTCCGACACATGATCTCAAAGAAAGCTTTAATGAAACTACTATAAACCGAACACAGCAGATTAAATACAAAACTTTCATGAATATTTTTTTAATTTTGCATAACTAAAAGTTTTAAAACACCAATACCCTTGCTATTTTTTGCATCGCATATTCAACCAATCCCATGATTGTTACAGCGCATATTGTAGATTCGGCTTGGCGTTGCTTTTGACATATAATAGACGCAAGTTTCTATGGAATTTGATGTGTGAAAATCATCTTTGCCGGTACACCTGAATTTGCTGCATGTGCTTTGGCAGCGTTACTCAAAACAGAACATGAAATCGTTGCGGTATACACCCAACCTGACCGCAAAGCGGGTCGTGGTCAAAAACTGACTGCTTCAGCAGTCAAACAGTTGGCACTGGAACATGATTTACCCGTATATCAACCTTTACACTTCAAATCTTCCACTGAGGAAGGCTTAGCAGCACAACAACAATTAAAAGATTTAAATGCCGATGTGATGGTGGTTGCCGCTTATGGCCTCATATTGCCCCAAGTGGTACTCGATACGCCTAAATACGGCTGCCTGAATATTCACGGTTCATTGTTACCACGTTGGCGAGGTGCTGCACCGATTCAACGTGCAATTGCCACAGGAGATGCTGAAACGGGTGTCACCATTATGAAAATGGCGGCAGGCCTAGATACGGGCGATATGATGTATAAGACTTACTGTCCGATTGAAGCGACCGATACCTCAGCCTCATTGCATGACAAATTAGCGCTGCAAGGGGCAGAAGCAATTGTTGCCGTGTTGCACTCTGAACAAACCTTACAGCAATATTTAGCTGAGCGTGAAGTACAAGATGAAGCTTTCACGGTCTATGCACATAAACTTAGCAAAGCTGAAGCGCAAATTGATTGGTCACAAGATGCGATAAGCATTGACCGTAATATCCGTGCTTTTAACCCTTGGCCCGTGGCATTTATCCCACTCGATGAGCAAAATAACTTAAGAGTATGGAATTCTGTCTTATCACCTGAAACGACAGAAAAGACTCAAGTGGGTGAAATTATTGCGATTGATAAACATGGTGTACATGTTGCCTGTGCCAATCATACCGTCATCATACTCACAACTTTACAATGGCCAGGCGGTAAGCCACTGAATGCTGTACAAATTTTACAAACCCAAAAACTGAATATTGGACAAATTTTATAATGAAACAATCTCCCCACGCCTCAGGTAAGACTTTAAACTTACGTGCTCAGGTTGTTAAAACGTTATTGGCTGTCCAAAATGGTCAATCACTGGCATCGGTGCTTCAACAACACATGGCTATTGTGTCCGACAAAGACCGTGCCTTGTACCATGAATTAGTTCTTGGCTGTTTACGCCAATGGCACGCACTAAAACAGGTGACGTTACCATTACTGTCTAAACCACTTGAAAATCAAGTGGTTGAAACCTGTTTATACGTAGGTCTATACCAATTGTTGTGTACCCGCGTTGCAGCGCATGCGGCTATTTCTGAAACGGTAGATGCAACAAAACAATTGGGTATGGAAAGCTTAAGCGGTGTGGTCAACGCCATTTTGCGTCGTGCAACCCGCGAAACAGAACAGTTCTACGATGTTTTAGAACAAGCATCGAATTTGCCAAGCTGGTTATCCAAACGTTTGAAAAAAGACTGGGGGGATCAACTGGCTGAAATTAGCTATGAACTAAAACAAGTTGCCCCCCTAACCTTGCGCGTCAATACCTTACAGGTCAGCCGTGACGAATATTTAGAAATCTTAGAAGATGAAGGCATTGAAGCACATGCATGTGAACTTTCTAATGTCGGTATTGTGCTCGATGAGAGTATTCATGTGCCTAGCCTTCCGGGTTTTGAAGCGGGTGGTTTTTCAGTACAGGATGAACATGCGCAACTCTGTGCAACCTTGTTACCCGACTTAAATGGCAAATTTGTGATTGATGCCTGTGCAGCACCTGGAGGCAAAACAGCACATATTTTAGAGAAATATCAGCCGAAAAAACTGATCGCCCTCGACCAAGATGAAAAACGCCTAAAACGTGTCGCTGAAAACTTAGAACGTTTGGCTTTAAGCGAAGAGTCTGTAGAAATTATTACAGCCGATGCTGTGAAATGGACATCACCTGAACTTGCAGATTGTATCGTCCTCGATGCACCTTGTTCAGCCATTGGCGTGATCCGCCGTCATCCAGATATTCGTTTACTACGTCAATCGAGTGATATTGCCCAAACAGTTGAGCTACAAAAGAAAATTCTTGAAAATATGTGGCAACAACTCAAAGTGGGCGGCACATTGCTATATATTACCTGTTCAATTTTAAAAGCAGAAAATGAACAGCAAATGATCGATTTCTTTGCCAAACACACTGATGCGAAAGAAATTAAAATTAATGCTGATTGGGGGATTGAGCAGATTCATGGTCGTCAATTGTTCCCACAAATAGGGCATGGCGACGGTTTTTATTATTGCTTAATCGAAAAAACTGCCTAAAACTTTTCAGGAAAACAGAAACGCTCGTTTCTGTTTTTCACTCTCCAAGCTAACTCACATACTTAAACATCACCAGACTCAGTGCCAAACATGCCATACCTGTAACTAAACCATAGACTGTTTCATGCCCTTGCGCATATTTTTTGGCCGTCGGGAGTAGTTCATCTAAGGCCAAATACACCATCACCCCACCAATAATGCCAAATACGGTGCCATACACACTAAAACTTAAATACGGTGCCAAAAGAAAATAACCAAGCATTGCACCTAAAGGTTCAGCAAGTCCCGAGACCAGACTAGCAATTAATGCTGCACTTTTTTTCTGAGTTGCCATATAGACTGGCAAAGCAATCGCAATTCCTTCAGGAATATTATGAATACCAATCGCTACCGCAAGCGGTGCCCCAAGTGCGGGACTTTCTAAAGTCGCAAAAAAAGTCGCTAAACCCTCTGGTAAGTTATGTGCCGTAATCGCGAATAAAGTCAGCAATCCTGTTCGTAATAATTGTTGTTGATTAATGCCCTGCACACTTTGGTTTTCAATGGTTTCATGAGGGTTGGGAATACAACGGTCGAGAATTAAAACTAAAATCACACCCAGCAATAATGATAAAGTCCCAAAGGCATAGCCCGTTTTATCATCAAAAGCCAGACTAAAAGAATGAATAGATTTATTTAAAATTTCAGTCAAAGAAACATAAATCATCGCCCCTGCGGAAAATGCCAATCCAAACGAGAGAAAGCGATAACTCGGCTGTTTAAAGAATACAACCAAAATACCGCCCAGAACTGTTGCCAGTCCTGCAAGCAAGGTCACGCCAAATGCAACCCACACCTGATGCGGTAATAAGGTGTCCATAAAGTGATGCTCTAAATAAGAAAGCCATTATCTTAAATGATAATGGCTTTCATTTGCATATACTTGGTATTTACTGAAACAAATTATTTACAACGTGTGCTGATCTTTTACTTCGTCCAGCACTTCATCCAATTCTTCAGGGTTTTTCATCAAATGGAGAATCGACAATGCCAACCCGCCCCAGAGAAATACCATTGAGATAATCATCATTATGATAGCTTTAGTATTCATTCTGCTTCTCCTAGCGATCTTTGATTTTACTGAGGATAACGGCAACCACAGCGCAGAAAATTACACTGCCCCATCCAAATACGCCTTGTAAGCTCATACTATAAGTATCATAACCATTTTGAACTAGGTTAAAAATAGTCATGGTCAAAGTCGTTAACAAGATGAAAGACGTAATGACGGTTAAAGTAAAGTCCCAGCCCTTGCCCAACTGAATGGTTGAAATGCGGTTCACATGATCACGGAGCTCAATCAGCGCAGAACGCTTAAACCATGCAATACTGATAATCGAGATTAAAGCACCACCGATAATCCCGATGTTGTTGATAAAGTGGTCAATGATATCTACCAACTTAATCGCATTTACGCTAGAGAATAAAAAGATCGAAACTAGCGCGCTACCGCCACCAATAATCGATACAGCTTTTGGACGGCTCCATTTTAATTTGTCTTGCATGGCTGCAATTGGAACTTCCAAAATACTCACCATAGAAGAAATACCTGCTACAAATAGCGAGGAGAAAAATAGAAAACCAAATAAATCTGCACCAGCACCCAAGCTCGAAATAATTTTCGGGAAGGCAATGAAAGCAAGACCAATACCACCACTCACGACATCTTTAACATCTGTACCCGCAGCATGTGCCATAAAGCCCAATGCAGCAAAAATACCAATACCCGCCAAGATTTCAGTTGATGCATTGGCAAAACCAACAATCAAGCCAGAACCCGTTAAGTTGGTTTTCGGTTTTAGATAAGATGAATAAGTCACCATGATCCCGAAACCCACTGAAAGTGAGAAGAAGGTATGACCGTATGCTGCTAACCATACCTTATAGTCCATCATTGCAGACCAGTTCGGGGTAAAGAATGCGTTTAAACCTTGAGCTGCACCTGGTAAACGTAAAGCTTGAATCACCAAGAAAGTGAACAATACGAATAACAAAGGCATAAAGATTTTATTCGACAGTTCAACCCCTTTCTTTACACCACCAAACAAGATGATCAGAGTCAGTGCCCAAATACCTACAATTGGCCAAAACAAATGACTAACAAACTGTAAATCTAAGCCTGTTGCCTTTGTGGTTTGTAAATAAGTATTGAAGAAGAAGCTTTCTGGATCATTGCCCCAGGCTTGGCCAATCGAGAAGTAAACATAACTTCCTGCCCAAGTGAGTACGCTGGCATAGTACAAGCCAATAATGATACACACACAGACTTGCCACCAACCGAGCGTTTCACCTCCTTTAAATAAAGCGCGATACGCTTTTGGTGGAGAGTTATTGCTACGATGCCCGACAGCATAGTCTAAAAATAACAGTGGTAACCCTGCAGTAATTAATGCAAGTAAATAAGGAATAAGGAACGCACCGCCACCGTTTTCATAAGCAACGTAGGGGAAACGCCAAATATTACCTAAACCAACAGCCGAACCAACAGCTGCAATAATAAAACCAGATCGTGACGTCCAGTTTTCACGAGAATCTGCCATGAAACACACCTAAATCTTGGGGTAACTTTTATTGCTGCTTGTTATACGGATTAATATGGCTAGCAAAAAAGTACCATTCAAAAATATTTTTGTTGTTTGATTTAGCTTCCACCTTTTGGGTGTTTCGTTCTAAATTGCAAACAGATGAAATGCACACAAAATCTTGGTTAAAGTCTTTCGGATTGTTTTCACCTCTTAATCATTGAACAATACTCACTTTTGTTATTTTTTGCTGTAATTTCTGGATGAAAGTTCGTCCTTTTGTATTCTATTTTTAATCAATTGATCAAAATATAGCTCTTTTTTTATCATATTTTTTAAAATAGATTAACAAAGCCCAAAATGCAAGATTTTTAAAATAATGGAAAATTCCCTTAATTTATTGATTATTTTTTGTTTACATTTTATCTATCTAAAAATCTGTTAATTGAGTAATGTGGTTTAGCATCATAATCACACACCAAACTCCAAATTTTAAAGTAAATCCATGATTTAATTAAATTTTATTCCAAACCTCTCACCAAGCTCTAGCTCAGTTCAACCAGAGTAAAATTCAAAATCTAAAAAAGATGTTTGTCATTCACAATCATTTTGTACTAAATCAGAAATCTGTGGCTAGCCGATTCATCATTCTCTGAACTTTTATGTAAAAAAGCACTTTGACTACTGTTTCTTTTTTCGCATCGCTATATCATGCTCTGAAATACAACCGAATAGCTCTTGTTTTAACCTTTTTTTAACACAAACACACAACACAATTTAGGATAAAAGCATGAAAGTAGCACAAACAGGATTATTAGCATTAGGCGTAGGTTTGAGCGGCTTAGCTCAAGCAGATTTAGTCGCAGTTAAAGGCGATATCAGCTATTGGGCATATGATGGTCATGCCGAAATGAATAATACAGCCCCTTTTTCAAAGGAAAAACTAGATAATGAAGGTGCAGTCCAATTTTCTGTCGCTTTAGAACACCCAGTTCCAATTATTCCAAATGCCAAAATACGCTATGTTAATTTAGACACTCAAACAGAGAAAAGTGTTGCAGGGCAATCTAATTATGCAGTTAACCTTGATCACGCTGACTTCATTCTCTATTACGAAATTTTAGACAATGTTGTTGATCTGGATATTGGTGCAGGTGCGACCACTTTGAATGGTGATATCACCAATTTTGCAGGACAACGTACCAGTATTGATGAAACCTATCCGATTATTTACGGTACAGTCGGTGGTAAATTACCATTTACGGGTTTAAGTGCGAAAGCAGAGCTAACCTATAGCAACTTTGATGATGCGCAGTTAACCGATGCTTTGGCGGAAATTCAATACAACTTTATCGACAACATGCTCGTCGATGTTGGTGTAAAAGCTGGTTACCGAATTTTCACTGTTGATTTAGATGACTATAATCGCAATGATATTAAACTTGACTTCAAAGGTCCCTATATTGGTTTAGATGCACATTTCTAATTTCTGAAGTGCCCCTAAAAAAGCTGAATGTAAACATTCAGCTTTTTTTTTATTTTTCCGTCGATCCAGTTAAGACGTGGCATTAAAACTGGCATGATATTGAACATTACCTTGTGGAATTTCATTTTCAAATGTAAGTGCCTGAAAATACTCGGCAGGAACCCCTTCCAATACCAATAGACTCAGGGGCCGAAAGCCAAACCGTGCATAATAATCAGGCTCTCCCAACACCACACACCCTTTTGCCTGCTGCTTTTTTAACTGGGCTAATGCAGTTTCAATTAAATCTCGACCGATGCCTTGCCTCTGAAATTCAGGTAGAACTGAAACTGGGCCTAAACCATACCAACCTTCTTTACCTGATGAAATTCGCACAGGAGAAATCGCAACATGTCCAATGATCTGCCCATCAAGTTCGGCAACTAGAGAAATACTGAGTTGTCCTGACTGTCGTAATGCACGCAGGATAAATTGCTCATGATGATCGCTATAAATAGCCGATTCAAATGCCTTAATCGTCAAGTCTTCGATGTGATCAACATCTTCAGGTTGCTCAGCTCGAACTGACCATACAGACTTTTTATTTTGCATAAGCACCTCAATATTCAAATTCTTTGTGTACGTTTTTACTTACAGAGAACAACGATTTTTACGTCTATATACATTCCTTATTTCCTTTTATTATAAAAACATAGAGAAACAGGAAGTTTCTTTAAATAATAACAAAGATTGCAGGAAGCATCGTAATTGACAGGAGTTGATTACATCAAACCTTATACAGAAAAGCCCTGTCAGGATGATTGGGCTTTTCTTTTATATCAACAGTAGAATTCAGAATCTAAATAAACCAAATCAGATAAACATTACAGAATGCTTCTATTCCTTAAAATAACTCGTATTGACTCCCTATATTGCACTACCTAACATCTGAAATATTTTAATCACATCAGGAATTTTATTTTGTTGCACGTGCCCTCTCTAAACCATTTAGCCATATTGAAACAATCAACAGAAATTAAATTCGGCATTATTGCGTTAAGCATCTTCATGATCACAGGCTGTTCAGGTTTAGGCGGTGGCTCTTTAGAAAAACGGGCAGCAAAGCTATCTACTGGCATTCAAAAGGCATATGCTGTTGACTCAAACACAGCAAACCGCGTTGCACCAATGATTGTAAAAAGTGCCGAACTACATCAGGTTGATCCTTTACTGATTGCTGCCATGATTCGACAAGAGTCAAGTTATCGTAACTATGCAGTTTCACCCGCTGGTGCTGTGGGATTAACTCAAATTATGCCGATGTATTGGCAACAAACTTGCCCTGGTGATTTATTCGAAGAAGCCAATAATATCAATTGTGGCACCTATATTTTAGCCAAATATAATCAATCAGCAGGGAGCTGGAAAAAAGCCCTTGCCTATTATAATGTTGGACCTACAGGCTATGAGTCGAGTTGGAAAATGCGCCACCAAGGGAAAAAATATGCAAAACAAGTGAAGCAGCATGAAAATAAACTCAAAGATTCACTCTAAACTTTGATTTTAAGTATTTAAAAGCCCAACTTAAGATGGGCTTTTATCATAAAGCTATATTTACAAACTTTTTAAATACGCAATAACATCTTTATTTTCTGCCATTTCAGCTAATTCAAGTGCAGTATATTCTGAGCGATAATCGATTCTTGCCCCCTTACTCACAAGTAATTTAACTACATCTAAATGATCATTCTCCGCCGCAGCTTGTAGTGCACTATAACCCTCTTCATCTGTCTGATTCGGATCAGCACCATCTAATAACAACTGTTCGACTTGCTCAAAATCACCTAAAGATGACCAATAAACAAGTTCAGGAAGATGGAGTTCATCATCATTTTCAGGAATAGGAGTAAAAGAATTGAGTTCCATTAGATTTACCTTTTTATTTTAACCTTCGAATCCTCTATTAAAGCTTAAATTTTTAGAAGCATCTATATAGATTCAAGGACAATCATATACTTCAACCAGATAATAATCTGATTAACAATGTATTATATGATCTCTTAAGATTTATAAAAAATAGCAAGCCAGATAGTAATTTGGTTAGGATCTGTCTGAACCAC
>NZ_VXLD01000013.1:0-75945 GCF_008867985.1 Acinetobacter tandoii
ATCCAATACCTCGTCAGTATTAGATGCTGGACTCAATATACTCAACAACTCAGTGCTTTGCACTTCGTTCGTTTCCGTCTATCTCGTCGGTATGGGGTGCATTCTATACGGTTTTATTTTCAGTGCAAGCCAATTTTATAAATAATTATAAAATATGCAACCAAGCGATCAATATTCACCCTAATTGAACATTTATAGCACTAAATTTAAAGCCTGAGTACACTTTCCATAAGTTTTGATACACAAAAAACTTAGTCCATAACAGATGTGCTAAGTTTTTGTGCTGCGATGTGATCTAGTTTGCTTGTGTGGCGAGCCAGCTCATAAATTTTTGACGTTCTGTTTTATCTGCTTTTTTCCATAACTCAATTAATTGTTGATCTACAGCTATAGCATTTGATTTTGTATTTGTAGCAATTTGTTGAGCCGAAGATTGTGGGTTTGTCACAGCTTGTGTATATACGGCTGGTGGCTGATTAGCAGGCGTAGCATTTTTTTGTGTTAAATCTAAAGCCCCTCCAAACATGCTTCGACTTAACCATGGTTTTTGTTCTGTATTCGCACCAGTTTGCTGAACTAATACTTGCTGTTTTTTGTCAAAAAGTGCAATTGTCGGTTGCTGCGCATATTTTTTTGCATCTTCAAACGTTTTTGGAGCATTGATTAAAGCTAATTTATAGGTTTCATTATCTTGAAGGCTTGGTGTTTTCAAAGTAACGACACCTGATTTTACGATATCGTGCTCACCAGACATATGCTCAAAGTATTGAATGTAACGAACACTAATGTCTGAGCTGCCTACATCTAATTTATAGACGTTACTTTCTGAACGAAATAAACCTGTATTCACTTCTTGATCGTTTACCGCAAGGATCTTAATTTCTTCTGGTGCTGTAATTGTAACCGCCGAAAATACTGAACTACTTACTATTAATGCCGCTGTAGCAAATGTTAAACGTAAAACCATTTTGCTTTCTCTTGATTCATTGTTAAATTTTAGTTGCACTATGCAATTTATAAATGACAATTTTATGACAAAGTCATTTCTGAAATGCAATCGTTTTCTTGAACTTATTTTTATATGCTTTACACAATAGAAGATATTGGCATTTGGTCGAGAAAACGTTTATTTCACTAAATTTCTGTATACGTAATTATTGTTATTGGAACATTTTGTGATACCGCAACCATCGATATAGATAGTTGCGGTTAAGACATTTAGTTAAATGTTTTAAAACGAATATTATCGTCTAGATATGTTTTTTCGCCAGCAGGAGCTTCGATTGAACCTAATACTAATTGGGCGCGTAGTTTCCAATTGCTTGGAATGTCAAAAGTTGCTGCAACTTCAGCATCAATTACTGGGTTATAGTGTTGTAAAGATGCCCCAATGTTATGTTCAGCCAATATTGTCCAAACTGCATATTGGGCGATTGCAGATGAATGCTCCGACCATACCGGAAAATTATCTGCATAGAGAGCAAATTGCTCTTGCAAGGATTTAACGACATCTTGGTCTTCATAAAAAAGAACCGTAGCGTAACCTGCTGAGAAGCTATCTATTTTTTTACTCGTATTCTCAAAAGCTTCTGCTGGGACCATTTTACGCAAAGTTTCACGTACAATTTCCCAGAACTTATGATGTGATTGACCAAATAAGCTAACAACACGTGAGGTTTGAGAGTTAAATGCTGAAGGACTTTCACGCACAGCATCTTTAATAAGCTGTTCAACTTTCGTTTGTTCCAGATTTACGTTTTTTCCAATTGCATAAATTGTACGGCGTTTTTTCATATGGTCTAAGAATGCCATTATTATTTCCTCATTCATTGGTACATTAAATAGAGAGTTATATCTCAATTGACTTAGGAATATCATAAGTCCTTTGTAAATTATATAAAGACCTATGGTTGTGACAGTCTGTGTTATATTTAGAACGTTCAAAGGATAACAAGATTTGCTTCATCAAAGCCTAAACGAAATTGCCACCCTCTTACTTAAAAACTAAAAATTCTGCTTCTTTATTCATAGCTTTTACATGCTCGGCATCTTGTTCAACAGAACCAAATACCAATTGGGTTTGAAGTTTCCATTTTGTACTTATTTTTAAGTATTGTGCGACTTTGTAATCAATTGATGGGTTGTAATAATTAAAGTTTGCTCCTATTCCTATGTCTGCCAAAGCCATCCAAACCGCATACTGCGCCATTCCTGAACTCTGCTGTGACCACAATGGTACTTCTGCCGAGTTTAAAGGGGAGTTCTTTTTCAAGTTTTCAATAACTGTTTGATCTTCAAAAAATAAAACCGTCCCATAAGCCGCGCTACATTTTTGAATTTTTGTTGCCGTTGCAGAGAATAAATGTTCAGGTATTTGAGTTTTTTGAATCTCTTGCACTAAATGCCAGAAATCCTTATGTGCTTTGGAAAATAAAATAACGATACGTGTAGTTTTCATATTCAATGCAGATGGACAATTTAGAGCTGCCACCTGAATTAAATCAGTTAAGTATGCTTGATCATGCGCTACGCGCTTGCCTAACTGTTGTATACAGTAACGATGTTGTAATTGTAGTAGATAACTAGACTCTTTTGAATCCGTTTCATTTTTTCTATTAAAAATTAAGTCTGTTGTAATTTCAGTCGTTAGCACTTGGCTAAGTTTATCTAATAGTGCCATTGATTACCCCATAAAACCGAATATACATATTTTTTGTAAGGATTTTATTTTAACGCTAAAGTTTCGGGAAAAAACTATTTATAGCAAATAAACTGTTCTCTTTTAAATCAAATAGATACCCTAAAAAAGACAAACTCTGCATTTTGCAGAGTTTGTGTGAAATATACTACTTTTTATTTTTCCGTTTCAAACAATGCAGCTACAAATGATTTTGCAGAGAACGGGCGTAAATCATCAATTTTTTCACCTACACCAATAAAGCGAATTGGAACATGTGTACGACTTGCAATATTAAATAGAACTCCACCTTTTGCTGTTCCATCTAATTTAGTGATCGTAATACCTGTAAGACCAACAGCCTCATCAAACAGTTCTACTTGGTTAATTGCATTCTGGCCCGTTCCTGCGTCGACCACCAACATAATTTCATGTGGCGCTGTAGCATCAATTTTTTGCATAACACGTTTAACTTTCGTCAACTCTTGCATTAAATGGCTTTTGTTATGTAAACGCCCAGCAGTATCGGCAATTAGAACATCTACCCCTTTTGCACGTGCACTTTCAAAAGCATCAAAAATGACAGAAGCACTATCTGCACCATGACCTTGGGCAACGACAGCGATGTTGTTACGCTCCCCCCAAATTTGTAATTGCTCTGTCGCTGCTGCACGGAAAGTATCCCCTGCTGCAAGCATGACTTTCTTTCCCTCACCTTGCAAACGCTTAGCCAATTTACCAATAGTGGTGGTTTTACCTACACCATTTACACCCACAACCAAAATTACAAATGGATTTTTATTAGGATCAATATGTAAGGGCTTAACACGTGGCGCCAACAAACCTACCAATTCTTCTTGCAGTGCTTTATACAAAGAATGTGAGTAAATTAAATCACCACGCGCAGTACGCTCTGTTAAATTCGCAATAATTGTTTTGGTCGCATCTACACCAATATCTGCAACTAAAAGCTGCTCTTCAACTTCTTCTAGTAGTTCGTCATCAATTTCTTTACCACCGATCAAAATATTGACCATACCATCAGCAAAGTTTTTACGGGTTTTGGTTAACCCTTCTTTCATTCGGCTAAAAAAGCCGCCTGTTGGCTTTTCGGTAGTTTGCTCATCAGAATCTTTTTGAACTGGAGTAACAATTTCTTCAGCTTTTGGCGTCTCAATAATAGGCACATTTACCGCAGGTAAACTTGGTAAAGTTACATCATCATCCCCAATATCAGCATCAATCAAAAATTTATTTTGCCCAGTAGATTGTTGTTGCATGCCGAATCCTTTGAAAAGCAGCGTGTTAAAAGTTAATAATTTTAGCATAAAAGATAAGGATTTTCTTTATCTTGCCGTAGCATGTAAATCAGCTACAAAAAGCTACACCCTTATCTTGCATTTATGCGTGATTTTCTTAAAAATGAATTTAAATACCAAGGTCTGTGAGTTCCTTAAGTGTTTGGCAAAAATAATAATAAGCACCTAGAAAAACCGTCTATATTACTAGGTATATTACTTTTTATTTGTCCAATTTATTGCTCTCCTGTTTACGCAAAACCCCAAAACAATCTGACTCATTCAATCTCAAAATATACTTTAGACAATGGCCTGAAAGTAATAATTCGTGAAGACCATCGTTCACCTATGGTCATGACACAAATTTGGTATGCCGTTGGCAGTAGTGATGAATCAGGAAATCAGCTTGGTATTTCTCACGCTTTAGAACATATGATGTTTAAAGGCACAACCCGAGTACCTAATGATGAATTTACCCGCCTAAGCCGTCTCTACGGTGGCAGCGTGAACGCAGCAACTTTTACCAACTACACCAATTATTATCAGCTCTACCAAAAAGATTTTTTAGCTTTAGCATTGGAATTAGAAGCTGATAGGATGAGTAATTTACTGCTCAGACAACAAGATTTTGATACTGAAATTAAAGTCGTCATGGAAGAGCGACGCCAAAAAACCGATGATAATCCACGTGCCCTTGCATCGGAACGGTTTAAATGGGTTTCTTATCCAACCAGTCATTATAGACAGCCTGTAATTGGCTATATGAAAAATCTCAACACTTTACAATTAAATGATCTCAAAAAATGGTATCAAGACTGGTACGCTCCCAACAATGCTATTTTAGTTATTGTTGGTGATATATATACAAAACACACGCTTCATCAAGTTAAACAATACTTTTCTTCAATTCCAGCAAAAACACTCCCCCAAAGAAATGATGTTCAAGAATATACAAATATTGGCTATCGCTACATGGAGGTTAAACTTCCCGTACAAGTGCCAAATCTCTTTTTCGCTTGGAATGTTCACTCCTTAGCCACTGCGCAAAATCCACAAGATGTCTATGCGTTGGTGATGATCAAAAATATATTGGATAGCGGAATAACTTCACGTCTACAAAATAATTTAGTCCGTAAACAGAAGTTAGCAACATCAGTTAGTGTATCTTATGATCCATATAATCGTGGCGATAGTCTGTTTAGTGTTACAGCTCTACCTGTTGAAGGAATTTCACTTGAGGAGATTGAAAAAGCCTTATTGGCTGAAATTGAAAATCTTAAAAACACCCCAGTCTCTAATGATGAACTAAATCGTGTAGTGACACGATATATGGCTGATTTGATTTATAGTCAAGATGATATAGCTGGACAAGCTCGAATGATTGGAACATTGGAAGTAAATGGATTGAGCTATCAATTAATCGATCAATTACAACAACACTATGAATCAGTTACCCCCGAAGATATTCAACGCGTAGCGAATACCTATTTCAACCAAAACAATTTAAGCAACATGCATATTCTCCCTGATCAGAAAAAATAACCAATGGAGAGGAAAATGTGGAAATTTCATTTATGTATTATCAGCTCTTTTTTATGTCCACCTGCTAGTTTTGCCGAGGTTGCACCAAGCACGCAATCAACAAATGAGTTCAAATCAATTACTCAGCTACAAAGCCTCAAAAATATTCAGGAAAACCCACATCAAACCGCACCTTTCGTACATGAATTGAATAATCGCTTTCATGTTCGATCACTGTTTGTAGAATCTCCAACTCTACCCATGGTGGATATTCAACTGACATTTAATGCAGGTTCAGCACGTGACTCGGAAATAGGATCTAATCTTTATGGTTTGTCCAACATGGTGGCACAGCTAATAGATGAAGGAACCAGCAACTATACGGCGGAAGAAATTATTTCTACTTTCGAAAGTATAGGAGCAAAATTCAGTGTAGCGTCATATCGAGATATGTTTATTATCAAATTAAGAACCCTGTCTGACCCAGAAAAGTTACAACCCGCAGTGGCAATGATGCTTGACATGTTGAATCATTCAACCTTTCAAACGCCAAGTATTGATTTGATGCTCAGTAATAGAGCAGTGGGGCAAAAACAATTAAAAGAAAACCCAGAGCGTATGAAAAATATTGTTTTTTATCGCACTTTATATGGGAAACACCCTTATGCCGAACCGATTACAGGAACTCAAGCCAGCATTAAACGCATTACGCCTGAAAATTTGATCGAGTTCCGCAAACAATTTTTAGTACGTAATAATTTGAACATTGCAATTACTGGTCAATTAAATCCAAAAGAAGCATTAAAACTGTCTGAAAAAATAGCCAAGCAATTACCCGCAGGAAACGAGGCCGATCCCCTTCCAGCCCCCAATATTCGTACAGATTTTAACATTCGGCATATCCCTTATGCTTCAAGCCAAGCACATATTATTATGGGTGCAATTGGAACGACTCGTGATGATCCTGATTATTTAGCGCTACTACTTGCCAATCGTATATTCGGCACAGGTGGATTCAATTCTATATTAAGCCAAGAACTACGTGTAAAACGCGGACTAACCTATGGTGCTTATAGTAATTTTAGTTTTATGCAAGTCGCTGGTCCTTTTAGCTTAGGCTATTCTACCGAGCAAGATCATTTGTTAGAAAGCATTCAAATTGCACATCAAGCCTTAGTCAATTTCATCCATACTCCGATTGATAAACAACAGCTTGAACAAGCAAAATTGGGCATGATACGAGCTTTTCCAAATCACTATAGTAGCAATGCCGCGATTAATGCTCAGTTAGGTGCTATTGGTTTTTATCATTTACCTGCGAATTATTTAGACTACTACACTGAAGAATTAAGTAAAGTTACCGCTACTCAAGTACAAAGTGCTATTCAAAAGCATTTACATCCAGATCGATTAACGATCATTATTTTTAGCAAAAAATTAGATAAATCTGCCTTAGAGCAAATTCTACAAAATAATCTAAATACCAATGAAAAACTCATTCCAAACGAAGCAGCACGACCAAAATTCAACGAAGCGTCTCATCCGCCAAAGGAGGAAGCTCCTGCGCCCGATTTTTCTCCGCATGATACGCCCGCATCAGTTTTAGATAATGACCTATGGTGATCTGATGCTTATACAAAAGCTGATCTGCCATATCTTGAGTAGAAGGATAATATGCTTGCCGAGATAACTGCTTGATTTGATGATATTGCTCTGGTGTAACAGGTCTAAATAATGCAAAAGTGGCCAAAAAAAGAATTGCCCCAATAATCAGCAAGACCAAGAAATAATATAAATTCTCTAATTTGAATTGATTAAAAAAATGAATAATTTTTTGCTTTGCACTATGCATACACTACCTCGAATGAGTAGGTAGTGTAGGTTGACAACAATAGAATCTCAAGTTTATTTGCCCAGTCTTAACCTCAACTGGCTAAAAATGGGCAAATTCTGTCTTAAGCACTGGTAATATTACGGACTACAGCAAAATAAAGGATAAAAGCAATTAACGCTAATGCCAGTACAATGGTAAATACGCCTACACCATGTTCTGCATCTGCAGGATGTAAGTCCTCATCATCAGCAATTCTACGCAGCTCCCCATCATACATTTTATAAAATTCAACTCGCTGTTGCGGCTCTAATGTTCGTGTAAAATCATAAACACGTTTACGTTGAGCTAAACAATACTCCCCCAAATGAATCTCATTATGAAAAACAGCTTCATCTAACTGTTGACGATGATAATGAGCCAATTCAATAATTTTTTCCGCATTGAGTGGCAAATCAAAAGTAAAACCATCTATTGTATTTGTCATATTATTCTCCTTTTAATTACAGTATCCTGTAGTTCCATCTTAATAAAAAAACTTTTTGACTATTGTTTAATCATGTAACTTGAATTTATTTAGACTACCCCCATATCTTATTTGACTTTTCACTTAATCTGTAATATTAGTTTAATAATACTTAGTTAAATTAGTATGAAGACTATAAAAGTCGAGCTGTGCAATCATAATTACAATAAGGAGTTATCTATGATTCAACAAATTTCTCATCATGAGTTAGAACATGTGTATGCTAATGCGGTAAACACAATTCAATCGCAAATGAACTTTTCAGAAGCAGTTTTACAGTTGGAAGATGCTGCCCGTGCAGGTCATGGTAAAGCAGCAATGTTTTTAGCTGAACTTTATTACCAAGGTTTTCGTGTAGAACGTGATTCTCTTAAAGCTCAGTACTGGCAGAAAATGGCCACAATGCAAGCATAATGAAACGTCACTTAGGTGGCGTTTTTTTTGGGCTTTATTTAAAAAAATATTTACTTACGATTTTTCGCAAAGCTTACACTGAAATTTAACATGATATTTTTACAATAACCCATGACTTCACAAAGTTTGTCCAATATGAAACAAATTAGTCAATTACAACCGATCGCGAAAGACTTATTTTTTAAAATTACTGTTCTTAAATCCATGATGTACTGCGGTGTGTTGTGGGGTTTATATAATGAAGGCTGGGCAATCATGTCCGACCAAGATGATTTTATTTTTCCATTCTGGATGAATAGCGCTCAAGCATATAAATACGCAGAGGTACATTGGCCGAGCTATACACCTCGCAAGATTACCCCTACCGATTTTCAAAAATCGTTGCTTCCAACTTTAACTCGACTCAAAGTCATTCCTGCGCTATGTAATTCTTCTAGTCAAAAATTTAAACTCACCACTCAGCAAATGCGACATTTTTTCTTTGCTGATGTGCAATTACAGCCCGCTTAAAGCAAATTAAATTAGGTGTTTACACTTAACACCTAATTTTTTTAATTTTATGCAATTTATGACTGCTTAGGTATTTGCATTTTGCATATTTCAAGTTAAGTTAAAAGTCAAACAATAAACAACATCAGAGATGAATAATATGACTAAAGTTGTACAAGTCCTTCAAGATAAATCCGAACAGTCAGTTTTTACAATTCGTCCAGATTCAACCGTATTTGAAGCCATTACACTTATGGCAGACAAAGGTATTGGTGCTTTAGTGGTAACACAGGACGAAAAAGTCGTTGGTATTATTTCCGAACGTGATTACACGCGTAAAGTTGCATTAATGGAACGCACTTCATTTACAACCAATGTCAGTGAAATTATGACGGCCACTGTATTGACCGTAACAACCAGCACCAGTATAGAAGACTGCCTGGAGTTAATGACTGTTCGCCACCTACGCCACTTGCCTGTGGTTGAGAATGAACGACTGATTGGCTTAATTTCAATTGGTGACTTGGTAAAAGCAGCGATGGCAGATCAGAAAAACTTGATTGAGCAATTGCAGCAATATATCTCTGGCTAATCAAATATCAGCCCATATAGAAAAAAGGTCAGCGCTTGCTGACCTTTTTAAGTGTACGTTTTAATTGAGACCAAGTTTGTCTGCAACATAATCAGAATCTTTATCACCACGACCTGATAAATTCACCACAATTTTCACATCTTTAGGTAATTTAGGTGCTTCTCGTAATGCCCATGCGACTGCATGTGAGCTTTCTAGTGCAGGTACAATCCCTTCAACACGCGACAAAGTCATAAACGCATCTAAACACTCTTGATCGGTTGCTGTTGTATATTCAACACGCCCTAAATCTTTAAGAAAGCTGTGTTGTGGTCCTACACCAGGATAGTCCAAACCAGAAGCAATTGAATGTACAGGTAAAGGCTCACCTTGTTCATCTTCCAGCACATAACATGCCATACCATGAATTTGACTTGGTTTACCTAAAGTTAAAGTTGCAGAATGCATTGCTGTATCTAATCCATGACCAGCAGGCTCAACACCAACTAATTTCACCTCAGGATCATTTAAGAATGCAGTAAATGCACCAATTGCATTGGAGCCACCACCTACACAAGCCACAACATAATCAGGACTTTGCCCAAATCGGTCTTGGGCTTGCACTTTAATTTCTTTACCAATAATACTTTGAAAATCACGCACCATTTTCGGAAATGGATGCGGACCAACAACCGAACCAATCGCATAAATATAATTTTTTGGATCGTTTAAATATTCTTCAAAAGCACTGTCTACTGCATCTTTAAGGGTCGCGGTCCCACGTGTGACCGAAACCAGTTTCGCCCCGAGAATCTTCATTTTCACAACATTTGGATGTTCTTTCTCAATATCCACCTGTCCCATATGAATTTCACAAGGAATTCCAACTAAAGCACAGGCTGTCGCCAAAGCCACGCCATGTTGCCCCGCGCCTGTTTCCGCGATGACTTTAGTCTTTCCCATGTACTTAGCAAGTAATGCTTCACCAAGACAATGGTTAATTTTATGAGCACCCGTATGGTTCAAATCTTCACGCTTTAAATAAATTTGCGCGCCACCCAATTGCTCAGACAAACGTTTCGCGTGAAATAAAGGGCTAGGACGACCTACATAGTTTGCAAATAAGTCCGCCAACTCATTTTGAAATTCTGACGTATGACGAATTTCTTCATATGCCAAGTTAATTTCATCCATTGCTTCTTTAAGATGCGGAGGAATAAACTGACCACCATAAGGCCCAAAGAAACCTTCGGCATTTGGTAAATCTACCCCATTAATTTGATGATTCATCGCTTATCCCCCCTTTATCAGATTTATTATTTATCAAATATTTAATACTTACTTAGAAACATAAAATATTTAACGTGCTAAGTATTTGGTTAAATCCTCTACCCCTTTTAAGGTCATCGGATACATATGCTGCTCAAAAATCTGTTTGATTGCACCAATGGTCTGCGTGTAATGCCAATAATTTTCTTCTTCAGGATTTAGCCAAGCCGTTTTATCAAAATGCTGACGTAACCGATGTAGCCACACCTGCCCCGACTCATCATTCATATATTCGACCGAGCCTCCAACCGAATTAAGCTCATAAGGTGCCATACTTGCATCACCAACGACAATTACACGATAGTCTCGCCCATAAGTATTGAATAAATCCCATGTGTTCATGCGTGTATTTGAGCGACGTACATTATCTTTCCAGACATAGTCATACAAACAATTATGGAAATAGAAATACTCGAGTGTTTTAAATTCTGTTTTGGCTGCACTAAATAATTTCTCACATTGCGCAATATGAGAATCCATTGAGCCACCCACATCAAACAACATCAAGACTTTAACGCGGTTACGACGTTCAGGCACCAATTGAACATCTAAAATACCCTGCTTTGCCGTTTCTTTGATGGTGCCATCAATGTCCAACTCCTCGGCTGCACCTTGGCGAGCAAACTTACGCAAACGGCGTAATGCCAATTGCATTTGACGTGTCCCCAAAATCTGCTCATCATCCAAATTACGGTATTTGCGCTGTTCCCAAACCTTTACCGCAGACCGCTTCCGACTTGGACCACCAATACGCACACCTTCAGGATGGTCTCCATAAGCACCAAAAGGAGATGTTCCTCCCGTACCAATCATTCGATTGCCACCTTGATGCTTTTTATGTTGTTCGCGTAATCGCTCTTCCAACATTTTCATCAATTCTTCGAGAGAACCTGCTTTTTTAAGTTCTTCACGCTGCTCTGGCGTAAGGTGTTTTTCTAATAATTCTAAATCGAACCAATCTTTGGGTAACTGCTGAACTTGATTGAGTAACTCATCCAAGTCAAATGTTGAAATACCGTCGAAATAGTCCTTCATACCCCGATCAAATTTATCGAAGAAACGCTCATCCTTCACCATAATGGTTTTGGCAAGCTGATAAAACTCTTCTTGATCGGCAAATACTAAGCCTGATGCAACCGCCTCATTCAGATCAATGAGCTCTCGTGTAGACACAGGCACACCATATTTACGTAAAGTATAAAACAAGCGCACAAACATGCGTGTTTCTCCTTTAGCGACGCGACATAAAGGCTAAACGCTCAAGTAACTGCACATCTTGCTCGTTTTTAATTAATGCACCATAAAGTGGTGGAATGGCTTTAGTTTTATCATGGTTACGCAGTACATCTTCAGGCATGTCATCTGCCATTAACAGGCTTAACCAATCAATCAATTCAGAGGTTGAAGGCGGTTTTTTTAGCCCAGGAACCTGACGTAATTTAAAGAAAACTTGAAGTGCTTCATTTACTAATGCTGTTGAAACCTGCGGGAAATGCACATCAATAATTTCACGCATGGTTGCTTCATCTGGAAACTCAATATAATGGAAGAAACAACGACGTAAGAAAGCATCAGGCAATTCTTTTTCATTATTTGAGGTGATGATGACAATTGGGCGTTGAGTCGCGGTAATGGTTTCGCCTGTTTCATACACAAAGAAAGACATTTTATCGAGCTCATGCAATAAATCATTAGGAAACTCGATATCCGCCTTATCAATCTCATCAATCAACAACACGCAGCGTTCTTCACTGGTAAATGCTTCCCACAACTTACCCGGTTTAATGTAGTTCTTAATGTCGTAGACACGGTCATCACCCAACTGGCTATCACGTAAACGCGAAACTGCATCATATTCATACAAACCTTGCTGTGCTTTGGTTGTCGACTTGATGTGCCATGTGATGAGTTTTAAACCTAAGCTTTCTGCAACCTGCTCTGCCAATAAAGTCTTGCCTGTTCCTGGCTCTCCTTTAACCAATAATGGCTTTTGCAATGCACGCGCAGCTTTCACTGCTAGCTTTAAACCATCAGTCGCAATGTACTGACTTGTACCCGTAAATTGTTGAGTATCAACAGACATAAGATAACCTTATTTTTTATTTAAAGTGGTGAACTTTTCTTGTTAACTACAGGAATTCCGCGTTTATCACTGTACTTAGACCAGCAATACCCAACGATCAAACCCAAACCCAGAACACATAAAATTGCAGATAAATTAAACCAAATGAGCGGGTTTTCTTTAGTCAGTATGCCAAACATCAAACCAAAAAATGCAGGCGCAATCGAAGCATTTGTCCCTTCAGAAACCGTTGGCGTTAGCATCAAGGCAAAAATAACCATCCAACTAATACCGCCAAATGGTTTTGGCAAGCGTTTCGCTATTGCATACCAGCACCATAAAATAATGATGCTACCTAACAAATACACACTCACTGCAATCGTATCTTCAGGAATTGTGTCTAAAATTGAAAGTAAATTATCCATAGTACAACTCCTGAATGAAATTAAGCGCCACGCAAGCCTTCTGGGGCTACAGCATTCGGATTAATTAACCCTTCTGGTGGCATTTGAATGAAGAAACCGTTGGTTTGTATCGAATCCATTACATGCAATACATTTACACGTGCCAATTTGCGTGTCTCAGATAACTCAATATGCATCACGAATGTAGCACGACCAAAAGCAACTCGCAGCGCTTCAGGAACAACGTCTAATGGATTAGATGCTTCTGCATCATTTTCAGAAGGACGAGCAACATAAAGGTACATCTCGTCTTTTTTGCTCGATTTATAGATTGAACAATGCATGTTTAGAACATTACTTAACTTAGAAAATACAGCGCCAAGCATACAACAAAAAATAATCTGATTCAGTAGTGATTATTAACGCAGCAGTCGTCAATTTGTCTAAGTGTCAATTCTTTAAACAAATCTGAGTAACTATTGGGCGACTTGCATTTGTGTCGATAAATATTGCTGATCGTCGTGTAATACTTGAATAAGCGGCTTGGTCAAAAGCTCATAACGCCATCCAAGTAAATAGTTTGGTAAATCCTGCTCATCATGACCCGACACGACATGTTGGTAAACAGCATTAAGCCACTTTTTACGCAATAAAACTTCCTTTGGAACTGCTGTTTCATTGACCACTTTTTGAATGACAGTATCGACCTTATTGCCAATTTCTTTAGATGAATGGCGGATTGGGCGTGCCATACGCAATGGCCATTCTTCTTGAGCAGGTAAAAACTTCAATAAGTCTAAAATGGTTTTCCCATGTTCACGTAGAATGTTTTGACGAATATCTTTGACATTACACAATTGAAAATGATTTTTCGGATTTTTCTCGACCAAATCAATCATGGTCGAATTTTTAAGAATAAAGCTACGCGGCTGATTGAGTGCCTTAACCATTTGCTCACGCCAAACAGCCAATTGCTGTAATTGCATCAGCTCACGGCGTGAATGACGATAATTTCCAATATCTTGATAAAGCAAAGCCAATGGCGTTTCTTGACCAATTTCATAGGTTAGATTTTGACAATCTTCCTGAGCAAAATCTAATAAATACTTTTCTTGTAATTCTGATCTGACTTTTTGTGCCAAAGCCATGATGTACAGTACATCATTCGCAGCATAATTGAGTTGTTCTGGAGACAATGGACGCGCCAACCAATCTGAACGGGTCTGATCTTTATCAATATCCACATTCAACATTTGTTTCAACGCATTTTGATAACTGACTTGCAAGCCATGACCTAAAAATGACATCCCAATTTGGGTATCAAAAACATTACTGAGTGACTTGTCTTTTGCGTAATGATAAATTAAATCAATATCTTCGCCGCAAGCATGAAACACATTCAATTGCGCAGTAAAGATTTTTTTCCAGAATAATGTGAGATCTAAAGTCGTCCCATCTAATAAATAGACTTGATTAGCAACGTTAATTTGGAACACACCAAGCTTTGGCCACAAGGTATCCACTTTAATAAACTCTGTATCAAGCCCATAAATGGAATTTTGATCCATGATGGACAAAAAGTTATTGAAATCTGTTTGGTGCTGAATAAACTGAAACATACTGCCGAGTCTAGGAATAGATTCTCTAAAAAGATATCTTACCTTATATATAACAATTATCTATAAAAATTTTAAATTTCTGTTAAATAATTATTTTAAATTTTAGTACATAAGCTCTATTTATCTGTTTATTGATACTTTTTTTATATTATTAATTTCCTAAAAATATACCGATCGTTAAAATATCTTTCAAAATTTAAAGGACTATTCCTCTAAAATGAACATGAAACAAGTATTTACTTATTTCATGCGCATACGGTTGTGTACAGCCTGACTCAAAGTATGACTATCCACATATTCCAGCTCACCACCTTGTGGTACGCCTTGTGCAATTCTTGTCATATGGACAGGTAAATGCTTACAAGCTTCAACCAAATAATGTGCAGTTGCTTGACCTTCAACGGTTGCGTTGGTTGCAAGAATCACTT
This sequence comes from Acinetobacter tandoii, assembly GCF_008867985.1. NCBI lineage: Bacteria > Pseudomonadati > Pseudomonadota > Gammaproteobacteria > Moraxellales > Moraxellaceae > Acinetobacter > Acinetobacter tandoii. The sequence continues at coordinate 15,170 of NZ_VXLD01000013.1, forward strand.
CTGTAATCTTGCCATCAGTTAAGCGCTGTACTAAATGAGGAATGCCTATTTCGTCTGGTCCAATACCATCGAGTGGTGACAAATGCCCACCTAAAACATGATATTTGCCTCGGAAACTTCCACTTTGCTCAATGGCCATCACATCCGCAGGAGACTCTACCACACACAAAAGCTGGTCATCACGCTCGTTAGAAAGGCAGATATCACACACTTCATCTTCTGTAAGTGAATGGCACACACAACATTCATGAATATGATTGGTTGCTTCGGTCAAAGCATGAGCTAAACCTACTGCACCTTCCCGATTTTTCATAATCAGATGCAATGCCATACGTTGTGCAGACTTTGGCCCCACACTCGGTAAAATTCTTAAAGCTTGAACTAATTGTTCAAATCGATCACTAAACACGATTATTCCTATATAAAAATACCTCCCTAAAAAGGGAGGTAAGAAACCACTTAGGATTAGAACATCCCTGCAAGACCTGGTGGCAGCCCCATGCCTGAACTTGCACCTTTTAGGCGCTCTTCAGAAATTGCTTCTGCCTGACGTGCCGCATCATTCATTGCAGCAGCAATCAAGTCTTCAATCATATCTGGATCGTCTTGTAACAATTCAGGGTTAATCTCAATACGCTTCACCACATTACGGCAAGTCATTGTCACTTTAACCAAACCACCACCTGCTTCCGCATGAACTTCGGTTTGTGCAAGCTCTTCTTTGGCTTTTTTAAGATTGCCTTCCATTTCTTTTTGCATGCGTTGAGCTTGCTGCATCAACATATTAATGTTCATAAAAGTCTCCGAACAATATTTAAAAACTAATGCTCAATTTAAATCAGATTTAAACCACGGTTTAAATCGCGAATAATATCATCAATGTCTTCTAAACCGACTGAAACACGGATTAAACTTTCACGAATACCCGCAGCTTCTTTTGCTTCAGGCGAAAGCTTACCATGAGTCGTGGTTGCGGGATGGGTAATTGTTGACTTCACATCACCCAAGTTACCTGTTATTGAAATAAATTGGGTATTGTCGATGACTTTCCAAGCCTCTTCACGCCCACCTTTTACTTCAAAAGATACAATACCACCAAAGCCAGTTTGTTGTTTTGCTGCAAGCTCATGCCCCACATGTTCAGGCAAACCTGCATAATAGACTTTTTCAACTTTATCGTGCTGTTTAAGATATTCAGCTAACTTTTGCGCACCTTCAGAGTGTGCCTTCATGCGCAAACTTAAAGTTTCCAAACCTTTGAGGAATACCCACGCATTGAAAGGACTCATTGATGGGCCTGTTGTACGCACATAACCAAAAACCTCCTCAAGAAGTTTATGACTTCCCACGACAGCACCACCCAAGGCACGACCTTGACCATCTAAATACTTTGTTGCTGAATAAACAATTAAGTCGGCACCAAACTGAATTGGGCGCTGTAATACAGGCGTACAGAAGCTATTATCTATCGCAAGTAATGCATTATTTGCATGTGCAATATCTGCCAAGGCCTGAATATCTGCCACTTCTGCCAAAGGATTTGATGGAGACTCCACAAATAAAAGCTTAGTGGTCGGTTTAACCGCATTTTTCCAAGCTGACAAATCCGTTAAATCTACAAAATCGACTGCAACACCAAATTTAGCCACATACTTTTCAAATAATGAAACTGTAGAACCAAAAACAGCGCGGGAACAAATCACGTGATCCCCTGCTTTTAAAAACGACATTGCCACTGCCATAATTGCAGCCATACCCGAACTGGTTGCAACTGCACGCTCAGCACCTTCCAAAGCAGCTAAACGTTTTTCAAACATCGATACAGTTGGATTGGTAAAGCGCGAGTAAATATTTCCTGGTTCTTGTCCAGAAAATTTGGCCGCAGCTTCAGCCGCATTTTCATAAACAAATGATGAGGTTAAAAAAATTGGCTCGCCGTGCTCACCCTCAAAACTACGCGTATGACCAGTACGAATCGCTAATGTATCGAGTTGATATTCAATGTCGTCTTGTTGGCTCATTTCTACGATTCAGTTCTCAGAACTGCCTTTGTGAATAATTGCCAACATTTTGAGCGTCTACGCCATTTCAGGTCAAGGTAAAATATAAAATTATCGTTTAGACTTCGAGCAAATCTTCAGGTAGGCCAATTAAAATGTCCGCGATGACACAACTAAAACAACGGATCGCCAGTCAGAAAGTCCAACTTAAAAACTTATCTACGCGCATCTTCAAGCAACATTCACTCATTTTGTCCGAAAGTACGCCTTTTGAAATTGTGGCACACAATGATTATTCAAAAGTGCGTTATTACCCTGCTGTCTCAAATCGTTATCTCGAACCGCTAGTTTTTGTTGCACCTTTTGCTATTAATATGGCGATATACGATTTGTTTCCTTATCGGTCTTTAGTAAAACATTTTCAAAATCAGGGTTTTGATGTGTATTTAGTGGAATGGAACCACTTTCGTTTTCGTGACCGACATATTCACTTCCTCACCATTATTGATTACGCACTTCCTGACTGTATTAACAAGATACGCAGTCATGCTCAATCTGAGCAAATTTCACTACATGGCTGGAGTATGGCAGGCATTTTTGTTTTACTTTATAGCGCTTTACGGCAGCCTAATTTTGTAAAAAACTTAATTATTTTAGGCAGTCCTATTGATAGTTATGCTTCTGGATTCATTGGTAAAGTGAATCAAAATATGTATCGACTGATCCAAAAAAATACAATACTGCATCAATTCTTATTTTCAAGCCATATTCCCAAAAAATTTACTCATACGCCAGGGCGCTTAAATTCAATTGGTTTTAAAATTTTGGACCCTAAAGGTTGGTATGCAAGTTATAAAACCCTTTTGAACAACTTAGATGATTTGGAAACCATCAGTGAAAATGCCACGATTAGTCAGTTTCTCAATAATATGATTGACTACCCTGGTGGTATCAACCAAGACATGATTTTTAAAATTTGGCTGAAAAACGAACTAAAATATGGGGGTATTCAGCTTGAAGATAAACAAATCAAATTAAATTCAATTACTTCGTCCTTATTGATTGGCGCAGGTCAAACCGACCAACTTGTTACAGAGGCAGCAATAAAACCATTATGTGAATTGACAAACAGCCAAGATGTCACGTTTACTCTTATCCCCGGAGGACATTTGGGCTTAATGTCAAATAAGGCAAGCGCTGAACAATTTTGGCCCAAACTCACCTCGTGGCTAGAACAAAGATCGACAAAGATATAAAGGAAAAATCATGATTCATTCAGTTGCTTTTATCGGTTTAGGTGCTATGGGTTATCGTATGGCAGCTCATCTCCCTAAACATTTTGAAACCGTTTTTGTTTGGAATCGTAATTTTTCCAAAGCCGAACAACATGCAACTGAATATGGAACCCTTGCCGTTTCTTTACAAGATGCAGTTCAAGCAGACATCATTTTCTCCTGCCTCCCAACAAGCCAAGATGTTGAAGCGCTTATTTCTGGATTAGCGTTAAAAGCAGGCAGTATCTGGATTGATTGTACAAGTGGTGTACCAGAGTCTGCTAAAAATCTGTCAGAAGCTTTACAAACACAACAAGTGACTTTCTTAGATGCTCCTGTAAGTGGTCAAACGATTGGCGCTGAAAATGCTACACTGACCGTTATGGTCGGTGGTGATGCAGAAGCGTTCGAAAAAGCTCTCCCTGCCTTGCAAGCGATTGGAAAACTCATTAAGCATGTAGGTAACTCAGGTGCTGGTTTCGCTGTGAAAGCTGTGAATAATATGCTTCTTGCTGTCAATCTTTGCTCAGTTGCCGAAGGCTTCACCACTTTGAAAGCACATGGTGTAAATTTGGGTGAAGCACTAGATTGTATTAATGCCTCTAGTGGTAAAAGTGGTGTGACTGAAACCGTATTACCGCAACGCGTCTTAAACCGTAGCTTCCCTCTTACCTTCGCTTTACCATTGTTAGCAAAGGATACTGGAATAGCATTAGATTTGGTCCGTGATGCTAAACTTTCAGCACCTGTAATTGCATTGACACAAAGTCTCATACAAGCAGCAAGTGATCTTTCGCCTGCAGAAAGTGATTTTTCTAGTGCAGTAAAATTATATGAATCTTGGAGCAAAATTACATTGGAATGATTTGGTTTTTTATAATCAAAAGTTTATTTCAAATTTAATAAAAAAACCCCTACTTAATATAGTGGGGGTTTTTATTTTAATAATTTTAACAAAATCAGACATAACCCAATTGGCTAATACCGCAATCTTTTAATCAAATAATTTTGACCAATTGGTCGCCAGATGCTGTTCATTCTTTTCTACCACAACTCCAGAGGATGTAATTCTCATATTTTCAGCCGTGATAACCAATTCTGGTACAGTTTTGTTAAATTCAAAAACAAATTGATACTTATCATTTCCTAGATCTTTAACTTCGTAATCAATTATGTAAAATTGCCCGCAACTTAAATCATTCGTAATACTGAATTTATCAATTGAAGCATTTTCAAATGTCACTAAGGCTTTCTCAAGCGAATATTGCTCCGATTCACAATCAAAATCAGAGAAGATATGGACATATAAAATAACATCGAATTTCCATAATTCTGGATTCCAATCAAGTAAGAATCCATACAATCTGGCATCATGTAAAGCCCCAAGATATTTATAAAAATTTTCAATCATGTCATTCCCCATAACAAATTCAAAAAAGTCCAACATAACGTTGAACTAGAGACAATAACAATTAAAGTTAAATGAGTTAAATTTTTATTATCAATTTAACTTTATAAAATTATTGATATATATAACTTTTGCCTATCATGTTAAGCAAAAGTACGCTAGAGTAATTTATTGCCATTGAAGATGACAAATTAAACCCAATATTGTAATAAGGTATTAAACATATACTGTTACAAACCGTGAGGAAACTCTTATGAGTAAGTTGCTTATTGCTTGTCTTGCTGGTCTATCTACCCTTATTGGTGCAAATACTTTGGCTGCTACGCCAGAGCAAGAGTGTCAAAAACTCAAGAATGATCATGATGTCATCTATGCATCTAAAGGTTTCTGTTTTAAAGACCCTGAAGCAAAAGCAAAGTTTGGTAATGACAATTGCTATACTACCAAACCTAAATTTTCAGACAAAGAGCAGCAACGTCTTGACGAAATCAAAGCTCGTCAGAAAGAATTAAATTGTAAATAACCACCAAGCTTCTCCTTAAATGGAGACTGTTAAAGGAATAATTATGGCTTACGATGATCAAAATATTTTTGCAAGAATTCTTCGTGGAGAGCTTCCTGCAATTAAAGTCTATGAAGATGATCAGGTTCTAGCTTTTATGGATATCATGCCGCAAGCTGAAGGCCACACCCTAGTCATTCCTAAAACTCCAGCTATAAGCTTACTTGATCTTCCTGCCGAAGCTGCCGCCTATACCATTCAGGTCACACAAAAAATTGCACGTGCAATTGAAAAAGCACTGGGTGTAGATGGCATTATCTTAATGCAATTAAGTGGAGCACCTGCTGGACAAACTGTTCCGCATGTCCATTTCCATCTCATTCCGACCAACGTGCATCATCTAGGCAAGCACGCTGCACAAATGGGTGATCAAGAAAAGATTAAAGCTCAAGCTGAAAAAATTAAAGCTGCTTTAGAATCTTAAGTTGATAAGCTACAGATTAAATGGAGCCCGTTGGCTCCTTTTTTCATTTAAGGCAAAAAATAAAATAAAAACTGAGCGTTATCCAATCACATCGCGTCATCAAACTGTCATTTAGTTTTCACTTTGCTGTCACAAAGTTTACAGATACTGCATAGCAAGTTGGTGAGCTATGTAACGAATTGTACAGAAGCGAGCTAAAAATAAGAGTTTGTAGGCACTTGCCATAAAAATCGTGTTTTGGAGAAATCTCAATGAAAAAATTGCTACTTGCTGCAGCAGTGACAACTTTAAGCTTAAACGCAGCACAGGCAGCGCCAACATTGTACGGTAAACTAAACGTATCGATCGACAATGTTGATAACAAAAGTTTTGATGGCAAGAGTGATGTAACTGAAATCAACTCTAATGCTTCTCGCTTTGGTATTAAAGGTGAAGAAAAGCTAACAGAAAAATTATCTGCAATCTATTTAGCTGAATGGGCAATCGCAACTGATGGTTCTGGTTCAGATACAGACCTCAGTGCGCGTAACCGCTTCATTGGTTTAAAAAGTGATGGTATTGGTGCACTAAAAGTAGGTAAATTTGACTCTTACTTCAAAACAGCTGCTGGTAACAATCAAGATATCTTCAACGACCACACAATTTTAGATATTACCAATACCATGTATGGTGAAGAGCGCTCAAACAACGTCGTTGGTTTTGAATCTGACCCTAAATTACTTGCTGGCTTATCATTCAATGTAATGTTCCAACAAGGTGAAAGTTCTTCTAGCGTAGTAGCGGGAACAACTGGCAATAATGATAAACGTGATGGCTTTGGTGATGCTGTTTCAGCTTCATTAAACTATGAAAATAAAGATTTAGGTCTAGCCCTAGCAGTTGCTGGTAACTCTGGCATTCAAGGTAAATACAATGCATATAGCTTAAAAGATATTTACTCTGATGCTTACCGCGTAACAGGTTCTTATGACTTCGCTTCAATTGGTGTGAAAGGTCTGGTACTTGGCGGTTTGTGGCAACATGCTGAACCAAAAGACGACTTAACTGCTTATGACACTGGTAAAAAAGATACAAACGGTCAAGCGATTCTAGCTAACTACAAAGGTCTAGAAGAAGATTCGTGGATTGCTGCTGTTACTTACAAAATTGGTAACACTCCTTTTGCTGTAAAAGGACAATACCAATCAGCAAAAACTGCACGTGATGGTCATGATGATCGTACTATTGACCAGTATGGCATCGGTTTAGACTACAAAATTAACAAGCAAGCACGTTTCTACGGCATCGTAGCACAACAAAAACGTGATTGGTTAAGTGATGACGACAAGCGCACTGTCATTGGTACAGGTATGGAATACAATTTCTAATCCTCACCAATTTCATAAAAAACACGCTTAGGCGTGTTTTTTATTTGGGATTAAACCAATTCACCCAAGAACTTGTGCCGCGTAATTCTATAGGCACTGTGTCAATTAAGCGTTCTTTTAATATCGCTATTTGGTTAGTCTGCTCTGCCAAACGCGCTTTAACCGAGTGAATACATTCGCGATCTCCAAATTCACACTGGTCTAAAGTAGTTCCACCACAAGGACCATTCGCTAAGCCTTTTGGACAAGTTTCAGGGCAAATATATAAGGTGTCCGCTAGACGACATTGACCGCAACTTTCACAACCTACAACACCATGTTTAGACAAGTATTCAGACTTTATAAGTAATTTATTAGCAAAATGCCCCGACCAAAGCTTAAGATTAAAAAGTTTGCGTCCTACGTTCCTCGCAATCTTGGAATCAAACATTGAATCATGCATGAACTGCATACTTTTATATTTGAGCATTTGCTCTGAAGACACTTTCTTTTGAAATACATCAGGTTTAGGCTTAAGCTCATCACCCGATTTCAATTGATGCAGTTCACTCCAAATCTGGATGCACCGCTCAAAACTAAAATCCTGAAAACGCTCAAGCGCCTGTTCTAATTTTTTTTGCTCTTCGGCCTTATGACAGGCAGATAAATGCACTCCAGCAAATCCCCAAAAACGACAGATTAAAATCTGCAAAGCACAACGTGCATAAACATTTTGTTCTGCAATGGCTGCATCTATACTTTGCTCGTGTTTAAGCAACTGTAAAAGATGCGGAGTCAAAACAATACCTGCAACTTTATGCTTAACCATGAATTCGGCTCGCGCCGCTGTTAATGGCATGACGCAGGCAAATAAATCCAAACATGAGGGCAGTTTATCTAAATATTGCTTAGCTTCTTTTAACGCGTCCAAATCAAAGCCTAACTGCGTGACAACATAGTCTGCCCCAGCCTGTACTTTCTTATCTAATTTAAAATATTGAGCATCGTGCTCAGCTTTTGTATATTTAAATGGATTCAGCGCCACCCCAACTTTTATTTGAGGCGCAAGCTTTTTGGCCTGCATTACAGCATTTACAGATTCTAAATAACGCGTCCGTGGCAAATTTACATCTTGACCATCTTGATGATGCTTTAACTTATCACCTGTCAGTAACAATACATTAGAATATCCTTGCTCCTGTATCGCCCGAATAAATTCATTAAAATCTGCTATGTCTCGCCCTTTACCAGAAAAATGTAAAATTTTTGGAATCTCAGCAGCATAATTTTGGGCAATTGCTAATGGCTCAGGATCATCATCACTACGTACACGATCAGCAATCGTCATGGTTACTGGATAGCCAGCTATGCACGATGGCACAAGTTGTGCGTGTTTAGTCGGCAAGTATTCAAGAAAAATAGAAAAAGGCTGATTTTGCAAGGAATCAGTAAGTAAAGGCATCATATCAGGAAGATGTGTGACAAATGTCAAAAAAGAAAGCAGCTTATTATAAAAGATGAAAATGCTCATTGGCAAAATAAATAATGAGCTTGTACAAACTTAAAAAAGTACAAACTCATTTTTATAATTATTCCCCAAACGGAAAAATTACCAGCGAAATTTATTCCAGTTCTCAGGATTCGCCCAGTATTTAGAGTTAAACCAATCTGGGACATGTTTGTAATTTAGAATATTGAATTGCCAGATTGCCAAATCATTACCCTGTGCTGACTTTTCAATAAGTTGGGTAAAACCAAGCGAGCGCATTAATTTATTATCTTGCTCTGTCGCGACCACAACCAACTTTTTCGCCATTAAATCCCGTAGCTTCACTAAAAATTGCGCCTTGGTCACATCTGATAAGCTACTCATCTCAGTGTTATCCAACACAACAAAACCCAAATCATACCGCTGAGTAAAAGGCAGACTTAGCAACTCAGTTACGTTAAAATAGGCCCAACGAATTGATTGATTCTGGTCATATTGTTCTAAATTTTGGCCAATACACAATGCAGTTTGAATAGGCTGTTCCTGAGATAAATCGTCTAGCATAGAAGTGATGACATTCTGTTCAGCCATAATTGCATCCTTAATATTGAGTGAGCTTTTCATGGAACTACAAGGCATTTGTCATAAAATGCAAGCAGGTCTCAAAGACCTTAGTGTAACTGATCAACAGACTCGCAAGGCAAATGTTGAATATAAATTTATCTTAGATCGCGCAGAAATTGAGCTTCCATTCAGTTTAGGTCAAGAAATCGAGTTGGAGTGGACTGGAAATATTTACTGTATTTCTTGTGGCAGTAAAACACCGAAGTCTTATTCTCAAGGGCATTGTTTTAAATGTTTTAAAACCAAAGCATCTTGCGACATGTGCATTATGAAACCAGAAACCTGCCACTATCATTTAGGTACATGCCGTGAAGATAGTTTCGCGCATGAAGTATGTTTTCAACCGCATATCGTTTATTTGGCTAATTCGAGTGCATTAAAAGTTGGAATTACCCGTCTTGGACAAATGCCTACACGTTGGTTAGACCAAGGTGCTACTCAGGCTCTTCCAATTATGAAAGTGGGTTCTCGTCGCTTATCGGGTCAACTCGAAATCATGTTTGGGACTCAAGTTGCTGATAAAACTGACTGGCGTAAACTTCTTAAAGGTGAAGCTGAACCTATCAACTTACTTGAAGTACGTGAACAACTGATAGAAGAATTTGCACCTAAAATTCAAACCATTCGTGATGAATTTAGCCAAAATCTTGAATTTAACGAAAGCGTTGAACTTCTGGAAAATGAACAACCTCGTGAGTTCATTTATCCTGTCGAACATTACCCTGAAAAGATTAAGTCACACAATCTAGATAAGACTCCAATCATCCGAGGGAAATTACAGGGGATTAAAGGTCAATACTTACTGCTCGATACAGGTGTGATTAACATTCGTAAATATACAGGCTATGAAATTATTCTTCGAGCTGAATAATCTTATAAGCATAAAAAAACCAGCCTAGGCTGGTTTTTTTATTACTGTCGTCTATTTAATTTTCGCTTGGCTCTTTAAATATTGAGTATAGTCATCAAGTTCTTGCTGACCACGAAGTTGTTGATAAAGCTTCGTCAATTCTGCCAACTGTTCTGGTGTCAGAGCATTTGCAGCAGTTTTGTTCACATTAGAAATTGCAACCACAACAAACTCATTTGGTAATGACGCTGTTGTTACTGACCACATGCCTGCTTTAGGTGCTGGAACACTGAATGCCGCACGTTCAATCTGGCGTTTTAAACCTTGTGAGCGCGTAAACACACCCGCATCTTCAAAACTTAATTGATTTTTAGCAATTACTGTTGCAGCTGGTTGAGTTTTAAATTCATCCAATGCTTTTTGAATTTTTGCTTTAGCCGCAGCCGTAGCTTTCAACTCAATCAATTTTGCTTTCACGCGCGCGCTTGCTTCAGCTAGTGTTTGTTCGCCAGCTGCATGATAATCACGTACTTTTACCCAAACAACATCGCCATTAGCTAATTGGATGTTACTTGAAGCATTACGGTCACCACTTTTCACATCATCATTAAATAGTTTAGCTTTTACATTTGCTTCGCTTAAAACTGGATGCTGCATGCCTAAAGTTAAACCTTTAATTGATTGAACCTGCACTCCTTTAACTTCTTGAGCTACGGTATCGAGTGCATCACTACCCACTACCATTTCATTCAAGTTATTTACGGTATCAGAGAATGCATTTGCCGTTTTCGCTTTTTGTACTTCAGCAATTAAACGTGGTTTTTCAGCTTCAAAAGATGGCAACTTAATTGCTGGCGCTTCAGCAGAAATAATGTGATAACCGTATTGGGTTTTCACTGGCGCTGAAACCTGACCTGATTTTAAAGACGCAACAGCTTTATCAAATGCATCTCCAAAGACACCTTTATCATAGGCAGCAAGAACCCCACCTTTTGATTTTGAGTCAGTGTCATCAGAATACTTTTGAGCAGCATCAGCAAAACTCATACCTGCTTTAATTTGTGCAGCCACACTATCAGCTAATTTCTTCGCATCAGCATCTGAGCGCGAATCAGCCGTAATAAGAATATGCTTCACTGAAGGCTTAACTGTAGACTTTTGAGATTCAACAAATTTTGCATAAGCTTGTTGCAATTCTGCATCCGTAACCTGAGCATTTACCGCAGGTAAATTCGCTGGGCTAAGCACCACAAAATCGACATCAACACTTGCAACTTGTCTAAATGCATTTTTATGCTTGTTATAATAATCAGAAACTTCTTGCTGACTAACTTGAATGCCTTTTTTATAATCATCAAGTTTGATACTTGCCAAATGAATAGTACGTTGCTCAGTTTGCAAATTCGCAATTTGCTGAATATCAACCTTACTTACCAAGGCATAATCCATCACCATTGACGACATCATCTTCAAAGCATGATCTTGACGTAAATTTTCAATCAATGCCTGGCTTGTTAAACCCACTGATTTTAAATAATTCGCATAAAGCGCTTCAGAAAACTTGCCGTTTTCTTGCAAGCTTGGTTGTTGTGCAATCATTTGCTCAATTTGAGCATCGCTCAATGAAATGCCTAATTTTTCTGCTTGTTGTAATAATAAGTTACGTGCAATCAATGATTCTAAAGCTTTATCTTTAATAAAAGACTGATTCAACAATGTTTCATCACCATTTACATAAGATAAGTACTGCTGACTATACGACTTCGTCGCGTTTTCCAGCTCTTTATTGCTAATTTCTTGCCCATTCACTGTTTTTGCAGTGTCCTTAGAACTACCACTACTAAAATATCCTTCAATACCTACAAGTGCTAAAGGGGTCAAAAACAAAATGAGCAAAACTTTGCCCAACCAGCCCTTAATAACTTTACGAAAAGATTCCATAAGTATTCCAATATTTTATTTGTGCCGCATTTTACCCGAAAACCTGATATGAATGAATGCGTTTAGACATCAAATCAGCATTATTAATAAAAAACGCGCCAAGGAGGCGCGTTTGGTAAATCGTTAAAAGATTAAGCTACAGAATCTTTTAAACCTTTACCTGCTTTAAAGCTAGGAACTTTGCTAGCTTTAATTTCAAGAGTCGCACCAGTTTGTGGGTTACGACCAGTACGAGCAGCACGTTCTTTCACATTGAAAGTACCGAAGCCAACAAGCGTAACTGTATCACCAGATTTAAGTGCTTCTGTGATTGAAGCAATTGTCGCGTCTAAGGCTTTACCTGCGTCAGTCTTAGACAATCCCCCTTTTTCTGCAATTGCATCAATTAATTCTGATTTATTCATGAAGATGAAGTCCTCTAATATCGTTTATTTAAGGTTCAAGGATATAGTTTAAATTACCATAACGCCTTTATAGCAATGCTTTAGGGGAGAACGCAATACTCCTCTTGAGCTTTTCTACAAATTTAATCGCAAATTTACTTGGAAAAAATAGCAAACTTCCGAAATCTGTCATTTTTTATCAATTTTTGCTTTCAGTTGTTCATTTTCTATAATCAAAGCATCAACCTTACTATGCAATTGTAAAATCAAGCTCTCCAAATGTTGAATATCTTTTACGGTAACCAGACCGATCCGATTTAAAGAATGATGCACACTATGATCAATCAGCTTCTCCACTTTGTCTTTAGTATCAACGACTGACTCTTTAGCTTTCTCTGAAACTTTTTCGACCGTTTGGTCAGCAATTTCCGTTGTTTTGGACTCAAGCTCTTCACCAACTTTAACCAAAGAGTCAAATAGCTTATTTCCCTCTTCTTCCGCTCTTGAAAAAGCCCCCAAACCTGCCAGCCAAATCTGTTTGGTATATTTTCTAAAATCCAGCCCAGCTTTTGATCGATGACGGATACGCTCTCTTTGCATATCATCCAATGCCGAAACTCCATCTTCATTATTCTCTGTTTTTGTCGTTTTATTCATTCGAGCTACTCCAGCTTATTTTCTGTCCCATTCACACAACAACCGTATAAATAAACTCATAATAGCAAACTTAACACTTGATCGATTTGCAAAACTGTTCTACAAAGCAGGTTTAATATGCAATTAATTTCAGTCCTCAAATATATACAATGAGATAGGACAATTTGTTTACCCGCAAGGATTAGGTTTTATGAGCGATTCGCAACAAAGACAAAATCAACCACATTTGTTGCTGACAACATCCATGATTGTTTTAGAAACGATTTTTACTTTTATTGTTAAACGCGATCCTGTTGTTGCATTACAAGCTAAAAAATTTATTGAACAGAAAGTTGCGATCAAAATTAATAGCTATGTTCCCTATTTCGACTTTTATGTGCAATTTAATGAGCATGGCATCCTATTTGATACCAAAGCACCTGAGAAACCAGTAGATCTTGACGTAAGAACCACACTTATGGATCTCGTCAAAATTTTTGTCTTTGCAAATCGACGCAGTATTAAAACGATGCGTATAGATGGTGATATTGTACTAAAAGATGAGTTTCGTGATTTAGTATTGCTTTTTAGCGCCCCTAAAGTACTTGCTGACTGGAAACAGTGGTTCCTACAACCTGTTGATGATGAAAAGAATATTACCTCCTCCAATAAACGTGTTGCACCACTTTTAGAGAAAATTGACCAACAACGCTCTAAAATAAATTCGCTTCAAGTCGAGGTAAAACAATATAAAAATCGCATCCGCCGCCTAGAACAAAAGCAAAAGCGTATTAATGCTGCCTTTTTTGTAACCACAGTACTTCTTATTACTTTATTTGTGTATAATGTTTGGCTCTCATAAATTACTATTTTTACTATTAATTAAAACAAAATAAATGGTCTTAAAAAAACTTGACTATTTTAGTCAGGATTCATAGAATCTACACATCTAGTCTAAACATGTGTATCGAATCATGCGCTTAACAACTCGCGGTCGCTACGCGGTGACTGCTCTACTTGATCTAGCTTTGCAGCCTACTGAACAAACGATCACTCTAGCCGAAATTGCAGCTCGCCAAACTATTTCCGTTGCGTATCTTGAACAACTTTTTGCCAAGCTAAAACGTCATGGATTAGTTTCTAGCGTTCGTGGTGCGAATGGTGGATATCACCTTGCTCGTAGCGCTGAAGACATCACTGTGTTAGAAATTATTGAAGCTGTAAATGAAACTGTAGATGCAACACGTTGTGACCATAAAGGCAACTGTCAAAATGGTGCAATGTGTTTAACACATGATTTATGGCAAGAACTCTCTCACCACATTGCCGATTATCTCGCTAAAATCACACTTGCTGATCTTGTAGCCCGCGACAACGTACAAACCGTTGCCATTCGTCAAAATACAGCATCATTTGATTCAGCCCTTTTATCGGTTACAGGTAGTATTTGAAATGAAACGTCCGATTTATCTTGATTATGCAGCAACCACTCCTGTAGACCCTCAAGTTGCAGAACGCATGATGGAATGTTTAACTTTCGAAGGTACTTTTGGCAACCCAGCTTCTCGCTCACATGCATATGGTTGGCAAGCTGAAGAGAAAGTTGAATACGCACGCGAACAAGTTGCGAATTTAATTAAAGCAGACCCACGTGAAATCGTGTGGACTTCTGGTGCAACTGAGTCTGACAACCTAGCATTAAAAGGTGTAGCTCAATTTTATGCTTCTAAAGGTAAGCATATCATTACCAGTAAAATCGAACATAAAGCAATTTTAGATACTTGCCGCGAATTAGAGTCGGAAGGTTTTGAAATTACTTACCTTGAGCCTTTACCACAAACAGGTTTAATTACCCCTGAAATGGTTCAAGCTGCAATTCGTCCAGATACTATTCTTGTTTCCCTCATGATGGTAAACAACGAAATTGGTACTGTGACTGATGTTGCTGCAATCGGTGAAATTACTCGCGCCAACAAAATCTTCTTCCATGTCGATGCTGCGCAAGCTGCGGGTAAAGTTGAAATTGATCTTTCTACTTTAAAAGTAGACTTAATGAGTTTCTCTGCTCACAAAATCTACGGCCCTAAAGGCATTGGCGCATTGTTTGTTCGTCGTAGCCCTCGTGTACGCTTAAAAGCACAAATGCACGGTGGTGGGCATGAGCGTGGTATGCGTTCTGGTACTTTACCAACACACCAAATCGTAGGTATGGGTGAAGCATTTGAACTAGCAGGCAAAAACTTGACTGCTGAACAAACTCGCTTACGCGCACTACGTGACAAACTTTGGAATGGTTTACAAGATCTTGAGCAGGTATTCCTTAATGGTCACCCAACTCAAAACGTTGCAAACTATCTCAATGTCAGCTTCAACTTTGTTGAAGGTGAATCATTAATGATGTCCCTCAAAGATGCTGCCGTTTCTTCTGGTTCGGCATGTACATCTGCAACTTTAGAACCATCTTATGTACTTCGTGCATTAGGTCTTTCTGATGAGTTGGCTCACAGTTCAATTCGTTTCAGCTTTGGTAAATACACCACAGAAGAAGACATTGATCATGTGTTAAGCGTGACCCGAGCAGCTGTTGATAAGTTACGTGAACTTTCTCCGCTTTGGGATATGTATAAAGAAGGTATTGACCTTTCTACAGTCGAATGGGCTGAACACTAATTCTCTGCTTTCAATGAGACCATTTCGTATGATCTCATTGATTAAACCGAATTTAACCCCATATTAATATTAACGCTGACCCCGAGGTTTGGAGAAGCATCATGGCATATAGTGAAAAAGTAATTGATCATTACGAAAACCCTCGTAATGTAGGTGTTTTAGATAAAAACGCTGAAAATGTTGGTACTGGTATGGTTGGCGCGCCAGCTTGTGGTGACGTTATGCGTCTTCAAATCCAAGTTAACGACGAAGGTGTAATTGAAGAAGCTCGCTTTAAAACTTATGGTTGCGGCTCTGCAATTGCATCAAGTTCGTTAGTGACTGAGTGGTTAAAAGGCAAAACCTTAGACCAAGCACAAGCTATTAAAAACATTGATATTGCAACTGAGCTTGCACTTCCACCAGTGAAAGTTCACTGCTCTGTACTTGCAGAAGATGCAATTAAAGCTGCTGTTGAAGACTATCGCAACAAGCAGACTAAAGCTTAATTGTTTCAAAATCAGTGAAAGAATAACGGAGTTTTCATGATCAATTTAACTGAAAATGCTGCAACTCATATCAGCAATTACTTAAAGAATCGCGGTAAGGGTGAAGGTATTCGCGTTGGCGTGAAAACTTCTGGCTGTTCAGGCTTAGCATATGTACTCGAATTCGTTGACGAAGTTGATGCACATGATGAAATGTTTGTACAGTTCGGTGTTAAAGTCTTTGTAGATCCAAAAAGTTTAGTCTATCTCGATGGTATGGAAATGGACTACGTGAAAAATGGTCTCAACGAAGGCTTCGAGTTTAACAACCCGAATAAAAAAGGTGAATGTGGTTGCGGTGAATCTTTCACTGTTTAATAGCCCTATTGCCTTTCTTTTTTAAAACAGTGTCTTTACACTGTTTTAATTCTATTTATTTACATGAAATTATTGCGGATTCCATCTTCCATGAATCATTTTGAGTTGTTTAACCTTCCAGTAGCGCTCGATATTGATTTAGCAAGTTTAAAAAGCGAATTTTTAAAACTGCAGCAACAATATCACCCTGATAAAGCTGAAGATAAAGATCAAGCCTTGATTAAATCAAGCGAAATCAATCAAGCATTTAAAGTTTTATCTCATATCGATAGCCGTGCTGGTTATTTGTTAGCTCTCAAAAAACAAGATCATCATTTAGATCAATCAATTAATGATTTTGAATTCCTTCAATCTGCGCTAGAAATACGTGAACAGCTTGATGAAGCATCTTCGACCGAAGATCTTATCTCGCTAAAAAAAGAGGTTTCGCAATGGATTGACGGCTTAGTTCGCGAGTTCAAAATCGATTACACGGATGAAGATTGGGCTGAAGCACGTGACACCGTCAGAAAATTACGTTTCTTTCAAAAAGTCATGCTCGATATCGACAAAGCTGAAGATCGTTTCTTGGATGATGATAGTTTCGATCTTGATGATGATTTCTAATTTTTTAAATTTTGCTGCTCAAAGGATGTAACGCATGGCACTCTTGCAAATTGCAGAACCGGGGCAATCAAGTGCACCTCATGAACACCGTATCGCGATTGGAATTGATTTAGGCACAACCCACTCTTTAGTCGCAACTGTGCTTTCAGGAAAAGCCAAAGTTCTTAACGATGAACAAGGTCGAGTGTTACTTCCTTCAATCGTTCATTACACTCCACATCAAGCCCATTATGGTGACGATGCAAAACCTTTTATTACCACAGATCCTAAAAATACTATAGTTTCTGTTAAACGGTTTATGGGACGTTCTAAAGCTGACATTAAATTTCAACACCCCTACACACTTGTGGGTGAAGATCATCAAATGCCTGCATTTGAAACTGCACAAGGTCGCAAAACACCTGTTGAAATTTCCGCAGAAATTTTAAAAAAACTGAAAGACCTTGCTGAAGAAAGTCTTAAAAATCCAGTTAATGGTGCTGTTATCACGGTTCCTGCTTATTTTGATGAAGCTCAACGCCAAGCAACACGTGATGCTGCCCAACTTGCAGGCTTAAATGTTCTTCGTTTATTGAATGAACCAACAGCTGCGGCCGTTGCTTACGGTTTGGATCAAGAAACCAATTTAGCAACAGATCGTAACTATGTGATCTATGATCTAGGTGGTGGCACATTTGACGTTTCTATCCTTCGTTTTTCACAAGGTGTATTCGAAGTTTTAGCAACAGGTGGACACACAGCATTAGGTGGTGATGATCTTGATCGTCTGATTGTGAAATGGGCAAAAAAACAATTAAACATCGAACTTCTTGATGATGCTGAATATGCACATTTCGTTGTCGCTGCTCGTAAGGCAAAAGAAGCATTATCTAATGTTAATGAAGTTGAACTCAAACTTCTTGATCAATCGTTACAGCTTGATCGCCCTACTTTTGAATCGATCATTCAAGTTGCACTAGATAAAACCATCAGTGTTTGTAAACGCGTCATGCGCGATGCGAAATTAGAACTTGATGACATTCAAAATGTTGTTTTAGTGGGTGGCTCTACACGTTCTTACGCGGTTCAAAAAGCGGTTCAAACTGTATTCAACCAAGAGCCACTATGCACTATCAATCCAGATGAAGTAGTCGCAATTGGTGCATCTATTACCGCCAATCAATTAATTGGCAATTCGACTGATGGCTCATTGCTTTTAGACGTTACCCCTCTTTCTCTTGGCTTAGAAACCATGGGGGGCTTAGTTGAACGCCTAATTTCTCGAAATACTGCTATTCCTGTTGCACGCCGTCAAGAATTCACTACATATCAAGATGGTCAAACAGCCATGTTAATTCATGTGGTGCAGGGCGAACGCGATCTCGTTGAACATTGTCGTAGCTTAGGTCGTTTTGTGCTACACGGCATCCCACCGATGACCGCAGGACAAGCTCGCATTGAGGTGACCTTCCAAGTCGATGCTGATGGTTTACTCACAGTGGCTGCAAAAGAAACCACATCTGGTGTACACGCGCAAATTGATATCAAGCCATCTTACGGTTTATCAGAAGCAGATACCGAACGACTATTACTTGATGGTTTTAAATATGCCGAAGAAGACAAAAATCTTCGTCATCTTCAAGAAACCAAAGTTGAAGCACAGCGTGAACTTGAAGCATTAGTGCAAGCCCTAAAAGTTGATACCCATCTTTTAAGTACTGAACAGCTTGACCAGCTAAATACTGCTAAGGCTCAACTAGAGACTCAGCTAAAAAGTGATGATATCAAAGCTATTGAACAATCAATCGAACAGCTTAAAATACACAGTGATAATTTTGCCGCATTACGTATGAATCAACATATTGATGCTGCATTAAAAGGCACTAAACTCGAAGACTGGTCAAACTCAAACTAATTAAGGTAAAGATTATGCCACGTATTAAAGTACTTCCACATGCGCAATTCTGCCCAGAAGGTGCTGAGTTTGAAGTAGAGCAAAATGCAAACTTATGTGAAAGCCTATTAAAAAATAACATCAAAATTGAACATGCATGTGACATGTCTTGTGCATGTACGACTTGCCATGTGATTGTACGCAAAGGTTTTGATAGTCTCGAAGAAATGAATGATGTTGAAGCTGATCTGTTGGATCGTGCTTGGGGATTAGAACCTGATTCACGTCTTTCATGCCAAGTTGAAATTGTAGATGAAGATTTAGAAATTGAAATTCCTAAATACACCATCAACCATGCATCAGAAAATCACTAATCTATTTCTGTGTAAAAAACCACGCTAATGCGTGGTTTTTTATTGTTCAATTTCTTACTTATAGAAAATGGCAGCAATTTGGTATTAACTTAATTTAATGAATATGCGTATTTTCAATAGGCTGAATGACTTCGTCTTCAAGTTTTAACTTCACAATACCCTGGGAGTTGGTTAATTTTTGCTGAGTTTGAATGCGCTTAATCATTTTATCTAACACTGTGATCAACTCTGGATACTCAAAGTTTTGCACTTCATCTAAGTTCAACAATAAGTGAAAACCTTTATATTCATAATCAAACCAACGTTGATAATCTGTTTTTTGAGAAGTATACTTTTCCATCACCTGCCAAGTACGAACAGGCCCCTGAATTCCCTTCAAGTAAATTGGTGATTTGGGCGCACATAAATAGTCATTTTTAATCAGACTATAAGTATCATCCGAAATTAAGATTTCATCGACCGCTGCTGCACTTTGTAAGCGAGCTGCCAAGTTCGCATCACGCCCCACAATTGTAT
This sequence comes from Acinetobacter tandoii, assembly GCF_008867985.1. Lineage (NCBI taxonomy): Bacteria > Pseudomonadati > Pseudomonadota > Gammaproteobacteria > Moraxellales > Moraxellaceae > Acinetobacter > Acinetobacter tandoii. The sequence goes on from NZ_VXLD01000013.1 coordinate 34,991, forward strand.
AAGCCATACGATGTGCAGCACCATAATTCCCAACGTGGCAATATCCTGTACTAATTCCCATGCGGATATGCAATGGCGGATAACCCATTTTAATCCAACGCTCACGAAGCAACTTCATTTGCTGGCGCATGACCATCGCCATTTCTACACAGGTTTTCGCATCTTGCTCAACACCTTGCGTATTAGGATCACCAAAGAAAATTAAAATAGCATCGCCCATAAATTTATCAACAGTACCTTCATATTGCTTAGCAATTTCGGTCATGTGACTTAAATAATCATTGAGTAAGTAGGCAAGATCATCTGGAATTAATGTTTCAGACAGCTCGGTAAAACCTTGAATATCGGAAAAAAAAACTGTCATTTTTTTACGTTTATATTCAATTTTGGCTTCCGACTCTCCTTTCATAATCGATTGCCAAAGCTGTAGTGGTGCATAACGACTGAGTTGGTTTGCGAACTCCATATAGCGGTTCATCTGATTATAATAATATTCACGCTTGGTATGGATATAGCGAATGCGACGGCTTTGATAAATAATTCCAACGCCAAAATAGGTGATTAAACATAAAAATGAAAGAACTGTCAGTTCTGACGATGTATGTTCGAAATACTCACCGAAACCGAAAATAAAAATATTACTAAAGTAAAAAACAGCTACACCAAATACACAAGTGAGCATGGCAGAGAAAAAAGAGACTTTTGTATTTATAGATGAAAATAAAATTGCAAAAATTGCTGTAAAAGTCAGCACCAAACTTAAATGCACTGCCGACAACATAATTGCTATGACTACAACATCAATCGCAAATAATGTATTTCGTTTAGCATGGTAACCAAACTTAAATTCCAACCAATTCGAAAGTTTAGGAAGAATTAATGCCACAACTCCAAGCAGAATTGGGACATAAATTTGATACTTGGTTTCTGGGGATGTGTAGTGATAAACAACTAAAAGTAGAGATAGCATTGCATATCCCATCACACGATGAAGATATTCAAAATGCTTAGGGTCTCTATCTATCCAATTGCTTAATGATAGCACTACCTACTCCAGAACCCGAATCTAATCACAATTCATCCATAAACAAATGATTTCTGGGATCAATCCATGCGCCAGTCAAATGGCATATCGCCTTGACCACGTAGAGCAAGCATTAATGTTTGACGCATGTGCGCAAGAACTTCATTGGTATATGGAACTGCTGGTGTGCCCCAAACTGGTTTAGGCCAAGCCACGTCATTTTGATAACGAACAACATGATGGAAATGTAACTGAGGAACCATGTTACCTAATGCTGCAACATTCATTTTATCAGCACGGAATACACGTGAAAGTTGACTAGATAACCAACTTGATTCCCGCAAGAACTGCTCTTGATCTGCTTGACTTAATTCATAAAGCTCAGTTACTCCAGGTACACGTGGAATAAGAATAAGCCAAGGAAACTGCATATCATTCATTAAACGACATGTAGAAAGCGGAAAATCGCCTACAAAAAACGTATCTTGAGCAAGTTGTGGATGCAAACTAAACATATCTTTATAAATGATGGAAAATTAGAATGATGGTTAATACTATCACATCAAACTAGAGCTGAGTATTCTATAAAAGGTGTTTCATTACAAATAAATTGCTATTTTATATGATATTGATCACATTTAGCACTTTAATAATTTTTCCAAATAAATCAATTGTTTCTTTGGCTATCGTTCTAATCTTACTTTTAGAAAGTCAAGCCAAAGAAGTGTTGCCTATCAACTAATTTAACTCTTTAAGTAAACTCTCAAGTAACTCATTAATAAATTGGATTCTTTTTTGAAAATCTTCCAACATCACCATGACTTTTAAGCGCTGCCCGCCTTCCATACGGAAGAAGGTTGGATGTTTTTGCATCATACTAATGATAGTCATCGCCTGGACGGGAGTATCTTGTGAAAACTCGATATAGCCACCATTAGTATTGATGTCAATTTTAGTAATCCCCAAATGTTCAGCCTTAAGACGCAATTGATGTACAGCAAAAAGCTGCTTTACAGGTTGCGGTGGAATACCAAAACGATCAATCAATTCCATACGAATATTATCGAGTTTTTCTTGTTGATCTGTATTACTGATACGCTTATAAAACAGAAGTCGTTGATGTACATCTCCCAAATAATCATCTGGAATTAATGCAGGCATATGCAAATTGATCTCAGCCGTTAACGACAATGGTGCATCAAAGTTTGGTGTCTTACCTTTCTGAATTGCTTTCGTCGCCTTTTCAAGCATTTCCATATACAAACTATAACCAATTGCTTGCATAGAGCCACTTTGCTGCTCGCCAAGGAGTTCACCCGCACCGCGAATTTCAAGGTCTTCTGTTGCCAACATGAAACCTGCACCTAATGTTGCGGCACGCTGAATGGCATCGAGTCGTTTTTCTGCATCACCTTTAAGTCCTTTAATAGAAGGCACTAACAGATAAGCATAGGCTTGGTGATGCGAACGCCCGACTCGTCCACGCAATTGATGTAACTGCGCTAAGCCCAATTTATCAGCTCGTTCAATTAAAATTGTATTGGCATTTGGGACATCAATCCCTGTTTCAATAATGGTTGAACAAACCAATACATTGTATTCTTTATGGTAGAACTGCTGCATGACTTGCTCAAGTTCGCGCTCTCGCATTTGTCCATGTGCAACTGCAACCCGTGCCTCTGGCACAAGCTCACGGATACTTTCTGCTGCTCTTTCGATGGTCTCAACTTCATTATGCAAGAAATAAACTTGCCCACCACGAAGCAGTTCACGCAGAATCGCTTCTTTTACCGATTCTGATGTATGTTCTTGTACAAAGGTTTTCACAGCTAAACGACGTGCAGGAGGTGTCGCAATAATCGATAAATCACGCATTCCGCTAAATGCCATATTCAAAGTCCGCGGAATTGGCGTTGCTGTAAGCGTCAGCATGTCCACATCGGCACGCATCGCTTTGATTCGCTCTTTGTCACGTACACCAAAACGATGTTCTTCATCTACAATCATTAAACCGAGATTCTTAAATTGAACATTCTCTTGCAGAATCTTATGGGTACCCACCACAATATCAACTTTACCTTCGGCTAGGTCTTCAATAATTTTGAGGTGAGTTTTGCTAGAACCAAAACGCGACAATACTTCTATACGAATTGGCCAATCCGCAAAACGATCTTTAAATGACTCATAATGCTGTTGCGCCAATAAGGTGGTTGGCACCAATACAGCAACCTGTTTATTGTTTTGAACTGCTAAAAAAGCCGCGCGCATAGCAACTTCAGTTTTACCAAACCCAACATCACCACAGACCAAACGATCCATCGGCTTGGCCAATTGCATATCATGCAGCGTTGCTTCAATAGCATTGGCTTGATCTAAAGTTTCTTCATATGCAAATCCGCTCGCAAATTGCATATATAAGCTCTGATCTAACTCAAAACTGATGCCTGGTTTAGATTGTCGACGTGCTTGTATATGCAACAATTCCGCTGCCACATCATGAATTTGTTCTAAAGCTTTGCGTTTTGCTTTATTCCATGCATCTGTACCCAATTTATGTAATGGGGCTAAATCAGGATCCCCACCACTATATCTGCTGATTAAATGCAAATTCGTGACAGGAACATAAACTTTGGCTGCATCAGCATAATCAAGTTGCAAAAACTCATGCTCTTGATCATCAATACTTAATGTGACTAAACCTGCATAACGTCCAACCCCGTAATCAATATGCACCACTGGCGCGCCAATACTCAGCTCAGTCAGACTTTTAATCAGAAACTCTTCTGAAACTTCCTGCTGACGCTTACGGCGGCGCTGTACTACGCGATGCTCATAGAGTTGATTTTCTGAAATTACACTCAACTGCCCTCGAACAACCAGCCCTTGATCAAGTGGTGCGCTTGTAATTGCAATTGCTTGTAAAGATTGCTGGAAATCAGCAAAGCTTTCGACACTTGGAATATCACCTAAAAAAGGCCGTAAAGCATCTTTTAAAGTTTCGCGTCGACCTGCGCTTTCCGCAACAAGTAATACTGGATGATTCACTGCATCCAAATATTGCTTTACAGCAGCAAAAGGCTTTTCTTGCTTAGGATCAACCGCTAACCGTGGTGGAGCTTCCGTATCTAAATTGATTGCTCCAGCACGCTCTTCTACAGCTTCAGTTGATGCGATAACACGAGCAAATTTATTTAATTGTTCTAAAACAACGTTAGGTGAGAGAAATAACTCTTCTGGTGGCAAGATCGGATGATCAATATTATGACGACGGTCTTCATAACGGCGTAAAACTTCTTTCCAGAAGCTCGATATCCCATCATCCAATCCATTATCTGTAATGACAATGCCATTCTGTGGTAAATACGCCATAAGCGTACTTTGACCTTGCATCAAAGGCTTATCGAAAAAAAGTGGTAAATAAAACTCTATGCCTGGCGAAGCAATTCCTTCAAGTACATCTTGATAAATTGGATTTTTTTTCGGATTTGCTGTTGGAAAACTTTCAGCATAACGGTCTCTAAATAAAGAACGTGCTTCTTTTAATGGAAATTCTTTTGCAGGGAGTACACTAAATTTTTCTAGATTTTGCGTGGTACGTTGGGTTTCAGGATCAAAAAATTTTAAACTTTCGATTTCATCATCAAAAAGATCAATACGTATCGGTGAATTTTGCCCAGATGCAAAAATATCCATAATACTGCCGCGCACAGCAAATTCACCATGGTCATATACTGTATCAACCAGATGATAGCCTGCCTGAATCAATCGTAATTTTTGCTTTTCAATATCAAATTTTTGTCCAACTTGAATATCGAAATGTTCTCCCAATACCCAAGAGGTCGGTGCAACGCGCTGTGCCAAAGTCGAGGCAGAAACCAATAACACCCCTTGTTGTGGCATATTAGATAAAATAGCCAAACGTTCCGAAACAATATCTTGATGAGGAGATAAACGGTCGTAAGGTAAGATTTCCCAATCAGGGAAAATGGTTGGCTTTAGTCCATAAAACTCAAGTTCACTTTCTAACTGAGCTAAATGCTGACTATTTCGTGCAACGAGGATAAAAAGTTGCTGATGTTGTTTTGAGATTTCTTTAAATAATAGTGCAGCAGCTGAACCTTGTAGTTGTCCGATCCAGCGTTTGTCACCTGCTTTCAACTTAGAGAGATTGAGTTGAGCAATTTCTTGTTGGAACATGTAGATCGCTTTTTAGAGATAAGTCACTTGGTTACAATCTTATCACGCAGCTAAAACTACATAAAATTTTTATACAGTTATATAGTGACTGAATCTTATTCATCAAGCACGTCATTGTGAGATTAGGTTAATAAATGACATGCCCGATATAGATATTTTTTACTTTTAGGCTCTAATTTTATTTCTCTCGAATAAAATTACGATAGTAATCGTTCAGTTTTTTCACAATGCTTTTAAATTGGAGTAAGTTTTCTTCCGTATTGCCTAAACGCGCGACAAATTTCTGTTGCGTAATTTCCAAATCAATTTTTTCATTAATTAACATAGCCGCATAGTAAAGTGCTTTCAAATCATCAAACTTATTTAAGCGACGATTGGAAAAATACTCTAAGCGCTCTGATAGAGCTTGATTTAGAACAATACCATCTACAATATACCCCTGTTGTGGATTGAACTGAATCGCATGTTCATGCAGATAAGCCTCTTCCTCTTTTACTCTAGAACTTTTAAATACATCTTTCAGCTTATTTAGCATCTCAGCACATCCCGCCAACATTTTGAATGACTATTATATAGTGCAAATACCTGTGTCTCTGATCCAACAGGACATTTGATATTCACTTTTATAAATTGACATCAGCAACTCAAAAAAGTGCCATACAAATATTATGTTCAAACTAGGTTTTTACCTCTATAAACGAAAACTGGATAGATAATTTTCTTCATCGTTTTCTTTGTAACATTAAAGCCAAGTGATCACAAAAACTTAGTAGAATAATTATACAAATGTAGAATATAGAAGATTAGAATCAACCTTGCAGAATTTAATTGAAAAATATAGCAATATCTAAAATGCTCTAAAAATTCCAATTTTCAAATTTCATGACTTCATTGCGCTAAAAGCAAGAGTCAATTAAAGCTATCTAACTAATATTTCTTACAAATAAAGCATAATCTGATTGTTATTTTATGTAACAAAAATCATTATTTTGATGAAATTCCATCTTTATAGGCTGAATTATCATCAAATATAGTGAATAATCATCTTTTTAACGCATCCATTCTTTTAAAAAGACCATTTTACATATGCTTAGTACAATTTTTTGTCATTTTTAGTTTTGTAACCAAGATTACATTTCGCTACACAAAATGACTATAAACACCCTAGAAATGTAACAGTAAGTAATTTTGCTTTTATGATTGAATCACCTCCTCGCTATTGCAGCTCAAAAAATCATCTTGGATTGATGGTTTTAGGACAAAGGATGGGCATATGAGTCAAGTGAACCCTACATTAATCACCTTTATTTTTTACATTATCGCAATGGTCGGTATTGGCCTATATGCCTATAAGGCAACTTCAGATTTCTCTGACTACATTTTGGGTGGACGTAGTCTTGGAAGCGTTGTAACTGCACTTTCAGCAGGTGCATCGGACATGAGTGGCTGGTTACTCATGGGTTTACCAGGAGCAATTTATCTTTCTGGTCTCTCTGAAGCGTGGATTGCTATTGGTTTAATTATCGGTGCATGGCTAAACTGGCTTTTAGTCGCTGGACGTTTACGTGTTCACACTGAATTTCAAAATAATGCGCTTACATTACCAGATTATTTCACTGGTCGTTTTGGCGACAAAAAACGTGTATTACGTATTATTTCCGCTTTCGTAATTTTAATCTTCTTTGCTATTTACTGTGCCTCAGGTATGGTTGCTGGCGCACGCTTATTCGAAAGTTTATTTGGATGGGACTACTCTACTGCCCTTTGGATTGGTGCACTCGCAACAATTTCATATGTATGTATTGGTGGGTTCCTTGCTGTAAGTTGGACTGACACATTCCAAGCAGGTTTAATGATTTTTGCCTTACTGTTAATGCCAGTGATTACTTACCTTGCAATTGATGATCATAGTCAACAATTCGGTGTACTGCTCGAAGCAGCTCGCCCACAAGCATTGAACATGCTTGAAGGTTTAAGTACTGTTGCTATTTTATCTTCAATGGCATGGGGCTTAGGTTATTTTGGCCAACCCCACATTTTAGTCCGCTTCATGGCAGCTGATTCTGCAAAAACTATCCCTGCTGCTCGTCGCATTGGTATGGCATGGATGATTTTATGCTTAGGTGGCGCAGTTGGTGCTGGTTTTGTTGGTATTGCTTACTTCCAGCAACACCCTGAATTTGCAGCAGCAGTAACACAAAACCCTGAAACTGTTTTCATGGAATTAAATAAAATCTTATTTAACCCATGGGTAGCAGGGATCATTCTTGCTGCAATTCTTTCAGCAGTGATGAGTACTTTAAGCTGTCAGCTTTTGGTATGTTCTAGTACTTTAACAGAAGATTTATACAAAGCGTTCATCCGTAAAAATGCTTCTCAAAACGAGTTGGTTTGGATTGGTCGTTTAATGGTAATCAGCATTTCAATCCTTGCGATTGTGCTTGCTCAAAATCCTGATAGTAAAGTTTTAGGCTTAGTAGCTTATGCTTGGGCTGGTTTTGGTGCTGCGTTTGGTCCATTAATCATCTTGTCATTGTTCTGGAAACGCATGACACTCAACGGTGCAATCGTAGGTATTCTTGTAGGTGCAGTAACCGTAATCGTATGGAAAAATACGATGGGCGACACTGGTATTTATGAAATCATCCCTGGCTTCATCTTGTCATTCGTCAGTATTGTCGTGGTGAGCTTACTTGGTAAAGAACCTGAGAAAGATGTTGTAGAACGTTTTGAACAAGCGGATGCATTCTATAAACGCGAAATGGCTGAATTGAAGAATAAATAATTCTTCGTACAGTTAAAAAATAAAGGGGCTAAACGCCCCTTTATTTTTATCTACTCTTTTTAACTTTCAGGTTCAACTTCGCACTTTCTTTAATAACTTCCATAACAGGATAACTTCGAGTTTCTTTAATTCCTGGCAGTTGCCACAGCACCTGACCTGAAATTTTACGAAACTCTTCCATACTGGCGCAGCGAATCTTCACAACAAAATCAAATCCACCACTAGTCATATGACATTCAACAATTTCTGGATACTGCATGACTGCCTCACAGAACTCATCTAATACATTCGGTGTAGTTTTATCGAGTAAAATCTCTACAAAGACCACAAAATTTGAATTCAACATCGCAGCATTTAACTTGGCTTCATAGCCAAGAATAAATCCATCTTTACTGAGCTTCTGTACCCTTGCAAGCACAGCCGTAGGAGATAGATTCACCTCTTCAGCCAATTTAATATTCGATATTCGTCCATCGTTTTGCAGAATATCTAAAATTTTAATATCCGTTCGATCAAGCGATAAAATCTGGCTAGACATCTGAATTAATCTCTAAAAATAAGGGAAACTATAGTGAGTTATTCGGGTTTATTTCTGTGATCATTAATTATATACGGCAATTTGCTTAACTCAATCTTTTCAGTCACAGGAAGTTGGCATGAATACGATCATCTCCCCAATTGATGGAACCAAACCTCATCAAGACTATATTACGCTTTTCAAAGAAAAGACCGCTTACGAAACAGAAATTAACACTGCTTGGCGCCGTGCCGAATCTGAATGTGTTGAGAATCTACTTGAGCATAGCAAAATTTCAGATGAATTAAATACACGTATTCAGGACTTAGCTTTTAACCTTGCACACACTTTACGTGAGCGTAAAAGTTCTGCGGGTAAAGCAGGTATCGTACAAGGTTTATTACAAGAGTTCTCTTTATCTTCGCAAGAAGGTATTGCCCTCATGTGTCTTGCTGAAGCGTTATTACGTATTCCTGATACTGCCACACGTGATTTATTAATCCGTGACAAAATTAATCAAGGTAACTGGAAAGACCACGTTGGTCAAAGCAACCTGATGTTCGTTAATGCCGCTGCGTGGGGCTTAATGTTAACAGGTATGCTCATGGAAACACCTAAGCAAGCTAGCCTTTCTACTATGCTTACAGGCTTAATTGCACGTAGTGGTCGTGGCATCATTCGTAAGGCCGTAGACGTTGCTATGCGTATGATGGGCGAACAGTTTGTTACTGGCGAAACCATCAAAGAAGCGTTAAGTAATGCTGAACGTCTTGAAGATAAAGGTTTCCGTTATTCATACGATATGTTGGGTGAAGCAGCGTTAACTGATCACGATGCTGAGCGTTATTATGATGACTACACCAATGCGATTCATGCGATTGGTCAAGCATCTAAAGACAAAGATGTTTATAGCGGCCCTGGTATCTCTATCAAGCTTTCTGCATTACATCCGCGTTACCAACGTTCTCAAACTGAACGTGTACACAAAGAACTTTATAGCAAAGTTCTTGAACTCGCGCGTTTGGCAAAAGGCTATAACATTGGCTTAAACATCGATGCTGAAGAATCTGAGCGTTTAGAACTTTCTCTAGAGCTTTTAGAGCGTCTTTGCTTTGAGCCTGAATTGGCAGATTGGAAAGGTATCGGCTTTGTTATTCAAGCGTACCAAAAACGTTGCTTCTACGTTGTAGATTATATTGTTGACCTTGCTAAACGCAGCAACAAGCGTCTGATGATCCGTTTGGTGAAAGGTGCATACTGGGATAGCGAAATCAAGAAAGCACAAATTGAAGGTATGACGGACTACCCTGTATTTACCCGTAAAGTACATACAGACTTGTCTTATATCGCATGTGCAAGAAAATTATTGGCTGCACCAGAGCAAATTTACCCTCAGTTTGCGACGCATAATGCTCAAACTGTAGCGACAATTTACCAATTGGCAGATCCTGCGAAATATTACGTTGGTCAATACGAATTCCAATGCTTACACGGCATGGGTGAACCTTTATACGAACAAGTAGTTGGTCCAAAATCTGAAAACAAATTGGATATTCCTTGCCGTATTTATGCACCAGTAGGTACGCATGAAACATTATTGGCTTACTTAGTTCGTCGTTTACTCGAAAATGGTGCAAACACCTCATTTGTAAACCGTATTGCTGATAAGAGCTTGGAGATTCAAGACCTGATCGAAAACCCTCGTGAAGCGATCTTAACTTCTGCCAAACAAGAAAAAGGCGTTGGCTTAAAACACCCTGCTATTCCGCTACCACAGAATTTATATGGTGCATTACGTCAAAACTCTTCAGGCGTAGACTTAGCCAATGACAGCGAATTGTTAAGCTTGGACAAAACAGTTCAAAGCCTGATGTCACAGCAATGGTCTGCTGAATCAATGGGTCCTGGTTTAGCTGAAATTGCTGCGGCTGCAGAAGTTGATGTAATCAATCCTGCTGTACACTCTGACAAAGTCGGTAGCGTAAAAGAAGCATCTGCTGAACACGTAAACCTAGCATTAACGAATGCTGCAAATGCACAAGCAGCTTGGGTAAATACACCGAAAAATGAGCGTGCTGCATGTTTAAACCGTGCTGCCGACATTATGGAAAGCCGTATCCAAGAATTGATGGTGTTGTTATGCCGTGAAAGTGGTAAAACTTATGCCAATGCGATTGCTGAAGTTCGTGAAGCGGTCGATTTCTTACGTTACTACGCTGCACAATGCACAAATTTGGCTACAAATGCTCAAATTGAGTCATTAGGCACAGTATTGTGTATTAGCCCATGGAACTTCCCATTGGCAATCTTCAGTGGTCAGATTTCTGCTGCACTTGTTGCGGGTAATACTGTTATTGCAAAACCAGCTGAACAGACACCACTCGTTGCATCTTTAGCTATCCAAATGCTTTGGGAAGCTGGCGTACCTCAAGCTGTTGTGCAGTTAATCCCTGGCCGTGGTGAAACTGTTGGTGCGCAATTAAGTGCTGACCCACGTATCCAAGGCATCATGTTCACAGGTTCTACTGAAGTTGCGAAAATTCTTCAGAAAACTGTTGCAAAACGCTTAGGTACAAATGGTCAACCGATTCCGTTAATTGCGGAAACAGGTGGTCAAAATGCCATGATCGTGGATTCATCAGCATTAACTGAACAAGTGATTCTAGATGTTGTGAACTCGGCTTATGACAGTGCTGGTCAACGTTGTTCTGCACTTCGTATCCTTTGCGTACAAGAAGACAATGCTGAAAGCGTAATTCGCATGTTGAAAGGTGCAATGCAACAACTCAATGTAGGTAACCCTGCATTATTAAAAACTGACATCGGTCCAGTAATTGATGCTGAAGCACAAACCAATATCCAAAACCACATCCAAAAAATGCGTGGTAAAGGCTATGCAGTGCACCAGTTCATGCGTAACGATGCTGCTGATACAAGCTTGAATCAAGGTACATTCATCCCACCAACGTTAATTGAATTACCAAACTTAAACGACCTTGAGCGTGAAGTCTTCGGTCCAGTATTACACATCATCCGTTACCCACAAGGTAATGTGAAATCTGTAGTGGATCAGATCAATGCGAAAGGCTACGGCTTAACCATGGGTCTACATACACGTATTGATGAAACCATCAACACTGTGATTAGCACTTCTGAAGTGGGTAACTTGTATATTAACCGCAACATCGTTGGTGCTGTTGTTGGCGTACAACCTTTCGGTGGTGAGGGCTTGTCTGGTACTGGTCCTAAAGCAGGTGGTCCACTTTACTTGTACCGTTTAATGCAAGAATGCAGCGCGAAACAGTTAAGTACCCCATTTGCAGTAGGTAAAGTATTACAAGCTGCACCAAAGAATGAAGTGTACGAACAATTCAGCGCTTGGGTGAAAAAGCAGTTCCCACAAGTGAAATTGCCTCAAGTTCCTGCGCTTGCTTCTGGTCAAGTGTATGAATTAAATGGTCCTACAGGTGAAAGCAACCAATATACAATTGTTGCTCGTCACTGCGTATTGTCTCTTGCAGAGCAAGAACAAGACCAATTGGTTCAATTGAACGCAATTTTTGCTGTAGGCAGCAAAGCGGCTGTACTTGCTGACAATGTATTCGCATTGAAGCACATGTCAACGATGCCTAAAATGGTGGCTGAACAATTCAAAGTGATCCAAAGCATTGCAACAGGTGATTTTGATGCAGTTCTACACCATGGTACAACGACTCAAGTGCTTGAATTGCAAACTGCAATCGCACAGCGTTCAGGTGCTATTGTGGGTATTACCCATTTACAACCTGCCGAACAAGACATTCCAGTTGAGCGTCTTGTGATTGAACGTGCAATCAGTATTAACACTGCTGCTGCGGGTGGTAATGCCAGCTTAATGACCTTGAACTAAGGTTTAAAAGTATCCTGTTCAAGGGTTATCTTTCCCTTACCAAGCCATTACTGGTTTAATGGCTTGGTTTCTTTTTATTTGAGAAAAGCATATTTTCTCGGTATTCATCCAACTATTCTCTAGTTCTTTAGATTTTCATTCGAAGTTGCTGAATTCGCTTAGTCTTCTTCAGTAAACTTTGTTACCATCCCTGTTTTCTACGTTTTATAATTTTTGACTGCATATGACTTCATCTTATCAGCAACAACTTGATGCCAAAGTTGAACGTATTTCTGCGCAATTTGCCGAATTCAATCCCCCTTCACTTTCTGTATTTGCATCTCCAGAACAACATTTTCGTATGCGTGCAGAATTTCGTATTTGGCATACTGATGACGACATGTTCTATGCCATGTTTGAACGCGATGAACAACAACAAAAACAAGTGATTCGTATCGATGAGTTTCCGATTGCTGATACCAGTATTAATCAACTGATGCCTGTGCTTTTGGCAGAACTGAAAAGTCACGATGCACTATCAAAACGACTATTTGAAGTTCATTTTTTAGCGACTCTAAAAGGTGAAATGCTTGTTTCACTGATTTATCGCTGCCCACTTGACGAACAGTGGCAAGCATTAGCCAAACAGCTTGCTGAAAAACTAAATGTTAAAATTATTGGTCGTAGCCGTGGTCAAAAGATTGTGCTGTCTGATGAGTTTGTGGTGGAAGAACTACAAGTTTTTGGGCGCAAATATCAGTACAAACAAATCGAAAGTAGTTTTACCCAGCCGAATGCTCAAGTCTGCCAAAAGATGTTGGAATGGGCTTGCGATGCAGCAGAGCAATCTTCAAAAGACTTATTAGAACTTTACTGTGGTAATGGTAACTTTACCTTGCCACTGTCTACTCGCTTTAATCGTGTATTGGCGACAGAGTTAGCAAAATCATCTGTCTACGCAGCTCAATGGAATATTGAACAAAATAATATTGATAACATTCAAGTAGCGCGACTTTCTGCTGAAGAGTTTACCCAAGCCTACAATGGTGAACGTGAATTTAGACGCTTACAAGAAGCACAAATTGAGATCAGCAGTTATGATTTTGACACGGTGTTTGTGGATCCACCACGTGCGGGTATTGATGATGAAACGCTGAAACTGTTACAGCGCTTTGAACGTATCATTTATATTTCTTGTAATCCAGATACCTTACATGACAATTTAAAGCTACTTACGCAAACGCACAAAGTTACACGTTTTGCTTTATTCGATCAGTTCCCGTATACCCACCATGTTGAATCTGGTGTGTTACTGGAAAAATTGTAAGAATTATTTAATCATCTCCTTTACGTCCTCAAGTTATTTAAAACAATAACTTGAGGATTTTTATTTGAAATAAAGTAGTTAATTTCACCGTACATTTTGACCTGTCATAAAACCGTTAAATCTTGCCATTATGATTGAAATTTTGCGTGTTCAACTGCTGCTTTTATCACTTAGATCATCTTGCATTATTTATAGAATTGGCTATATTTCGTTCTATGTTATTCATGAATGAAGGCTCTATGAGTTTTTGGCAAAAATTGTTTGCTGCACCGCAGCAGTTGAATGAGCATAAAAATCAAATCGCGTGTGTCGAGAACGATTGCTCATGCAAAACAGATGAACAACTGTTAAAGGCTCTTGCTCAAGCCACAGATGACGATGTCATCATTGGCATCAAACGTGTTCTAGCCTCTCGAGGTTACAGCCGCAAAGAGCTAAACGAAATCACCCATTCACCATTACAGTGATGCCAATTTCGTCATTAAGAAGCATTGGAACAACCAATGCTTTTTTATTGCCTTTTCTCTACTCACACTCCTGATCTTCAATATACGCCAACATCGGTCCAAACGGACTACTCTGAATATTGATATCCTTCTCAGCCAGATACATCGCTGAAATGGAGCCATCTAGATATAAAGCTTGCTCTAACTTGAGCTCATTTTGCATAAAGCTCGCTAGAGCATAAAAATTTACAGCTTGCTCAGTCAGCACAAAATATAGCACTTGATCTTTTATCCCCACGGCGTTACGTATTTTCAGAGATGAACTTTCTGCTATGAAAATTGGATTGATTAGTTGATTAGACACCAGCATCGGCCCTGACTGCGTTGCATAATCCGCTTTAAATTTACCTTTCACATATTGAGAAGTGCTTAAAATAACAGCCTGTTTACTGTTCCAAGCCAAAATACCATTCGGCTGTAAATAGAAATTTCCCCATCCAAGGTGCTGGTTCAGTGGAAAGAGCTTTTTCTTATTTTCAATATATAAACCTACAGGATGGAACGTGTAATGAAACATGCCCGCATTCATTGCAAATAGCATTTTCTCACATGTGTTTAATTGTGTCGGGATTTGGCTAAAGTAATTTACTGGTGTTTGATCGTTCTGTTTATTTAACAATAAACGAAGCTTGGATAAATCATGGACTTCAACTACGGTATAGTTAAGATCATTATATTGCCTCGTATAGCTAGTCACTTGAGCAAATTGAGACATAGACATTAGGCTACTGATCAGCATAGTGATCAATTGCAGAACCTGTCTCAATGTTATTGTCATGTGAACTATTACACTTTCATCACTTCTCTTCTATTTTATTGCTTTTTGTAGCATTCATATGCAACTATTCACTTATCTTCATTATTCCAAGTAAACTACATGCTAATATAATGCTTAAGTTTATTCGTTTAGTGTAGCGATGCATCAACAGAAAAAACCGTTTCATATTGGGGCACATTTGGTGGTAAAACACTTCGCCTACTCTCATCATGGGATTTATATTGGGCGTGGACGTGTTATCCATTATTCAGGTTTTGCCCATTTCTTCAAAAAAAGACCGATTGAAACCACCACTCTGGCAGAATTCTGTCATGGTAAAAAAATTGATGTCGTGCATTACCAACATTCTAAATATTCGGGTCGCAAAGTCGTACGCCGTATGCGCTCACGTATGAAAGAAAACCACTATCACCTGATTATGAACAATTGTGAACATCTTTGCACTTGGGCAATTACAGGTGTGGAAAGCAGTCCACAAGTGGTTCGTATGATGAATCGTTTAACGACTATCGGTTATGTAAGCTCAATTATGAGCTATATGAATGGGATGTTGCTCACTATTACCACCACTTGCTTTGCACTTGCGCTATATATTAAAAAGAAACTGCGTGATAAAGCGAAAATGCAAAGACAGACTTATTTATTCTTCAAAGATCAAGAACATAAAAATCGTTAAGTTGATGTTTAAAAGTACCATTTTCTCCTTTTAAGCGATCCATCATATTTAACTCACTTTGCAATCTCTATTTCAAAAAACATTAGACATTAAAAAAGCCCCTCAACTCACGGTTCAGGGGCTTTCACATTTCAAATCAGGTTTTATTTACCTGGTTTAAAACTGTCTTTTAAATCTAAAATACGGTTAAACACTGGCTTTTCAGCTGAATGGTCATAACGATCTGCTACAAAATAACCTTCACGTTCAAATTGGAAACGTTGTTCAGGCTCTGCTTGTGCCAAAGCGGGTTCAATCACAGCTTGTACCACTTGCAATGATTCTGGGTTTAGATTCGCCAAGAAATCATCGGTTGCATCTGGTGCAGATTCGGTGAATAAACGGTCATAAATACGTACTTCAGCAGGAACACCTTTGCTTGCAGATACCCAGTGAATTACACCTTTCACTTTACGACCTTCAGGATTTTTCCCTAAAGTTTCAGGATCAATTGAACATTTTAGTTCAACCACTTCACCGTTTTCATCCTTAATGATTTCATCACATTTAATGACATAAGCATGACGTAAACGCACTTCACCTTCAGGGACTAAACGCTTGAAGCCTTTTGGTGGAATTTCTTCAAAATCTTTACGATCAATATAGATTTCAGAAGTCAAAGGAATAACACGCTCGCCCATATCTACATTTGGATGACGTGCATGAACCAAGTCCAAAGCTTCAGGTAAATTCGTTAAAGTGACTTTCAATGGATTTAAGACGGCCATACCACGACCAGCAGCATTTTCTAGCGATTGACGGATACAGAATTCAAGCATTGCCACATCAACAATACCATCAGTCTTAGACACGCCCACACGCTTGCAGAAATCACGTAAACCTTCAGGTGTAAAACCACGACGGCGCATACCGACAACCGTTGGCATACGTGGATCATCCCATCCATTTACATAACCACCTTCAACCAATTTACGCAATTTACGTTTTGAAGTGATGGTGTAGTCAATGTTTAAACGGCTAGATTCGTACTGACGAGGTACTGCTGCTGAATGAACTTTCTCAATCACCCAATCATAGAATGGGCGGTGGTCTTGGAATTCCAAAGTACATAAAGAGTGCGTAATGCCTTCAATTGCATCAGACAATGGATGAGCATAGTCATACATTGGATACATTTTCCATTTGTCGCCCGTTTGATGGTGCTCGGAATGCAATACGCGGTAAAGAATTGGATCACGCATGTGTACATTTGGAGATGCCATGTCAATTTTGGCACGTAATACCGCTTCGCCTTCTTTCATTTCACCATTACGCATTTTTTCAAAGCGTTCTAGGTTCTCTGCAACTGTTGCATCACGGTAAGGTGAATTCTTCCCAGGCTCAACAAAGTTACCACGGTTTAATTTAATTTCTTCAGGTGATTGCAAATCCACATAAGCATCACCTTGTTCAATCAATTGCACTGCCCATGCATATAATTGATCAAAATAACCCGACGCATAACGTGGTTCATCTTTCCATTCGAAACCTAACCATTTTACATCGTTGGCAATACCATCAACATATTCTTGTTCTTCAGCATCGGGGTTTGTATCGTCAAAACGAAGATTACAATAACCATTAAATTCCTGTGCAATACCAAAATTTAGGCAAATTGCTTTTACATGACCAATATGCAAATAGCCATTTGGCTCTGGTGGGAAACGCGTTACAACGGTTTGTGTACGCCCAGAAGATAAATCGTCAGTAATGACCTGACGTACAAAATCCAAGCCAGGCTGTTGTTCTTGCTGCGCAGCATCGACAGAGGCATGATTACTTGGTGTCGGGTTATTTGGCAGAGATGCAACAACATCATTTGGCTTCATAGTAGATAGATCACTTCTAAAAATAAAAAACAGGATATTTTAAACGCAATTTCAGTATTTTTAACAAAGAAATGTACGTTTTTACTTGCCTTGTAGTTTACAGTTTGCTTATGCTTCTCTCAACCAAAAACCCATGGCTTTTATGTCCATGTTAAGGAGATTACACAATGAGTTTTCCTCAAGTCGAATTAAACACCAATAAAGGTCGTATTGTTCTTGAGCTTAACGCTGAAAAAGCACCTAAAACAGTTGCTAACTTTTTAGAATATGTTCGTGACGGTTTCTATGACGGCGTAATTTTCCACCGTGTGATTGATGGTTTCATGATCCAAGGTGGCGGCATGGATGAAAACTTCAAAGAAAAAGCAACTCGTGATTCAATTGAGAACGAAGCAGACAACGGTTTGAGCAATGACGTAGGTACTATCGCAATGGCGCGTACCCAAGCTCCTCACTCTGCATCTGCACAGTTCTTTATTAACGTGAAAAACAACTCTTTCCTTAACCACACTGGTAAAACAGCGCAAGGTTGGGGCTATGCAGTATTTGGTAAAGTTACTGACGGTATGGATGTAGTAGAAGCAATCAAAGGCGTTCGTACTGGCAACCGTGGTTACCACGCAGATGTTCCTTTAGAAAACGTTGTCATCGAATCTGCAAAAATCATTTCTGAGTAATTAATCTCCCTAAATCCCTCTTTAAAAAGAGGGACTTCCTCCCTGAGTAAAGGGAGGTTAGGAGGGATTATTTAAAGGATAAAAGCGTGACCTATCTGTTTATATCAGATTTACATTTGTCACCCGATCACCCTCGACTTGTTCGAGGGTTTTTCGCTTTGCTTAAAGAATATCAATTTAAGCAAACTCAGCTCTATATTTTAGGTGATTGGTTCAATGCTTGGATTGGCGATGACTATACTGCACCATGGTTAGATGAACTCGTTGCTGCATTACAACAGTTTAATGCCGCAGGTAATCAGATTTATTTCCAAGTGGGTAATCGTGATTTCGCCTTAGGTCAAAAATTTCTGGATCAGTTTAATGGCATTTTATTGCCTGACGACTATGTCCTAAACATCAATCAACACAAGTTCCGCCTAGAACATGGTGATGCGCTTTGTACCGATGATGTCGGTTATCAACGCTTTAAAAAAGTGATTCGCAATCCTCTTGTATTGGGCTTTCTACGAAAAATGCCACTCAGCTTCCGCACCAAACTTGCCAACGGTTTCCGTAAAAAAAGTTACGCTGCGCAGCAGTTTAAAAGTTATGAAGTGATGGATGTCAATCAACAAGCCGTTACCCAAGCTTTAGCGGATGTAGATATTCTCATTCATGGACACACCCATCGTGCAGCCATTCATGAGCTACAAGGCAAAAAGCGTATTGTCTTGGGTGATTGGAAAGAAGATTCAGCACAAATTTTGGTTGTTGATCCAAAACAACAGGACTTAATATTAAAATTAAGTACGTTTAATTACTAAGTATTTAAAACTCTTATTTTTCGCTGGCTTACCTGTTCAGGGTTAATAACCACCTTCTATTCGCTTTTCCTCACTGCCCTTTTTATACTTCGCCAACAATGTTCTTAATCCATTCATCAAGACACTGGTATCTACGCCTACAGCGACAAACTCTGTTCCTAATTCTATGTATTTCTGCGTGACTTCATCTGTGGTGGATAAGATGCCTGCGGCTTTTCCTGCGGCACGAATCTTTTGAATGGCTGCTATGACAGCTTTCTGTACGTCAGGATGGTTCGGATCACCTTGATAGCCCATCGTCGCAGATAAATCGACTGCCCCAATGAATACTCCATCAATCCCTTCAATTTTAAGAATTTCATCTAAATGATTTAAGCCTTGCACTGACTCAATTTGAATCAATAAACAAATTTGTTCATGCGCGTGTGCATAATAATCAGGAATACTGTTCCAACGCGTTGCACGCGCCAATGCTGCACCGACACCACGAATCCCTTCTGGTGGATAACGTACCGCTTTTACCATAAGCTCTGCCTGCTCAACCGTTTCTACCATTGGAATCAATAAGGTTTGTACCCCAATATCCAATAACTGTTTAATTAATTGAACACTACCAATGGGTGGACGTACCACCGCTTGTGAAGGATATGCTGCCATGCTTTGCAGTTGTGATAATGTCGTTCTTAAATCACTCGGGGCATGTTCACCATCAATCAGTAACCAGTCATAGCCCGCATTTGCAATCAGTTCAGTTGCATACGCATCTGCCAAACCAACCCAAAGCCCTATTTGTTGTAGCTTTTTTAAATTTTGCTTAAAGTAATTAATCGTGTCAGTCATCATGTTCAACGGTCATAAACGCACTTACTAAAAACAGTAAAGCCTTCTTCACACCTAAATACCAATATTGATTTTCTATTTGATCATTGCATTCACCACTTAATCTTGCAGAATCCCCTCCAATCTCATAATTGAACAATCTTTGATAGATCATTCGTATACGCTGCTTGAATGTATAACTCTAAACGATTAATGTGAATTTTCAGCTAATGACAGCATCCATTTGACCTCGGAGAAATTTTCATGGATCTTTTGAACATTTCAAAAACTCGTTATACCACTAAGGCTTACGACCCTTCCAAGAAAATTCCACAAGAGCAATTTGAACGCCTACTGGAAATTTTACGCCTAACACCTTCTTCAATTAATATTCAGCCTTGGCATTTCTTTATTGCAGATAACCATACAGCCAAAGAACGCATTGCCAAGGCTTTGGTGGGAAAATATGCCTACAATGCACCAAAAGTATTAGATTCATCACATACCATTTTATTTTGCACTAAAGCAGATATTACTGAAGAACATTTAGAAAATTTATTGGCGCAAGATGATGTCAGTGGTCGCTTCAAAGACGCTACTGCAAAACAAGGTCAAAAAGACAGCCGTACAGGTTATGTCGATTATTACCGTAATGAAAAAGGTGATATTCAACGTTGGGCTGAAAATCAAACCTTTATCGCGTTGGGACAAATCCTGCTTGCAGCAGGAATCGAGAATGTTGATGCCACCCCTATTGGTGGTTTTGATGAGGATTTATTAACTGAAGAATTACAACTCACAGAAAAAGGCTTAATTCCCTCTGTGCTACTAACACTGGGCTATCGCAGTGAGACAGATTTTAACGCCAAGCTACCAAAGTCTCGCCTAAAGAAAGAAGAAGTATTCACTAAGCTGTAAAATTTACTTGTAATAATCAGGGACAATTCATTTGTCCCTTTTTCTCTAAAGGAAAGGAACAAATCTTGCTTAATTAAGATATAAGTTTTACCTAAGCAGAGGTTATTGATGTCTTTATTTATTCAACTTCCAATTAAATTTGAATGTAAACATTGTCAAGTTACCTATTTTCATCTCTCTACACAGTCTATGCTGCATGAACCACACTGCCCTCAGTGTCATCATACTGGCTTCCTTATGGGGGCCGCGGAGAAAAAAGACTTACTTCTCTACTCAATAACGTCGGCTGTTAAATTTATCAAACAATCATGGCATAGGCTAAAAAAAGTACACTCATAATTCCTAAGCCCAACCCTAGACTGGTGCTGGTTTTAAGTTTTTCCTTAAAGAAAATAAGCCCACTCAAAACACCCAATAACACCACCAAAATATTCATCCCTGCAAATACAATTGCAGGACTATCTTTAAGTAATATGTGTGCTTTAACGTATAGTGCGATATTGGCAAAATTAACTACACCCAAACATAATCCCCAAAAAATGTTTGTAGATGAACCAATCTGCTTTGTAGTTAATACGACATATAAAAGTGAAAAGATAAAGGCACATATAAACATTAAGTTTAAAGCCACAGAGAACTGCACACCCAAACCTGTCGTGTATTTCAGCAAGATATCCACCAAGGCATACCCCACCCAAACACTTACTAAATAAAACATACCTGAGGAACCAGCACTCGCTTGAGTATGACTGCTGCGATGTGAATAAATAATACATAACACTGCTGTAATACCTAAACCAATCCCAATAAGTTTGAGTACGCCAAACTGCTCATTAAAAATAAAATAAGCAGCACCCAACGACAAAACCACTGATAAACGCTGTGCGACTTCAGTTTTGACAATGCCCGCAGTTTGTAATGATTTAGATAAAGATAAAAACACACTCGGTAATAACAAGCCTAGGCTGAGAATAAGCCACCATGGTGTATTGCTTGGAGAAACATGGCTCAAATCAGGCTTAAACCAATAGAAACATAAAAGACTTGCAATCGCATAATTCCAGCAAATCATCTGCATAGGATTTAAGCCTTTAGCCTTAGAAACTTTAAGCAGTATTGAGACTAAAACGCTGCAAAGTGCTGCTGCAAGGATCAGTTCCATTAGACATTTACCCCATCTGTTCGTCAGTCATATAAAAAGCCCACATAAATTATGTGGGCTTCTATTTATAAATAATTTGTGGAGCGATTATTTATAACGTTCAACCATTTTCTCTAAAGAAATTGGACGAATCTTGTCAGCGTTGCCCGCAGTACCAAATGCTTCATAACGGTCGATACAAATTTGTTTCATTGCATCAACAGTTTTTGCGAAGAATTTACGAGGATCGAATTCACTTGGTTGTTCTGCCATCATACGGCGCATTGCACCCGTAGATGCTAAACGTAAATCTGTATCGATGTTGATTTTACGTACACCATGTTTGATTGCTTCAACCAATTGCTCAACAGGAACACCGTAAGTTTCTTTGATGTCGCCACCATACTGGTTAATTACAGCCAACCATTCTTGTGGCACAGAGCTTGAACCGTGCATTACAAGATGCGTATTTGGAAGTGCCGCATGAATTTCTTTAATACGGTCAATTGCCAAAATATCGCCTGTAGGTGGACGCGTAAATTTGTACGCACCATGTGAAGTACCAACCGCAATAGCAAGTGCATCGACATTGGTATCTGCAACAAACTGACGTGCTTCTTCAACTGAAGTTAACAGCTGAGAATGATCAAGAACACCTTCTGCTCCCACACCATCTTCTTCACCCGCCATACCTGTTTCAAGGCTACCTAAACAACCGATTTCACCTTCAACAGAAACACCGCATGCATGCGCCATTTGTACTGTACGACGTGTTACATCAACGTTATATTCATAAGTGGTTGGTGTTTTACCGTCTGCACCCAATGAGCCATCCATCATTACTGATGAGAAGCCCAATTGAATTGAACGTTGGCATACATCTGGATCTGTACCGTGATCTTGATGCATCACCACTGGAATATGTGGCCATTCTTCAATTGCAGCCAAAATAAGGTGACGTAAGAATGGAGCACCTGCATATTTACGCGCACCCGCTGATGCTTGTACGATGACAGGTGAATTTGTCGCATCTGCTGCAAGCATGATTGCACGCATTTGTTCTAAGTTGTTTACGTTGAATGCTGGTACGCCGTAAGCATGTTCGCCGGCGTGATCCAAGAGCTGGCGCAATGAAATAAGAGCCATAATGTCCTCCCAGGTAATGCGACATATTCTACATGCTGAAAGGTTTCAATTCAGCAATAAATAACACTATTTAAAAAAAATCCCTGCAATTGCAGGGACCTTCTAAGAAAATACGATAATTTATTGAGCAGTCGCCTGTGAAGCATCTGCTTCTGTAGCAGGAGTCGCCGCATCGGCATCTGCATTGGCGACTTCAGCAGGAACATCTGTATTTTTTTCGTCCATAACTGGCTTATCTAATGAATCTATTGCAGCTTGTTGCTCTGGAGTAACTTTTTCTTCTACTGCTGCATCTGTTTTCGGTGCTTCATCTTTTTTGGCACAAGCCGTTAGAGCCAATGGTGCGATTAATAAAGCAGCAAGTGTTAATTTTAGGTTCATCACATTATTCCTACAACAGGTGATTTAATAGGCGTGATTTTATTGCAGAGATATGACAGTTTGATGACCTAAAGATGAATGCAATAAAAAAGGCTGACCAAAGTCAACCTTTTCATTTATTTCATCTGATTCGATGCATTATTTTTTTCAAGCACGTTCTAGAAGAACAGCAACTGCTGGAAGTGTTTTGCCTTCAACAAATTCAAGGAATGCACCACCACCCGTTGAGATATAACCAATTTTGTCAGCGACTTCGTATTTGTCGATCGCAGCTAAAGTATCACCACCACCTGCAATAGAGAAACCTTCAGATTCTGCGATCGCTAAAGAAAGCGATTTAGTGCCTTCTCCGAATTGATCAACTTCAAATACGCCTACTGGACCGTTCCAAAGAATAGTTTTTGAAGTTTTTAAAATTTCTGCAAACGCTTGTGCTGTTTCTGGACCAACATCCAAAATCATATCGTTATCAGCAACATCTTCAACTTTTTTCACAACTGCTTTTGCAGCAGCCAATGAACCCAAGAAATCATCAAATTTGATTTCGCTAGCATCAGCAACCACAACATCAGTTGGAAGTGGTACAGATACTTTTGCAGCAATCGCTTTAGCAGTGTCGATTAAATCATTTTCACACAATGATTTACCTACGTTATAACCTGCTGCCGCCAAGAATGTATTGGCAATACCACCACCCACGATCAATTGATCACAGATATCTGACAATGAAGTTAAAACATCAAGTTTAGTCGATACCTTAGAACCTGCAACAATAGCAACCATTGGTTTTTCAGGGGTTTGTAGTGCGCGACCCAATGCATCAAGTTCCGCGGCAAGAAGCGGTCCCGCGGCTGCAACAGGTGCTAAACGTGCAACACCTTCTGTTGATGCTTCTGCACGGTGCGCAGTACCAAATGCATCCATCACGAATACATCACAAAGTGCAGCATATTTTTGTGCAAGTTCTGGGTTGTTTTTCTTTTCACCGTGGTTAAAACGGCAGTTTTCTAAAAGAACTACTTGACCCGCTTGAACGTCAACACCATCAAGGTAGTCAGTCACTAACTGAACGTCTTGGCCTAGAGCTTCGGTTAAGTATGCTGCAACTGGAGCTAATGATTGTTCAGCTTTTGGCTCCCCTTCTACAGGACGACCAAGATGTGAATACACCATGACTGCTGCGCCTTTATCTAATGCAGCTTTGATTGTCGGTAATGCAGCACGTAAACGTGCATCACTGGTAATCACACCATTTTTAACAGGAACGTTTAAGTCTTCACGAATAAGAACTCGTTTACCTGCTAAATCAAGGTCAGTCATACGCTGAAAATTCATGTATAGCTCTCTGAATATATAAAATCGGCACGATTTTAAATGATTATGCAGAAAAAGGTTAGCTTCTTTTGTATAAAAGCTGCCGAAAGCGTTAGTTTTGATTATGATATTGAAAAGCCACAAATTGATTCACTGTTATGTCATTTCATCCAGATCCTAAAATTAACCGCTTAAATGTATTTGGCGAACCCTTAGCCAGTTGTTGTTTTGACCCGATTACGGGTTATTTTCGCAATGGATTTTGCCATACTGCAACGACCGATTTAGGGCAACACACCCTGTGTGCACAAATGACTTCTGAGTTTCTAAATTTTTCACAGAAAGTTGGCAATGACTTAATCACCCCTTTACCTGAAGTTGGTTTTCCTGGTTTACAACCAGGCGATTTTTGGTGTATTTGTGTGACACGTTGGGTGGAAGCTTATCAGGCAGGTCAAGCTCCTCCTGTTAAAATCCATGCCTGCCATCAAGCCGTTCTTTCTTATGTTCCACTGAATGTATTAATGGATTATGCCATCTGATGAATACCCAAATCATTCTGGCTTCAAGCAGTCAGACACGCAAAGATTTAATGGATCGCTTAAAGATTCAATATGATTGTGTTGTACCAGAGATTGATGAATCACCACGTGGTGAATTACATGCAGATGATTTGGCTCATCGTTTAGCCTTTGAAAAAGCCAATACCATTGCACAAAAATTTCCAGAAGCCATTGTGATTGGTTCAGACCAAGTGGCTTGGCGTGAAGGTGCTCCTGATATTTTTATTGGTAAACCACTCTCGGAAGATAAAGCCATTCGTCAGTTACAGGCTAACTCTGACAAAATTGTCTATTTTAGTACCGCGCTGAGTGTGCAACAGCAGTCAACTGGCTTTGAGCAAACTCTTGTAGAACACTACAAAGTAAAATTTAGAAAACTAAGTTTGGCAGAGATTGAACGTTATGTCGCTATAGACCAACCGCTACATTGTGCGGGTAGCTTTAAATGTGAGAGTTTGGGCATTAGTTTATTCGAACAAATGATTGGACACGATCAAACAACTCTCATGGGTCTGCCAATGATCCAACTGTGCCAAATTCTTCGTCAATTAAATATTTTAGTTCCTTAATTTAGGCTGTAATTTATGTCCCAACCTTTAGACATTTTAGGCGGCATCACCGCTGAACAGTTTCTTCGCGAATACTGGCAAAAGAAACCTTTACTTGTACGTAATGCTTTACCTGAAATCATCAACATCTTAGAACCCAATGATGTGATGGAACTGGCTTTAGAAGAGCATGTGACAGCACGTTTAATTAAGCAAAAAGATAAAGACCCGAATCAGTGGACAGTAAAATCTTCACCTTTAATCAAGGGTGATTTCCAAAAGATGCCAAAACTTTGGACCTTACTGGTTCAAGCCGTCGATCATTACTCTTTTGATTTGGCTGAATTATGGAAAAAGTTTCCATTTATTCCACAATGGCGCCGCGATGACATCATGGTATCCTATGCACCTAAAGGTGGCTCAGTTGGAAAGCACTTTGACTTTTATGATGTGTTCCTTGTGCAAGGCTATGGGCATCGTCGTTGGCAGCTCGGACAAATATGTGATGCCAATACCGAATTTGTTGCAGGTCAACCATTAAAATTATTGCCTGAAATGCAGGTTGATTTTGATGAAGTACTTGCGCCTGGGGATTTGCTCTATGTCCCACCGGGATTATCACATTACGGTGTCGCGGAAGATGACTGTCTCACCTTCTCATTTGGTTTCCGCATGCCAAACATGGCAGATGTGATGGATCGTGTTAGTGACAAGTTCGCTGATAACACTTTTTTAAAAAATCCATTGCTTGATATTCAAAGACAACAAGCCAATCCTATTGGGCAAATCACCAAATCAGAATTGGATTATGTAAAAACGCTGTTACTCGAACGCTTACAGAATTCATCTGAACTGGACAATGCCATTATCAGCTTAATGTCAGAGCCAAAATATCCTGACAATATTCCTGAACCTGATGAAATTGAAGCAGATGATTTGCGTGAAATTTTAGATACTGGTTATGAGATTTTGCTTGAACCTGCGTCACGTTTACTGTACGCCGAACAAGACCAAGCATTATTGTTCTGGGCAAATGGCGAGCAAATTTGTATTTCTGAAGACTCTAGCAATCTGTTAAAGCAAATTGCAGATGGGCAAGTATTGGCCTTTGATCAACACTTTAATCATGACGAAATTTTAGCGGACTTTGCTCAACTGATGAATGATTCAATTCTAATGTTACTTCCACCAGCTGAAGAATAAGTTAAAGCTACAAAGGCATTCAATTTCGTTTTGAATGCCTTTTCTAATTATTTCTCTTCTCTAATTTCTAATAGTGCTTGAACCACAGTTCTACCTTTTTCAGAGCTGACCTGTAACTCTGCCCCGACACGTTCCAAACGCATTTTCATACTTCGAATTCCAATGCTCATCCCATTTTGAAAATTACTTTTCACATCAAAACCAACGCCATCATCCTCAATGGTTAAAATCAGTTGGCGTTCATACGGAAATACCATAGAAACAAAGACATGTTTCGCCTGACTATGTTTCACAATATTGGTTAGACTTTCTTCCAAAACCCGAATAAGGGTTAAACACTGTAAAGCATTCGGTACATAGCCCCAATTTTGTGGAAAAGACCATTTAGACTCGATGTCCAATTCATCCATGAGCTGACTGAAACGATGACGAACTGGTGCCACCCACAATACTGGATTCCCAGGCACGCGTGATTCAAGACTTGACCCACTATCAATGATTTGCCTTAAATCATCCCGCAACAACTTTAAAATAGATATAAATTGTTGATTCGTCATATTGTGTTCCGCCTGATCGACAATAATCATGGAACGTACCAAAGATGAACCTAACCCATCATGTAAATCATGCGAAAGCTGAATTCGTTCTTGTAAACGAACATTTTCCAATTCCAACTTATGTTTTTCATTCACACTGGCATATAAATCTTGACTGACCTGATGTACTTTTTCTTCTAGTCTTTGATTAAATTTTTCTACACGGCGTGTATTTCTGGCTAATTTCACCCCTAAAATAAGCACGACAAAGACCGTAATAATTGGTGAGGTATAAGGAGAAAGTGGTTTGATATTTTTATGCAAATTTGAACCTAAAAGTAAGCTATCAAATAAGGCACAAATTAAAATACCAGTAAGACATAGCAATAAAAATATATACTCTCTTTTCTTAGCTTTAATTGTAATATAAGCCAAATAAAAATAAGTCGATAAAAATAATAAAATATAAAGGATAAAAATCTTAATAAAAACTGGTGTGATCCATTGTAGTGGTGTAAAGAAAATAATAATTAATACAATAAACGTGAGACCCCAAATACAGCGCTCTAAGCGTGGAAACTCAATACGAATAAATCGAAGCAGATACGTACAAAAACACACCATATAAAGAATAAAAAAACTGAGATTGGCTTGTGCAGAAATCACGTTATTCGGAAATGGTTTTGTTTCTGTCATTAAAATATTTGAAATAAATAAAACCCAAAGTATGCAACTTAGCGCAAACCATGCAAAGGTTGTTTCTGAACGCCTAAAAATCCATATCGAAAAACATAAAAGACCTAATACCAATGAAATGATGATATTGATTTCAAATAATGTTCGCCTATTCCAAATCTGTTGCTGATATTGAGCATCAGCAGCTTGTACATTATGGAAAGAAATCGCTCCTAATCCTGCTTTTTGAAAGGCATAACCATTTGCATAAATTAAAAACTCATTCTCTCCTGCTTTAATACTGGATGGTGTTAATACCCAATACCTTGGCATATTCCAGCTTTTGGATAAGGGTTCAATTAAATTTTTATCACGCCAAAGTACGTTACGATTAAAATAAACCGTACCCGCAGAATTAATATATTCAATTGAAAATGCAAAAGATTCACTAATTGTTCCCGATGAACAATCTGGTTTCCAAAGTATTTTATACCAAGCACCACCATTATAATTTGGTTCATGGATAGCCCAGTTATCAGGCAACTCTACTTCTTTCCAACCCGATGTAGGAATATGATGAATCGAATTTGTTTTTACAAATTGAATAGGTTGTACTTGAATCGTACAATATGGGTCTATGGAATAATAAGTTGATGCTGAGTAAGTCTGCATATGAATGCAAACCAATGCAAACATACCAAAAATCCGCAGAATCAGTCTGGTCATATAATCCCTAAAGTTCTTGCTGCACTTACAGCTTTCGTCCTTTTTGAAACGGAAAGTTTCCGATAAATATGCTTAATATGACTTTCTACCGTATAGCGCGAAACAAATAATTGCTCAGAGATTTCCCGATTACTTAAACCTTGTGCCACCAAATCCAAAATTTCCTTTTCACGATTGGTCAATGCTTCCATATCGGATGGTAACGCTTCCCGATGTTCACTTTTATCTTGTGAATTTTCTTGTGCCGCAATTTGACTTAAAATCTCACGTGCAATAAAAGGATCAATAGGTGCACCGCCACGCAAAATACTACGGATCGCTAACAAAACTTCAGAATCATCACGCTCTTTTAAAACATAGCCTGTCGCCCCAGCTTTAATTGCAGAAAACAAACTTGACTGTGTACTCCAAGCAGAAATCACCAGAATTAAGGCACTTGAATCTCTTTCACGTAATTTTTCAATAAACTCCACGCCATTCCCATCAGGTAAACCCAAGTCAACCAACGCCAATGAAATTGGAATTTCCTCTATTTTTTCAAATGCTTCCTTAAGATTAAAGACAAAGTGTAATGTCTCATTTTCATATCCCAGATCAGTTAGAATTCTTCTTAGACGGTTTTGTATAATTAGTTCATCTTCCAGAATAATGACTGGCACTGGCAATATTGTTTCATCATTGCTCATGTAACACCCCATTTTTGGTAAGCACTATACTCAGATTTTTAAGATGACTCATATCCCTATAATTTGGGTAAATTGAAGTTTTCTCCCTCGGTTTATTCCTTATTCTTCTAAGATACACTCATCGTTTACTTTTTACACAAAAAAACTGCCCAGTCGCATAAATTAAATGAAAATAAACATGATTGTTATGTAAACCACTCGACTTTTTAAATGATTTATTGAAGGCCCCATAACACAAATCGTTACTTGTACTCATCTGCAAATCTTGGCATTGTGAAATCAAATCAACATCAGGCACAAGGATGAATTATAACTATGCCGAATCCTGCACAAATTGTACGCCATAAATTACTGAACACTTTTTTTTCGCGTCATTCTGTTTGGTTCACTTTTATTTTTATCGCGTTGAGTATCACTTGGTTTAGACTCAACTATGCGCCTCATTATATTTATTATTTCCTTTCAGATACGACGCTTAATGTATTGTGGTTAATCAGTACACTGTTAAGTCTAGTTGGTATATATGACTTATTACAAAATCGGCATTCAATTTTAAAAAATTACCCAATTATGGGACATTTCCGCTTCTTATTTGAAGAGTTCCGACCAGAAATTAGACAATATTTCATTGAATCCGATGAAGATGCTTTACCTTTTTCCAGAATGCAACGCAGCTTAGTCTATCAACGCGCCAAGAATGAAAACTCAGATAAACCTTTTGGTTCCATCATCGACGTGTATCAGCAAGACTATCGCTTTATGACACACTCCATTCAACCTTGCCCGCCTGCAGATCCCTCTACATTCCGCATTCAAATCGGGAGTTCACAATGCACTCAACCTTATAATGCTTCTATCATGAATATTTCCGCCATGAGCTTTGGTAGCTTAAGTGCCAATGCCATTCGTGCATTAAACAAAGGTGCACAACTGGGAAACTTTTACCACGATACTGGTGAAGGTAGTCTCAGTCCTTATCACTTAGAATATGGCGGTGATATTGTCTGGGAACTGGGTAGTGGATACTTTGGTTGTCGTACGGAAGATGGCACTTTCGATCCAGTAAAGTTCGCAGAGCAGGCTATTCTCCCCCAAATTAAAATGATTGAGATTAAGCTGTCACAAGGTGCCAAACCAGGGCACGGTGGCATTCTTCCTAAAGATAAAATCTCTGCGGAAATTGCGCAAATCCGTGGTATTCCACGTGATCGTGATTGTATTTCACCTTCTAAACACTCGGCCTTCAATACCCCTATTGAAATGCTACAGTTTATTCAAAAATTGCGCGAACTCTCTGGTGGCAAACCTGTCGGTTTCAAACTATGTATCGGTCAACCTTGGCAGTTTATGGGGATAGTCAAAGCGATGCTGCATACGCAAATACTCCCTGACTTTATAGTAGTCGATGGTTCCGAAGGTGGTACTGGTGCTGCACCGATTGAATTGATCAATCATATGGGAACGCCGCTCCGTGAAGGCGTACTATTTGTACACAATACCTTAGTTGGTGCTGGATTAAGAAAGCAGATCAAAATTGGCGCTAGTGGGAAAATCATCAGTGCTTTTGATATTGCAAGCACAATGGCAATTGGTGCCGATTGGGTTAACTCAGCACGTGGTTTTATGTTCGCAATTGGCTGTATTCAAGCACAGAGCTGTCATACCAACCAGTGCCCCGTCGGTGTTGCAACCCAAGATCAAGACCGCCAAAAGGCAATACATGTGCCTACAAAAGCCGAACGTGTTTTCCATTTCCACAAAAATACTCTACATGCCCTATCCGAAATGATTGCTGCGGCAGGTCTACGCCACCCTTCAGATATTAAGGCCCACCATTTAGCACAACGTATTAATGATCGTGAAATTAAAAACTATGCTCAACTACATTTTTGGTTAAAAGAGGGTGAACTTCTAAACTGCGAAAATAAAGATCAGGAAAACTTTTATTTCCGTATGTGGAATATGGCAAAAAAAGAATATTTCTAATGATAAATGGACTCGGCTAAGCTTTTAACCGAGTCCATTTTAAACATGAATTTCAAAAAATAATTTTAATAATACTCGCCTGTACTATGCGCATGTAAAAAAGCAGGGATTAGCCCTGTTAAAGCGGCACGAATATCAGCTCGTTCATTAATTAATTGATGAGAACCTTCTTCCAACATCAACAAAGTCTGTAGTCGAAATTTTTGACGAATAAACTCAATGTTGTAGCGCCAGTCGACGGTTTGATCGAGTGCGCCTTGAGCCAACCAAACTGGGATACGACAAGAAGGTCGTTCTTCCATTTGCTGCATCCACTTCGACATTGCCAAAATCCAGTCCATACCCATCATACGAGGTTGCAAAGGATCTTTTAAACGAACAAAGCGTAAAAACTCAGGATTATGATTATTACGGCGGAAATGTCTCGGAACTTGACGCTTAATGCGACGAATAATGCCCAAACCGACAGAGTTGTGCCACCAAGCCGATTTTGCAGGTCGAATTAAAGGTGACAACAGTAACACACGCTCCACATAAGGATTTTCACGGCGCTCGGCAAACTCAAGTAAATGATGCATCAGGATTGCACCACCCGTACTTTGTCCAATTCCCAACCAAGGTTTAGGAAGCTGCGAAGCATTTTTCACATATTGATATACCGCATGTAGCACACGCTGATAATGATCAAAATCTTGAATACTTGCGGGTGAACCATCGCTTAATCCATGACCTGGAAGATCATACGTAAGCACACTAAAACCTTGTTCAAGCAGTTCACGGATAATTGGCTGATAAATTCCACTGTGCTCTAAATAGCCATGCAAAAGGAATACTGTTCCTTTTATTATAACCTTTCCTTCTGCATTCGCTTTAGGTTGAAACACTTGCACATGCAACTTAAACAAAGGCATTTGCACAAAACCTTGCCAATGCTCACAATCCAGCAGATGTAACCCATACAACTTACGATATGCTTGTAATTCTACAGATGGTGAAAAAGCATGATTCAAATTTAATGGACTTAAAACCTGTGGTGTCGTGTCCCGATTAGGTACAGGTAAATCTAATTGTTTCAGGATATTCGGATTTAAGAATGGAATTTCAGGCATTAAGGTACCTCTCGGCAATCACTAGAGCCGAATAACATGTCGCGAATAGTCGCTAACATTTCATAATTTGCACGGCGGCTATGATCATAGTTTTGTTGGCTAGGCTGCCAAGCTGTTAATTGCGTCGGCATAGGTGCTTCAATAGGTACAGTTTCAATTCCATTTAAAGCAAATAAACGGCGTGTTCTAGGCATATGATATTGATCAGTAATTAGAATCACGGTCGGTGCTCCCCCTTTCTTTTGTAATAATAGCGAGCTAAAGCGTGAATTTTCACACGTATTCATACTTCTATTTTCTAACAGCTTGGCATCTACACCGCGCTCTTTTAACCAAGTCTGCATAAAAGGTGCTTCTACACCACTAAGCACAATGGGTAAGCTATACTGCTTCTCGACTTCTAAAGTTTTCTCCAGTCTTAATTTTGTATAGTCATTCACGACAATATCTTTTCTATTTTTGTCCAAGGTTAAACCACCACCCAACACCACAATCGCATAAGGTTGTGATAAAGTCCCTTTAGGTGTTTCATTTTGTTCTTTAATTTGGGCAATATCTTTTTGAATTTGCTGTGCATCAACACTTTCAACTACAGGTTCGATTTTATGTGTCTGTAGAAAATCCAGATATTTTTCCATCAAGGCTTTATTTTCTTTACTATCTAACTCTAGTAAGTCTTTTACATTTTGAGTTGGATCTTCAGGTGCTGATGCGGCTTGCTTTGGATCTGCCAAAAGAGGAACTTGAGGACGTTCTTCCTCTTCGTTTTGTTCTTGCTGCTCTTTATTAATTAAATCTTGCAAGGCTTTATAACGTGCTTGAATTTGCGGTAAATTTTCAGAATTATTTTGCTGAATTTCTTGTTCCATCAATTTAAGATACGCTTGACGTGCAATCCATAAATTAGAGCCTGGTTCAAGATTCTCAGTTTCACTCAACGCTGCCATTTTTTGACTTTTCGCAGCAACTTCATTCACCTCTACAGGAACAAAGGTATTTAATGCTTTGACGACCAATTTTGAATAAAATGGCGAATAGATAAAAATCACCAGACAGCCTAAAAGTACAAAAAGCAAAGCTGCGATTTGTACAATACGAACCATCCAATGTGTTTTAGCCATTCATTATTCCACGTGTGATTGAATTAAACCAACTGCATTAAAAAGAACAGGTTCTGGCTCTAGACGAATATTGAATTTATTTAGCACATCTTGTTGAACTGCACGATAGGTTGCCTG
Source organism: Acinetobacter tandoii (assembly GCF_008867985.1). Taxonomy (NCBI): domain Bacteria; kingdom Pseudomonadati; phylum Pseudomonadota; class Gammaproteobacteria; order Moraxellales; family Moraxellaceae; genus Acinetobacter; species Acinetobacter tandoii. Next base: position 69,009 of record NZ_VXLD01000013.1, read on the forward strand.
AACATCCAATAAAGTAGCATCTTCATAATTCACCAAAACCAACGCCTGTTTTGCAAACATACCAACCATGCCCAAACGCTTACCTTTCCAACCCGCCTGATCAATTAACCAGCCTGCAGCAATTTTAATCTGACCGTTTGCTTGAGGGTAATGGGGCAATTGAGGGAATTTCGTATTTATTTGGTCAAAAGATTGTTCAGAGATCACAGGATTTTTAAAGAAACTGCCAGCATTCGGATATTCTTTCGGGTCTGGTAATTTACTTTGACGAATTTGAATAACCTGATTTTGTAGATTTTCTGCACTTAAGTCTTCGCCCACGGCTTGTTTTAAATCACCGTAGCTTAGCTTTAAATTTGCATGTTTAAGAAGCTGAAAAATCACTTGAGTGATGACATAACGCTCAGGTTGATCTTTAAAAATACTGTGTCGATAAGCAAATTGACAATCTGATGCAAGAATTTCAGTAAATTGCTGTGTAGTACGGTCATAAACCCGTACAGCCTGAATAAACTCACCGACTTCTACACCGTAAGCACCAATGTTTTGTACAGGTGATGCCCCGACTAAACCAGGAATTAGAGCTAAATTTTGCAGACCATATAAATGCTGTTCAGTCGTCCATAACACAAAATCATGCCAAACTTGACCCGCACCAACCGCGAGCGTCTTGGTCTGAGCATCTTCATTTAAAGTTTCAATCCCTTGAATATCCATATGGATAACCAAAGCATGAATATGCTCAGGTAAAAGCATATTGCTCCCACCAGATAGAATTAACACATTGAGCTGCTGCTGTTCTGCATAAGATAAGGCTTCCAACAACATATCTTCAGTTTCAATTTTTACATAGTGTGATGCAACCGAACCCAAATTTAAGGTATTAAAAGGCTGAAGTTGAACGTTATTTTGAATATGCATGCTAAAACCCGAACTAGCCTTTCAGCTGTTGTTGAAGTACCTGAACCCAAGCCAAACTACTTGATTCACATTGATCAAGTACACGCTCAAACCCATCATCGCCACCATAATAAGGGTCTGGCACCGCTTGTTGAAGGAATTTTTGATCATGCTGACTCATCAGGGCAATCTTTGCACGAAGCATCCGCTGCCCAAGAACTGATTGAGCCTGTTGCATTAAAATTTGAATATCATCTAAGTTCTCATAATCCATTGCCAAAATCAGATCAAACTCAACGAAGTCTTGAATCTTGAGCTGACGCGCACGTAAAGCGGATAAATCATACCCTCGTTTTCTGGCATGTTTTTGGCTTCTTAAATCAGGCGCCTTATTCGGATGATAATTGCTGGTTCCAGCAGAATCGACCTCAATATTTAGTTGATGTGCATCACAGTAATGTCTAAATACCACTTCTGCTGTGGGTGAACGGCAGATATTTCCAAGACAGACACATAACACCTTGTAGGGCGTTTGCGATGACATAAGCACCTCAATAGAACGTTTATTTTGCAATGTCTTATGTTAAGTTATTTGGAGGATGAATCCCACTAAAACTGTATAACAAAAACACGTAAATATTGATAAAGCATGAAGGAATTGCCAATGTATGACTTTCAGTTTCAAACTGTTTCCCGAATTATTTCAGGCCTCGGCTCAATTCAAGAACTCACAACGGTCTTGACTGAGCAAGGTGGTAAAAAAGTGTTGTTGGTGACAGATAACGGTATGCTACAACAGCAGTTACATCACCCTATTTTAGAAATTTTAGAACATCTGTCATTAGCACATGTGATTTATGCCGATGTCATTGCTGATCCGCCCGAACACGTTGTCAATTCAGCCGTAGAATTTGCAAAACAAGAAAAAATTGATACGGTGATTGGCTTTGGTGGAGGCAGCTCTTTAGATGTTGCAAAACTCATTGCAATTTTAGCCCATCCAGACCAGTCGCAAAAATTAGCTGAACTCTATGGAATCAACAACGCAAAATCTCCTCGATTACCTTTAATTCTCATTCCAACGACTGCGGGTACAGGCTCTGAAGTCACGCCAATTTCCATTGTGACTACAGGTGAAACCACTAAAATGGGCATTGTCTCACCTGTACTGTATGCTGATGTAGCCATTTTAGATGCAACTTTTACCCAAAATTTACCCGCGCATATTACGGCAGCAACAGGTATTGATGCCATGGTTCATGCCATCGAAGCATATACTTCAAAAATTAAAAAAAATCTGTATGCAGATATGTTAGCCAAACAAGCATTAAGACTACTCAATCAAAATTTAAAGCTGGTATTAGAAGATGGTTCGAATCTTCAAGCACGGCAAAATATGCTGAATGGTTCGATGTTTGCAGGTCAGGCATTTGCCAATGCCCCTGTAGGTGCAGTACATGCATTGGCCTATCCTTTGGGTGGACATTTTCACATTTCGCATGGCCACAGTAATGCCTTGGTTTTAACTGAAGTCTTGAAGTTTAATGCACCGAATGCCAAGCATTTATATGCAGAACTAATGACATGGATAGATCCTTATAGCAAAGGTTGCACTGATGGATTATGTGATTTATTTATTGATCATATGCAAAATCATTTAGACCGAAGTGGTTTGACTTTAAAGCTCAATGCACTGAATGTACCAAAGACTGCCCTTTCAACACTGGCACAGGATGCCATGTTACAAACCAGACTATTACAAAATAACCCGCGCGATCTAAACTTGAATGATGCTGAACAAATTTATCATGCAATTTACGCTTAATTCATCACTTAGCAAAGGACATGCAAAAAATGAAACCCCAAGCCAAACTTAGAGAAAACTATCCTTTTATTTTTCCCATACAAACACGTTGGTCAGACAATGATATTTACGGACATGTAAATAATGTCAATTATTATAGTTTCTTTGATAGCGCAGCGAATGCGCTGCTGATTAAAAAAGCTCATTTTGATATTCACCGCTCAACAATTATTGGCTTAGTGGTGAGTTCATCTTGTCAATTTTTACAAGAGCTTTGTTACCCCGAAGTGATTGAAGTCGGTGTGGCAATCAAACGTATGGGCAATAGTTCTTTAGAATATGACTTGGCCATCTTTAAAGCCAATCAAAATACAGCTGCGGCACAGGGACAGTTTATTCATGTTTTTGTAGATCGAGAGCAGCGCAAAAGTACACCGATTCCCATGAACATGCGTCAGGCTCTACAAGCTTTTATGCAAGTCGAGCCTCAACCTAAGCTCATCTAAGAGTTATTTCAATTGAATGTTATGTAATTCAGCATCAAAACTTTGGATTAAATCACGTACTACGGGTTCAGTTTGTAACAATTCCTCTGCCCGCTGATAAGCTTGCTCTTTGCGTTGATGCTGCAAAATATAAGGTGTAGTGTCTGTCACTGCACCATATTCAATTTTAAACTGAGTATTGGGCCACTGGTTTTTTAGCGCTTGCTCTAGTGAGTGTTGGGATTGACCCAATAATTGCTGATATTGTTCTGGGATATGAAAAACAGATTCTGCATCAATTTGCCCCGTCATTACACCATGTTGTGCCAACTCTTGTACAGCTGGTGATAATTCACTATGTCTGAACCAGAACTCCCACTTACCGAGCGTCCACTCACCTTCCAAAACTTGTTCTTGTACACGCAAAATATCTTGCGGCATAAGCTTTGCAGTTTCTGTATTCGATACAGTTGGGGCTGGCTGAGATTTAATTTCAGGCTCAGGTTGCTCAATAAGCGGCTGAACCGCTGAATGAGTTTCAACTTCATCAGCCGCTAAACTAAAGAGTGAGTCTTGTTCTGTGTCTACACTGGTAAAAATTGCATCGGCTGCTAATGACTCATTTTCATCAGATGGTTCGACTGGACGTTCTACTTTTTCTTCTACGGCAATTGGTGCAATTTCCTCAAATAAGAAGTCATCACTACTTGCTTCAGATGGAGCTTCGTATGATGTATCAGTGTCTTCATCAAGGTCGAATAAAACATCTTCACTCACAGGGTCAAACACGATTTGATCTGAATGACTCGCTAAATTGGCCGTTTCTTCAACCTGCTCTGGAATTTCTGGTAATGCAGACTGATCTTGTAGATTTGTCTCAACAGCAAAGTTTTCTACAAGTGGTGTAACTTCCGCTATCGCTTGGATTTGATCTTGCGGAGCTGCAACTACAGTATTGATATTTGTAACGACTTGTTCAGTAGCCAACACTGGTGCCGACTGAATTTGTGTAGCAGGAGTTGAAACCAAGACTTCATTTGGTTGCAAAGGTCTAAAGGCCAACAAACGCAATACGCACATTTCAAAACCTTGCTCTTGCGTCACTGCAAGTTGCAAATCTGCACGTCCTTTACATGCAATCTGATAATAAAGTTGTAAATCTTGATCTGCGATTAGCTGAGAAAGCTGGGAAATCTTTTGATTAATTTCCGCACTATATTTCAGGCTTAGATCAGGCAAATATTGCAGCAATGCTAATTCATGTAAAGTTGAAATCAGTTGATCTAAAACTAAAGAAACATCTAAAGCTTGCTGTCTAAATTGCAGCAACAATTGACTCACACGCGCTTTCTGATTTTGATGAATTGCCAACAATAAATCATAAATGATCGTGCGATCAATCAAGCCCAACATCTCTTTCACATCTTGATGTTGAATAGCACCTTGACCATAGGCAATCGCCTGGTCAGTTAAAGAGAGTGCGTCACGCAGTGAGCCTTGTGCAGACTCCGCGATTTGCCAGATTGCATCTTGCTGAGCTGGAATCTGTTCTTTTTCCAGAATTTTTGTCAAATGCTCAGTAATTTCATCGACCGCTAGAGGACGTAAGGTAAATTGTAAGCAACGCGAAATCACCGTAATTGGGAGTTTTTGCGGATCTGTGGTTGCAAATAGAAATTTCACATGCTCAGGCGGTTCTTCTAAGGTTTTAAGCAAAGCATTAAATGAATGTGTAGAAAGCATGTGTACTTCATCAATCAAGTACACTTTATAACGTCCCTGAGTTGGAGCATACGGTACGTTATCTAAAAGTTCTCGCGTATCTTCGACTTTGGTTCGTGACGCCGCATCAATTTCAATCAGGTCGATAAAACGACCTTCATTTACCGCTTTACACGTGGCACACACTTCACACGGCGTAGCTGTTACACCTGTTTCGCAGTTCAAGCATTTTGCCAAAATACGCGCAATTGTGGTTTTACCCACGCCACGTGTACCTGTAAATAAATACGCATGGTGTAAACGCCCACGTTCTAATGCACTACTCAGTGCACGCGAGACATGGTTTTGCCCCACCAATTCATTAAAATTACGGGGACGATATTTACGCGCAAGTACTTGATACATGTATGCTCCTTTTCACAGGTCTAAGCATACTGTTTTTTTGCGCAAGAGTGAATGAACAATCTCAAAGCGCGATGGTGATTGTGGAAATTAAACACGCTGTCGATACCTTAATCTTAAATTCAGTCGATGTGCACTTTAAATCAATCAGCAATTTGATCTTATTCACTCACATCTTTCACATAATTTAAACGACATTTTCTTTAAGTAACTTGAGTAGATTTTCCATATTTGACCACCTTTAAATATGGTTGAACCAAAGACAATGCCCATCGCACCTATCATTTATTAAGTATGCGAAGTCTCTATTATCCACTCTAAAAATCTTAAAACCAGCCTTTATGCCCTGTTAGAATTTTATCAGCACATCTTAAAGTTTCTTGCGTTAAGCCCCATAAACGATAGTCGCCAGTAATGGATGCCGTTGCAAAATTATGTGTGTAAGCAAAACTTAATTGGCGCTCTGGATCACACCAAGCACCTGAGCCATTAAAACCCAAGTGTCCGAAACCTTGTGGGACATGTTTGCCTAAAGTCAGGACACGGTGATACCCTAAACGCCAATGCATAGGAATCGGCATAATTCGATCACGATGCTGATATTGAATTTGCGACATGCGTTGAAATACTTCAGGTTTAATCAACTGTTGCTGTTGCCATATCCCCCCTTGTGCCAACATGGCATAAATTTTTGCCAAACTTTCAGCAGAGAAAACACCATTGGCAGCAGGAATTACAGCTTGTAGGCCTTGTTCACTAAAAAAACTAAAGTTCTTCATGCCTTTAGGAATCATCGCATCTTGGAAATCTTGCGGATTTTGACCAGACCATGCCGTAACACGATCCATTAAAGTCGTTTTCTTGGCTGTATTTTTTCTTTTTGAAGAATCAGAACTTGAGCTTTTAGAGTTCACTGTGAGGAATGGTCGTGCAACCCGATCAAGTTCTGATGTTGGCACACCAAAATAAGCATCTTGTATCTGAAGAGGTTGCAACAAATATTGTTGCATTAAATGAGATAAACTTTGCCCTGTGGCTTTTTCCAGAACACCGCCGACCAACCAGCCAAAAGTTAAAGGCTGATACGCTGCATCGTCACCTACAGCAAAGCGCGGTTTAGCCTCAGCAATCCGATTTAACATAAGTTCCCAATCGGCCATTTGCGCTGCATCTTGAACCAAATTTCGGATATCAAATAAGCCACTTTGGTGGCTTAAAATATCTGCCAAACGAATGTTGGATTTACCATTTTGTGCAAATTCAGGCCAATATTTTGCAATTGGTTGATCATAATCAAGTAAACCACGACTCACTAAAATATGAGCTAAGGTTGCCAAAACACCTTTGCCTGTTGAGTAACAGACTGACAAAGTATCCTTTTCCCATTGTTCTGTCGCTGATTTTTTTCCAATATAAATATCAACGACCTTTTGTCCTTGAAAATACACGCAAAGTGTAGCCCCACCTTGATGCATTCGCGGATGCTGTAAGCGACTGAACTGTTTCGCCAAATCTTCAAAATTTTCAGTGACATCACCATGATATTGATTTGGACTCGCTGATAAATATGCTTTTAGTTCTTTCATCTAACATCCTTATAATTTTTTAATTATTGATACATACA
>NZ_VXLD01000014.1:0-72225 GCF_008867985.1 Acinetobacter tandoii
CTAGTCCTTCTCTTTTTCAAGTCAATTTCTTATCCGCGATTCAGGTTACTTACAGAGATTCCTTTAATATTTTTCAGTTTCTTGTTTCTAATCTTTTTCTTATTACTTTATTTAATTCAATACTTTTATATTTCCTATAACTTAAAAGGAATATGTAAAATTGTTTTTAATGATGAGAGGTATTTCAAGCTTCCACTAGAACCATTTAATTGTTTTTTATTAGTGTGTTACCTATCATTTTTTGGAGAGAAACACTAAATATAAAAAAAGGAGTTAACTTTAAAAAGCTGTATGGAAAAGATTTTTATTATTCAATAAATAAAGGGGAGTTCGAAAAAATGCTGAAGCAATACCCTAAATTATTTTATGTTCAATATTTAATATATTTTTCATGTTTTGCATTCATATTTTTATTAACAATAGCTTTTATTTTAGATAAATTCCTTTATTGATGGGAATAAGATCCGAGTTTAATACACTCGTTGAAGCTTTAGATGGGCTTTTAGATACCGTTGGTGATGATGAGTCGCATCTATTCATCAGCTTGGTGACTTAGTTTCAGCTTATGAACAAGAGTACCTACTGATGCCAAAGGGAGATGGTCGAGCTGATACTAGCAAAAAATTAAAGAATTTTAGCGTGTCAAAATGATCAATCAAACAAATATGTTTGTAAATGATATTTCGAATATTTTGTGAAAATATTGTGAATGATTTTTTATAACTCAAAAATCTGAAAAGCTCATTCGATAAATTTCATACAATTATGCTAAGATTGGTGAGTAAAAATCTCTTTTTTATATTGAACTAAATGTCTGAATTTAAAATAGAAACTCACCCACTCGAACCATTTTTACCAGCAAATGCAAAATTACTGATGCTGGGCAGTTTTCCACCACCGAAAACACGTTGGAAAATGGATTTTTATTATCCGAATTATCAGAACGTTATATCATATTATTGATGCAAGTTATTGAAATAAAAGTCTTTAGTGGGTAAAAGATAGGGGTCTCAATGTGAACAATTGGGACTTATAGAACATATAGAAAACAAGCACTTATAAATCCCAATTGTGAATCTAGTTTATGTCACATTGGCAAATGGTAAAGTAATTCCGACATCAACATCATTCCAAATAATTTCATGTCCCGCCTCATAATGTTCAGTCATTTTCACTGATGAATGTCCAGCTAAAGCCTGAGCACTTTTACCAGATTTTTTATGTAAAAAAATAGCAAAAGCTCGAATTTCATGAAACGTTGGGATTTGTCTTCCTTGTAAATTAGGATAGGCATTTGATAATTTAACTATCCGTAAAAACTCTTCTGATAGGTACAAAGGTAATATTTGAGTCCAATGTTCCTTATTATCATTCTTAGTTTTTCTTTTGGGTATTTGATGAATAACGAAAGGGCTTAAGACATTATCTGATTTACATCTGTCTAAAACTTTCTGTAATTCAGAATCAATTTTAATCCTGACATACCCAGCACCTTCCATTATTTCAAATTCATCTAATGGATCATCTGTAGTTTTTTGTTGAGCAATATGAATATAACCATCATAAATATCAGCCCATTTTAATTTAACAATATCAGAACGTCTTTGTGTGGTAAGCATTGATAAATCAATAGCATTTTGCATCCATAAAGGGGAGTGCCTTCTTATAATATCCAGTCCTTCAAGGGTATGCCGTTTTCTCTGTTTGGGTACATAACGTCGTAATGTAATTCTTGCAGGATTATCAGGGCATAGACCTTTACTAACTGCGACATCGAATATATTGCATAATAAACTTCGGACCGATTTACTATTTGATGCAGTCAATTCATCTAAATAATCATTAACCATTTTTAAGGTAATAGAATCTAAAGATTTTTCACCCCAATATCGATACAGTCTATTTAAATGGATCTGATAATTGCTTTTAGTATTCTCAGCTATCGGACGACCATCTTTTCGTCTTTTTTCAGACAAATATTTTTCAGAAAACTCTCTAAATGAAATAATTTTTCCTGTCACTTTTACAACAAGATCATCTTCCTGAATAAGCAAGGAATTTAATTTCCTTGCTGCTTGAAATGCTTTATTTTTATCAGTGCCCATACTGTGATATTTTCCTGTTATAGGGTGTCGATAACGCCAAGCGTTACCATTATCCCTATACAGATTGGCAGGTAGATCTTTATTACCTTTATAACGAGATCGTGCCATTTTTAACCTCTTAATACCCTATTCACCAAATCATCTCCAGTTTGGTTTTGGTAAGTTTCCCAATCGATATACCAAATTTTACCCTTTTGTTCGGCAGGCAGTTCACCTCGTCGGCATGAACGGGTGATCGTCTGGCGAGCTGGTGGAGTTGCATCATCCCCACCGTATACTCGTTTGATAAATTCCGAGACTTTAATTAGACAGGCCATAAAGTCACCTCCTTAATAAGTTCATACTTTCTATTTTTAATCTTGGCCATAAGTAGGCAAGATTCATTATTTTCAGGATTGGCCAACTTCTGATAACTTTGGTTATAACGAACCATGTCAGCTCTACTCATCAGAATTAGGTTTTCTAATCTGCAATCTGTTTTGTCCTGGTTCTTAAATGCTAGAACTTGATTCTTAGGAATCGGTCCATGTGTATTTTCCCAAATAACCCGATGCTTTAAATCAAATACGTTTGGCTCTGCGGTTTTAATCAAGACATAACCATCCTTTGAGCAAATACGCTCATAGCCAATTGGCTTCTTGTTCCAAGCTATCTGCCCAGCTTTAAAATTTCCTGAGTTTGGCTTACAGATACCCTTGGTACCTGTATTCCAAGGTTTTGAACCCTTTTCAAAACAACCAGTTCTACCCGTATTCCATTTATTACGTTTACACAAAGAGCTGATCTGGTCGACTGTGAATGTGGTATTAAACACTTCATTAACTTTCTGAGTTAATTCTCTTCGCCCTAACAAACAGTTAGATTTAATAAAATCTAACTGCTCTGTGGTGTATTTAATTGCAGTACCTTTTGGCATAGCTCACCCAATCAAAGATTGTGGAATAAGGGCAGGATCTGCATTCTTAATTCCACGATATTCGGCTACAAGCTTTGCGGCATTGAGACGCATGTTGTTATTCTTGATGACTTGTTCGCTAATTTTCTCAATCGCTTCAGCTTTTTGGATTTCAGCTTCAAGTGCGCTGCCTTTTAACTCTGGATTGCTTAGGCGATCAAGTTGAGCGAATAAGACAGCATTTAAATCCATAGGAGTATTAGTCATTTTGTTCTCCAAAGCGCTTCTTTAAACTTCGCATCAATCACAAGTTCTTCAATTTCACCGACACTGACATTGTGGAAAATGTGGTCCATCTTTGCCCCGAACACTGTGAGTGTTCGGGTGATTGTTGAGTATTTGAATTTCATGATGCATTCCCCAATGGGTTGAAGAAAGGATCTAACTCAGCACGACGTTTGTGTACCAATTCCATCAGCTGAGGCTGAACAAATTGGTCGCATGCTGATACATCAATCTCAAGGGCATCTAATTCAGTAAGATCCATAGCTTTCGAAATACGGACTGATAAAGATGCGTCCTCAACTGGTGGATTAAGCTCAACCAAGCGTACGTGAATTGCATCAATCAATGGTTTGCGTTGCTCTTCTGTCCAGGTGCTTGTGTATTTAATAAGTGCATTAGCTTCAGCTGGAGTTTTAGCAATTGCAGCGCGCTCAAGTAGGTCACTTAAAATAAGGGGATCTTGATCACTAGTCTTACTATGACCTTGGCCATCTTTTATTAGATTCTCTGCATCTTGTTGTAACTTTTTAAGTGCTTCAACACTTAAATCAGTAATCTCGTTTTTTGGAGCATACTGCTCTGGATCTAATTCAATTAACTTAGCTTCAACTAAGGCAAATAGATGGTGAATATGTTCTCGATCCAGATATCCGTTTGCAGAGAATGAGTAGCGAAGTGCTAAAACAGATTCAACTTTTACACACTCATTAATCTGAGAAGTGAATGACTCAACTATTTTCAATGGGTCAGTTTCGATTTTTTTACTTGGGAAATCACTTGGCATTTCATCTGAATGCTGGAGCGTTTCTACTTTTTCTGATGGTGTCTCATCCTTTTTACGGGATGCTTTTTTGGTTTTAACAGTTGGTTTCATGTATGTATGAAAATCTACAACCTTTATAACCAATTCATTTTCGACACCTAACAAGCTTTGAAACGCTTTAGCTTGTAATTCAGCATTAGCGAGATCTCGTTGCACAGAACCATTTTTAACAGCCAATACCAATTCTTCATATTCAGGAATGAATTGACCTTTAACAATACTGCCAGTATTTCCAATGAGAAATATGTCTTGTCCTTCTTCTAACTCGTCTAGAGAATAAGGTTTTAAGAATGTGAAATCATTGATAGTAATTTCATCAATCTTGATGCAAAACTCGTAACCAGGTTTAGCAAAAACAGTAGCAGGGAACTGATCTAAATCATCGAACTCAATGAGTTCACCTGCTACGCGACACATAATGTTTCGACCGGCCATCATTGCAGCAAAAGCTTCAGTACCATTTAAAATATTCATGTTCTTATCCTTCTATACTATTAATGACGTAGTGCTTGTTGCTGCTGATTTTGTTGAGGAGGAACTTCATCCCAACCCATTTGATCTGCCCGAGCGCGGCATGCACGCCGTATCGCTTCGTTGTATTGTGTATTGGCAAAAGTATTAATTGCTTTATCTAGCGTTTGAGGTTTTTTCGCATCACGAATTGCTACAAGGGCATCGTTATAGCGTTCACCAATAGGCTTTTGTTGTTGGCCATTACCATTTTGCTGGTTAGATCTTTGCTGATTGTCAGCACTACGGTTTGCCTGTTGAGTCTGGTTGTTGTTCTGCTGCGAGTTATTTCGAGCATTATTGTTGACCTGATGATGATATTCATCAGAGTCATAGTCTTTGGTGTCATCAATCAGGAATAAGCCATTTAGAGCATACTTACGTGCATAAGAACTAGATGCACCAAAAGTTTGAGCAACGTCCATACCTTTCTTACTGATCTCTACACCTGCATGGGCTTGAACCATCGTTTCTTTGCCATTGGCATCGGTAAAGATAACTTTTGCTGTTACGACTACAACAGGTCCAACTTCCTGAACTTCGTCTGTAATGACCAGTGACGCATTGTATTTTTGCAGTAGGGGCTTAACTGCTTCCAGAATATCTTCACAGTTACGGTAGTTATAGTTACCAAAAGTATTACGCTTGCTTTTAGGCGCTTTAAGTTCAAGTTGAATAAGCTGCAATACATTCACTGGTTGCTCTACAGCATTTGTGTTTTGTTGATTTGTATTTGTCATATCCGTTACTCCTTAAGCACCAACCCAGCCCATACGTTTTTTATACGAACGACGGTCTCGTAACGGGATGTGTGAAGACTGCAAGCCAATTGCTAAAGCTTTGCGTTTTTGGAAAGCGCGTTCACGTTCATTAGCTTCTTGAACCCATGGCAATGCTTCTAAGCTTTTGCGCAAAGCCTCATCAAGGTTGTCTAAGCTAAGCAACCAATTAACGTATCCATGGTTAAGATCAACAAGGGCAGTGCCTTTAAACTTCCCGAAGTTGATAACTTCTATTGTTTCCACTTTAGAGTTTGCATTCATGGCTTAACTCCTGCTTTAACAAGGTGTTCAGTTTGAGCAGCAGTTTGGTGACGATCGGCAGAACAGCTTGTGAAACCTGAAATGATTGCAGCACCAATAACAATTGCGATTAGCGCAGCAGGTGCAAGACCTGATGATTTGTACTGCACCGTGTTTTCAGGAGTAGGCGGTTGATAAAGGGGAGTCGTCGCAGGACTCTTCTTGATAGTTTTGGATGTTTGATTCATACTTATCTCACTCTATGAGTAAAAGCACATTTGATTTCGAGGTCGGTGTGCTTTTTTGTTATCTGGTGAAATAAATATAACTATAGTTATTTTTATAGTCAATAGAAAATTAATGAAAATATACCTATAGTTATATTTAAATATAATTTTAATAATTTTTATGATTTAATAGACAAAAGAAAACCCATCACTGGGATGGGTTTATGCGGGGTTTGATATGACAATAGTTGAGTTTAGGGCTGATCTTTATAAAACCTATATTGCATCAGGCATGCAGGATCATGTGCTAATTCAAGAATACATAAATATTGCGGAAGCTTTCGTTTTTCATGAAAAGAAATTCACCAAGAGTGAGTGGGAGCAACTGACGAGAAAGCTTGCTGAAAACCCAAACTAATCTGATTGCTTAACAATTTCTAAGCATTCTAAATAAGTTTCCTTCCAGTATTGAGTGTCTCCAGATTTGGAGTTTTCTTTGTAGTAAGCTGGGTTTTTCGAGCTGATACGAGTTTGAATTATCTTTTCTGCTAACTCGATCGCTAAACGCTTTTCTTCAATTGTAGCCATATTTATCTCCACCCGATCTGTTCTAAGGAGCTGCGTAGGGTTCGCAGTTTTTATTTAACTTCATTGATGCATCTAAAAACAAACTCAATAATATCAACGTCACATTACTTAATCCTAACATTGAATATTGTCTTTGCCTTTGTAGTAGTCCAGAGCAATTTTTAAATCTTTATCTAGCTTGGCTTGAGTAAATTCGTTTGGGAAATGTTTACGCAAAAGAGGAGCATACTCTTTATTGTAAACATTTGGATAATCAATACACAGAATTTGTTTACGTTCAGTCATAGCAGTTTTAGGATCATCTAATTTATCTAAATATCCATTAATAATTGCATCTAACTTCTCAAATCTTGCAGATGTATCAGTGTCGGTCACTGGAGGAGCGGATTCTTGTTTTGAGCATCCACTCAAGATTGCAAGAAGAGCTAGTGTTAAGTATGTTTTTATTTTCATAATGATTGCCAATTAAGTTTTAAGTTATCATTTTTAAGTATATTTTTTGGTGGTCAAATTACACATAACAATGGAAAATTCCCAAGCTTTTTAGGTAACCTAGAATCCTTAAAATTCTAACTACAGCTACCACTCCAGAGGGCATTCATGATATCCGGTGTAATGATTGAAGTGCTCGCATCACTTTCTACAACAGCATGATCTTCTTTGGGATCATATATGTATCTACTATAACCAGTATAACCACCAAGTTTATTTTTTGCGTTTACTTCGCCGCAGTTGCCGTTCTGGTTTCTGAATTTTGCGGAATCAGGGTCAATCAATCTCGCTCTCACCCCATCTTCTGCCTTTTTAATCACGGCAGCTTTTTCTGCTTCGGCTTTTTGAACATACTCTTTGGCTTGAGCCTCACTTTTAATTTTCTCTTGTTCAGCCTTTATTGTTTTAATCTTTTCAGCTTCAAGTAAGCGTTGCTTAGACTCCGCAGCCAATCTTTCCTCATTAATCTTGTCTTGCTCAAGCTTTTGTTGATGAGCGATCTCAGCTTGCTTTAATCGCTCTGCATCAGACTTGTTACTCTGACTCATAGCGTAGAATGCGATTACCACAACAAGAATTAATCCAAGCAAAGCGTACTTCACAGTTGAAACCCTCTATATCTATGTAATTAACCAGCTCGCCAAAATTCACGACCCATAAATTTGAAATTTTTGCATCTTCAGTATTTAAATTTCCTATTGTGAGCCACAACAACGCCAATTATTGATATATCTATCTGATTCGAGTTAAGCGTTGGGAAGTCTGGATTCAATGGAACAAGTTCAATAATATCAACCCCAAACTCATTAATCCCAATCACACGATACTTTTTAAAAGTTGTTCTTGCTTCGCCATGCTTTATTTCTTGAGCAATCACAAGGGCACCTGGTTTTGCTTCAAGTGAACCATCTACCACAATTTCATCACCCGGTTGAAATTCCGGAGACATGCTCGAACCTTCTACCTTTAGAGAAAATACGCATTCAGGACGCGCACTCTTATATGTTGTCCAGCTAGTCCCTAACGGATTTAAGCCATCGTAACCAACCTCATGAAAGAGTCCAGCCTGAACATAATCAAGTAAAGGGATAGCTTGTAAGGGAGCGTCGAGAATAGAAACATTACTTTCTAGCTGAATATTGTCTGGTTTATCACTTGGTTTTGTATCTTCTGTTCCATTGCCAGTTGTCAACCAGAGCACATCCACATTTAAAAAACTTGCAATCATTGGAAGGAAGGATGATTTCTGATTGCGCCCAGACTCTAAAGCTTGATAAGCAGGCTGAGACATTTTCACAGCTTCCGCAACTTCTGCTTGAGTTTTCCCTGCACGCTTTCTTGACTGCTTGAGCCTGTCTTTTAATTCCATCTTTCACAACCCCGAAATCTTGATAACAAATATATAACCTTAGTTATATAAGTGCAAATAACTATAGTTATTGACTATAAATAACTATAGTTATAATATTGGTTATATCGTTTGAGGATATAACTATGAGCGAAAACACAAACAATATTTTCCAGAAACTTGTTAATCACTTTGGTGGTCAAGAAAACACAGCTACAGCCCTTGGTGTAAAGCAACCTGCAGTTTCTGGCTGGGTTCGCGGTACAAAAAATATGTCTGGAATCGTAGCTATGCGAGCTCAAGCTGCAACCAATGGAAAATTTAAAGCAGTCGAGCTTTGCCCATCATTGAATGAATTTAAACAACTCACCGCATAACCAATTATGTTTCGGTCAATCTTTTAAATAAACGTGAAATAAAACAAGGATTTCACAATGCAAGAAATATCACTAAGCAGTGAAGCACAAACAGCACTTTTTAAAATGATTAACCAGACTAAAGGCATTTCACCAAAAGAAATTGCACAGGTTACTGGTGACTCGCATAACACAATTTGCAACTACGGCAATGTAAGAATGCCAAATCACTTACCGAGTCTTAAGAAACTCGAAACCATCATGATGTTCACGCAAAGCCCTGAACTTCTAAAAGTATGGGCACATCAATTGGGCTACGCCTTGGTTCCAGTGAACTGCGATCCATGCAAGCATCATGAGTTATCAATTTTTGAAGCAATGATGCAACACAACATTAAGAGCGGAAAAGCTAACCATGTTGTGTATGAGGCTTATGAAGATGGGGTGATTACACCTGCTGAGTACGAAGAGATCCATCAACTTACTCAAGGTTTAACAGAGCTGATTGCTGCTGTTGATCAAGCAGCACTTAAACAAATGAAGAAATACACAGCAAATTTTGAAAAAGAAAAAGCCTGATGGTCTAGATCAGGCTTTTAGATATTCGACACTTGCGGAGTGAATATATGCAAACAAATTTAGCACAACAAGTAATTGAGCACAATGAAGATTTTTTAATCGGGGATGTCGTTGTACTTGAGGGTATTCCACTTGATTTTGATGCGCTTTACCACGTGACAGAGGTTTATGAAAACACAGTGGATGTTTTTATCGGCATGGGGGTTTTGACAATAAATAAAAGATTTGTCCGTAGTGCTTCAACCACGGAACTTATGACAAAACGCCGTCTAACTGAAGCTGAACACTCAATAGCGGAGGTTCCATGATTACCAACAAGGTACTGAAAAAACAGCCTGAGCATAAACATGTTCAGGGCGTCCAGTCATGGTATGAGCCAGCACTTCGCACATTAGAGGGTTTGCTAGAGATCCGAAAAGCCAACTTACGCAAAATTAACCGAGACGAATCCAATGCAGCGGTTATGCGTGATGAATTAATAGAAATGCTGATGACCGAACATCGAATCTCGGCTTGGTATGCAGGAGAGATCATTGCAAGCCTGTTACGTGCCGAGCGAATCATGATGTTTGGTCGGTTTATACAGATTATTGAAAAGGAAGGTGAAGCGTGAGCCTAGATGCAACCAAATGGGCATGGGGTGTTCAATTTCCTGATCGCAAAAATGGTAGCTTAAAACCACTAAAACGATTGGTGCTTTTGTCACTTGCTGATCGTGCTGGAGAAGACCACACCTGCTACCCAAGTGTTAACCGTTTAAAAGACGACACCACACTTGACCGTAAAACCGTATTGAAGATTATTGCTGAACTTATTGAAGATGGCTTAATTCAAGATACAGGGGAGCGTAAAGGAGCAACCAAACAAGTTAAGGTATACCGCTTGTGTGGTGTTTCTGGACGAGAAAATAAAACAGTACCAACAACGGAACACTTTAATCAGGAAAGCCCCGATTTAAACAGTCCCAATAACGGAACAGTACCAACAACGGAACAGTTCCATTGTTCCCTTGAAACAGTCCCAACAATCCCACCTAACAGTCCCAACAATGGGACACGGAATCTACCAAAGAATCTTCCAGATGAATCTAAAAATAAAAAAGATTGGCTTTGCTTCAAAAAACTTCGAGAAGAAATTTCTTTGGCCGATGACAGCATCGATCCAAAAACCATCCTGACAGCGAAATGGGCGGAACGGGAAAAACGCGCATTCGAGATTTACAACCAAGACAAATCCCTTTGCGATGAACTCATGAACTTTCACTTTGCCGATTGGTTGCTGAACGCATATCGAAGCAAGTACTCCCAAGAGACCAAAGCGGGATACAGTAAAACACCTACAGCCAATAACCCAAAACACCTGACTGAAAAACAGATAGCCACTTTCGCACAGAAACTCGCTCACCATCCTGAATTTTCAAGCAAGTACAGCGAACCAGGTGAGTCCTTTGAAAAACTCGCAGCACGCATCGCCGTAAAACTCGAAGATCCAACCCAAGCCAAAAAATGGGAGTCCTACCTGAAACAGGTTGGTTTCAGTGGCAACTTGAAGGAGGTGGCATGAGTTCAATCAGCATTGCCCATTACCGCGAAATGTTTCCACAGCCTAAGCAACCGAAGGGAAAGAGCAAAGGCAACAAGTTTAAAGCAGAAAAGGTTGAACTAGATGGAATGACCTTTGACAGCAAAAAGGAGCATCGACGGTATATCGAACTTAAGGCAATGCAGCAACGTGGTGAGATCCGAGATCTAAAGCACCACACCAAATTTGAATTGGCACCTAAAACCAAAATTGAAGGAGAGAAACGAGCAAAACCAGCTTTGAGATACTTTGCTGATTTCACGTATTACCGCAGTACTGGAGAGTTTGTAGTGGAGGATGTGAAATCGGTAGCGACAAGAAAATTAGCGAGTTATCGCAACAAGAAACACTTGATGAAAACAGTGCACAACATAGACGTAAGAGAAGTTTGAGGATAGAGCATGAATGCGGTTACGGAAATTAAGCCAACACTACGAATGATGCAGAATGAACTTGAGCAATGGGGGAAATGGGCGAGAAATGCACACTACAATCCAAGTGAGTTGAGCTATCAATCGCCGTCATTGGGGTTGATGCGCTTAAAAGAGGGGCAGAAAAGTTCAGGTGTAAAGATTGTGTTGGATGATGATGCTTTGATTGCTATTGATCATCTGGTTACTCAGTTAAAGTTTTCGCGTCCTGATTTGTTTCAGTGGATTGAGTTCTATTACTTAAAAGGTTATCCAGTTGCTGTTTTGGCGAGTCAAACAAAGGTGGATCGACGTAACATTGATAAGTATCTGTTGGCAGCGGAGACTTGGTTGGATAGTCGTTTAGATGTTCTTTGTGAATGCGTGTAAGATAAACAGCATTAAATGCATTATGAGAAAAATAAGTGGAACATGAGCTTATGGCTATTGCAGCAACAATTCATGCAGCAGAAATACAGGCTAGTGCAACTAAAATAGCTGCAATTTATGGAGGGCTTGCTTTAGGGGTTGGTGTTTTTGCTTCTTGGTTAACTTCATTGCATCTCCAAAAGGTAGCAAGATTAGCCGAGACTAGAAGAGATGTTTATTTAGAATTAGTTGAATCATATTCATTAATGATAACTGGGTTTCAACTACTCTTATCTGACCTTGAAAAGCATTGGGAAACTCAACAAACTCTAATCTTGAATTTTAGTAAATCTGTCGACAAGACAGCTTTTATCTGCGAAACGAAAACAAAAGAAAAAATACTGAATTTTCTAGAACAGTTTGCTGAAAAAATACAAGAATTACGTGCTGAGATTAATCCTTTGATTGCTAGAAAAGGAGAGATTGATAATTTATTCAATAGACATAGTAGAGCCATGGAGCTTTTTAACAATGCTGCTATGGAAATGGAAAGAATAAAGATTCACGGCGATGGAGAAGATCGTATACCTCGTATTAATAAATATTTTGATGAAAAACTTGAAGAAAGTGATGAATATATAAAGAATATGAGTGAAATTGCAGATGATATAAAAACTAAATCTGCATCAATTAAACCATTGTTAACGACATTAATAAATGAATCAAATACTAATGCTAATTTAATAGTTCATTTGCTTCGCAAGGAATTAGGAGCGAAGACGGATATCGAACTTGATAAAAAACTTCAAACTAAGCTAACAATTGATTAAATACCTATTGAATTGCGCGCAGCAACATGGCATATTTGTGTTATAAGTGACCGAAGTGTAAATAGCGCACTTGGTTGATTTAAAAGCTCATCGAAAGGTGGGCTTTTTTGTTTTTATGTATAATAATTATTCATTTCATATAATAAGGAAAAACAATGCCTTTTGCAGAGTTAATGACTGATTTGGTGTCAATCTATGATCGGAATGGGAATATAATTAAAGAGGGTGTTAAATCAAGTGTGCAGGGTGGTAAAGCTGTACACACTTTGAATGCTGATTTTCCAGTTGAAATTGGGTATTTTGTTGAGCGTAAAATTCAAAATGGTGTTATTGAGCGATATAAAGTTTTAGAGCCTAATTATTACAATGCTTTCCATGGGATTCCCGCGCATTATCAGATGAAGGTTGTAAATATAAATGCTATTCCTGATCCAAGAACATCATCTACAGTAAACAACATTCATGCTTCAGGTAATGCTCGCGTTTATCAGCAAAGTGTAGATAACTCGACAAATACTTATTCTTCATCTGAATACAAAGAAGCTTTAAGTCAAGTTAAGTCGGATATTCTCGATTTAGAACTTGATCCAATAGATAGCGCATTGGTTGCAAAAGCAATCACAAAAATTACTGAAGAAGTTGAAACAGGCAGCCCTAATAAAGATAAATTAGGCGCTTACCTATCTTTATTGCCTTCAGCAGTTGCTGCTCTTGATTCAGTTGTGAAGTTGGCTGCTATGGCTGGACTTGGATGAATGAATAAATAAACGCCAGTTTTTAACTGAAAGTCTCCTTATGGGGGCTTTTTTGTTGCTTGGAGAAAGACCATGCTTCGATTATTGATGTGTTTGTTTGGGTTACACGGTGCGACAGAGATTGATTACACGATTGACGATGAAGAAATCAAAGTGTGCCGAAATTGTTTGAAAGAAGTTAAAGACTAGCCGAACGTATTACGGCACATAAGACCCCGCTAAATATGCATTATTGGCGGGGTTTTATATTTTTAATATTAAATATTTAAATTACAATGGATTAATTTTATTTAATTAATATTCAATAGTAATGATATGAGCACACTCCCTCAGAAAATTGTTCAAACAAGCGAAAATACAAGATATTTATTTGCCTCTACAGATACTACCGCCATTTATTCTTTCGCATTAGCTGCATTTATGGGTGTAATACTTGCCCTAATAGGGGTATTTCTTGCTTGGTGGTATGGGAAAAAAAGCTTTGATCTTACCAGTAAGTCGTTTGAGATAACTGTTCAGCAAATTTTAACAAGTATTGATGCAGCAAGAGATAATACAGAAAAAACTTTTCAGATGAATCTTGATTTAATTCAAAGTCAAAGAGAAATACAACATAAAGAATTGAATTTTAGGTACATGCATGAGTGGGTTCAAAGTTTTGATAACCTGAGCTCCGGGTATCTGGGCGAAGTTTACTCTTTTATAAAATTAATAAATAGCTATGTAATGCGCGATGAATTGGCGTTAGGAGACATTGATAAACAATGGGAAAACCATGTACAGACATTAGACGCAATTGATCTAAAGCTTCAGGGCATCTCAATACTAAAATTTAAACTTTTATTGCTTCTGAATAAACAGTCAGAGCTTGAAATTAAGATTATTGATGATCTTAATTTTATGGATGATTGGATAAGAAGTGAATACATTGAAAATTGCTTTGCACATAAAATTGCTATTGATTGGGAGGGTTCGGCTTATATGCAATTTTTCAGTAGGGTTCAACAATGCAAGAAAAATATGATTGAGTTTAGATTGAGTAAAACTTCTGAGCAATTGGATAGTTTTTAAGATTAATCAAACCACCTTCGGGTGGTTTTTTTTATTGGGCGTAATTTATGAACGAAAAAGACTACTTTTGGAAAACCAAAAAGCGCCCACCCAAAACCAAGCCAAGGTCTAAACCATTGCCTAAGGCCAAAGATACATATCTGGAAGCAGAAGAAGAATTTCAGCAGGCCTTAGATGCCTTAGGTATCAAGTATGAAAAGAAATTTCATTTCAAATCCACTAAGCACTGGCGGTTTGATTTTCATTTAATTGAGCATCGAATCTTAGTTGAAATATCTGGTGGTCCTTGGTCAGGCGGGCGCCGTGGAAAATTAGCGAATAAAGCTTGGAGCATGGATCGATATGATCATGCTGCCGATATGGGTTTTACCGTTGTTCGATTAGAGTCTGCCAATAGATATAAGATTGATGAATTTGGCCCATTACAGATAGAAGCTAAATTTGCATCTCAATGGCTCAAAAACTTAAAGAGAGAATCATTCAATGGACCAAATCAGACCATTCCCGCCAACGGATCTGATTGATCAGGCGGAGGAAGAAGAAGCAATACGCTTGGCACCCGCCGTTGAGTTAAAAGACTGGGTGATTAAAAATTTCTTAACGCTTGGTGGTGAACTTCACAATCCAGACCATGACCATATTGCTGAGCTGCTTCATGATGATGAAACCTTCCTAGCTTTTACTTGGGCATCATCTGCATGCATGGCTAAAAAGCGCATGGTGTTGGGCCAATGTGAAAAAGTAATGTTTAACCAAGGTGGATGGAAGAAAGCACGCCAGGAACAACAAATGCGAGATTGGTTTGGTTATGTGCCTGTCTATCTAATCACTATAGATGCGAGCTTTTGTGAAAACTCGAATGACCGTGACTTCTGCGCATTGATCGAGCATGAGCTTTACCATATCGGTGTCGAGCGTGACGAAGATGGTGAAATTATCTATAGCGACCATACTGGATTACCCAAGCATTATTTGGCTGGCCATGATGTGGAAGAGTTCATTGGTGTGGTCAAACGCTGGGGAGCAAACGAGAACGTCCAAAGGCTTGTTGAGGTTGCTAAACAAGCGCCGTTTGTATCAGAGAAGAATATTGCAGCGTGTTGTGGGACTTGTTTAATTAATTGAGCCTTATGGCTCTTTTTTTTGCCTATCTTGCTATACGTAGCTATACAAAGGGGTGTTTATGGCGGCACTAAAAGAGCCTGTAAAAATGTTTATAGTTCAGTCTCTTGCATGCTTTGAAACCCCTCAACAAGTAGTAGAAGCTGTAAAGCAAGAATATAAGATTGAAATCACAAGGCAGCAGGTAGCTTTATACGATCCAACGAAAGTTGCGGGTCGCAATCTTAGTAAGAAGTTGAAAGATTTGTTTGAGCGTACACGCAAAGATTTCCGTAATAATATTGAAGATATTGCTATTGCGAATAAAGCATTTCGTTTGAATGAGCTCCAGAAAATGTATGAAGATTCTGGAAAAAATAAACGAGCAAAACAAAACTTGCTGAAACAAGCCTTTCAAGAGACAGATGGTCGTGTGACCAAGCAGGAAATTACAGGCAAAGATGGCAAACCAATCGAGACTGTAAATTCCAGCATATCAACAGAAAGCTACCTTAAAGCAAGGGAGCAGGTTTTAGATGAGTACTGACCCAGCACGTGAACTTGCAATACGCATTGAAGCTCAAGAAGATTTGTACTTCTTTTCTCGATACATGTTCAAGGAGCGCCGTAAATACAAGTGGATGCACAACTGGCACCATCGAGTCGTTTGTGATGCTCTAATGAAGGTGTTTCGAGGTGAGACAAAACGGTTAATCATCAACATACCTCCGCGATACTCCAAGACTGAATTGGCTGTAATTAATTTTATGGCCTGGTGTTTTGGCAAAGTGCCTGATTGCGAGTTTATTCATATCAGCTACTCAGCAACGCTGGCAGCAAACAATGCATTTCAGACGCGAAATTTGGTTCAAGAAACAGCTTTTAAGCGAGTGTTTCCAGACTTTGAGCTTAGAGACGACAGTAAAGCAAAGGATGACTGGAGAACTGTTGCTGGTGGTGTCTGCTATGCACAGGGGACAGGCGGTACAATTACGGGTTTTGGTGCGGGGAAGATTCGAAAAGAGTTTGGTGGTGCGATTATCATCGATGATCCACATAAAGCCAGTGAAGCAAGCTCAGACACAATTCGGGGCAATGTAATTGAATGGTTTCAAAACACATTAGAGTCTAGAACCAACTCTCCAGATACCCCGATCATCGTAATTATGCAGCGTCTGCATGAGCAGGACTTAGCAGGTTGGTTACTTGATGGTGGAAACGGTGAAGAATGGGAGCATTTGTGTCTACCTGCAATTCAACCTGATGGCTCGGCATTATGGCCTGAAAAGCATAGCATTGAGCGATTAAAGGTCATGGAGGATGCAGCGCCGTATGTATTCTCTGGTCAGTATCGACAATTACCATCACCGCCTGCAGGCGGTTTTTTTAAGCCCGACAGAATTGAAATTGTAGAAGCCCTTCCTGCGGAGTTCATTAAAGAGGTTCGGGCATGGGACCTTGCTGCATCTGAGAATGAAGGGGATTGGACAGCAGGACCAAGAATGCTCAAGACCAAAGACAACATCATCTACATTGTGGATATGGTTCGTGGACGATGGGGACCAGATGGTGTTGAGAATACGATCATTCAGACAGCAAAAATGGATGGTCGATCAGTAGGCATCAGACTTCCTCAAGATCCTGGTCAAGCGGGTAAAGCTCAAGCTAAAAACTTCATTACAAAGCTCAGCGGATTTAACGTCAAAGCTGAAACGGTATCAGGTGACAAGATTACCAGGGCACAGCCATTTGCAGCACAGGTCAACATAGGCAATGTGAAGATGCTTAGCGGTGACTGGAATAAAGCACTCATTGAAGAATTACGAAACTTTCCAAATGGTACTCATGACGACCAAGTGGATGGTTGCAGTGATGCTTTCAATGATTTGAATGAAGCAAGAATTGGTAAAAAACCTGCAGGTGCAGGTAGTCGTACATATTAAAAGGAAATCACATGGCAAAGCCTAAAAAAGACAAAGCGTCAAAGAAGTCTTTGTCACGCGGTAAACTTTACACTCAAGAAGCTATTTCAAACTTCTTTTCACATTTTGGCAGACAACCAGATAATGATGAAGTGCTTCGTAAGGCGGGTATTACTCGTCATAGATTGCGAGTGCTTCTTGATGATGATGAAATTGCACAAGCTGTAGAGACACGGATTGATGCATTATTGGCTACGCCATATCGAATTGAGCCAAGTGATACGCCAGAGGCTGTTCACTTAAAACAACAGTTGGATGAGTGGTACTTTGAAATTGCATCTGGTGCATTGAATGCATTGTTCTTTGGTTACTCCGTTCAAGAAGCTGTGTATGAGTTAAAGGAAGAAGGTTATATCGGGCTGCAATGGATTGGTGAAAAGCCAATGCAATGGTTTGAGCCTAAGAATGATGGTCGCTTACTTCTACGAAAAGAGGGTAGTTCTCAGGAGTTAGAGGTTGATAAAATTTTTAAATTTTTCCTTACTCGCCGCAAAGCTTCTTATGAACAACCCTATGGCAAAGCATTATTAGCTACACTTTATTGGGTGTTTTTCTTTAAGCAAAATGGGTTCAAGTTTTGGGCTAAATTTCTGGAGCGTTTTGGCACACCAATTCTTCTTGGTAAATGCGAAGATTCAGAAATTGATGATATGAATCAGGCACTGCTTAATGCACATGCTCAGAGTGTCCTATCAATTGATGCTAAAGATGATGTACAGGTTTTAGGTACAACTGGCGCAAGTGGTACTGCTGGATCAGCCTTTGAGACGTTTAATAAAACGCTCGCACAACAAATTCAGAAGATCGTATTGGGACAAACCCTTACCAGTCAATCTGATGGCACCAGTGGCTATGCTTTAGGTAAAGTTCACGAAAACGTTCGCGCTGACAAACTGAAGTCAGATATTCGACTCACCACCCCAACATTACAAGCGGTTGTTAACGCGTTGTGTTGGCTGAATAACTGGCCAGAACATAAAGTCATTATTGGTGAAGAAGCAAAGCCACTTAATAAAGAACAGGCTGAACGAGATGCTCACCTGAAGAACGCAGGCGCCAACCTGACGAATCAGTACTTCATGCGAGAGTATGGATTGCAGGAAGGTGATGTTGTGGATGCTCCTCAAATCACAGTACCGTCACAGTTCAAAGCTCTCCCACACAGAGCCTTTAGCTTTGCCGCCAGCACCAAGAAACTCTCACCAGAGCAGCAGGAAGTTGAAGAGCTTACCGATGGGCAGCGATCGATTGATTTACTGGATCAGAAGCAAGTGAATGAGCTGATTCAGTCAAGCGAGACGCCTGAGGCTTTGGCATTCAATCTTATGCGGCTGATGCCAGGTGCAAATGAGAGCCAATTTACGGCCAATCTAGAAATGGCATTGTATGCAGCTGATGTGCTGGGGTATGTCACGGCAAGTGGGGATAAATGAAACCAATCACTTTTTTAGAGGCTCTGCATTTCGCTCAGTCTCGTAAAATCGTATTGCCTGATGAATTCTATTCAATGGATCTCAATACTCGGCAATTGGCAACTACAGTGAGTTTTCTGTCTGGGATTGAGCAGATCGAGACAGTCATTAAATTGCTCAACAAGACCTTGGCAGAGGGTGGAACATTCAACGACTTTCAGAAGTTGATTGAAGAAAATGAGATCGTGCTGAGTAAGTACTATCTTAAGAATGTATTCCGTACAAACATCCAGACGGCTTATGGTCATGGACGTTGGCAGCAACAGCAAAAGAATAAGGCGAAACGACCTTATTTAATGTACTCAGCGATTGATGATACGCGAGTGCGTCCTAGCCATTTGGCTTTGAATCGAATCATCAGACACATCGATGATCCGTTTTGGTTGCTGTATTACCCGCCGTGGGGATTCATGTGCCGGTGCACCGTAACTGCATTGACTGAGAAAGAAGCGAAGAAGCTCGGTATTACTTCTGATGAAGATCTACCACAAATTGCAGAGGATATGGGTTGGTCTACGAGTCCACTGACATTCGGTGAAATGGAATCAGTCGTCGATCAAAAGATTGCTGACTCAATCTTAGATAAGCAATATCTACTCGAGCAGAAGCAAGCGATTCAGGCTGAATGGACTGCAAGCAAGAAGTTGATGAGCCTGTTATCTCCAATGAATGATTCCAGTCGGGATCTATTCAATACGATTGCAGACACAGTAGTACCACTTGATCCAACACTTAGACCAAGTGCGATCAGGACGCTGGTGGATTATGTACAGGGTAATGATGCTGCATTAACTGCTTATGTTCAGAAGCCAGCTATCTCATTGGCAGAGGAAGTGCTTAAGCGTTGGGTCAAAGAGGATATGGCTAAGATTCAGGCTGTATCTGCAAACGCCGTGGATGTGGTCAGAGGATCCACAACACTGGCTTATGCTGCTTCGCTTGAAGTGGGCAAAGTTATCACCTTGGATTCGCCGTTATTGCTTACAGGTGTTCAATCAAACATTGTGATTCAAATTGAGAATGCAAAAGGCTTAGGTATTGATCTTGAAAAACTCAATGCAGGGCAAGGCGTGTTGTTTGAGATGGGGTTGTCGTTTGAGGTGGTTTCAGTTGCACCCTCAGATGGGAAGTTGATTTATGTGTTAAGAGCATTGGTGAATTAGATGAAATTGATTTTAAAAAATGGAATGAGCGTCTTATATAAAGATGGCATGAGCTTAACGGGGATGAACATTGTTTCAATCGTTGCTGATTCAAAAGAAGACCGATTTAATTTGCGCATGCTTCTCACTGGTGGTCTAAAGGTTGATAAAGATGGATGCCATCCATTGGGTTGCAATTTTGGTTCAAACGCCTTGAATCAAAGCTCCGATATGTCGAACTATAACCAACCATTAAGCTTAGTGCCGAACGGCAGTAATGTGTCAGCGGATGGTGGAGCTTTAACTACGAGCATTAAAAAAAATTATTCACTTGAAGAAAAATTGCGAATTATCGATACGCTGACATCAGCTCTTAAAAATGAAAACTCAACATTTTACGATCACACCAAAGAAACTGAAGATAAGTTGCTAGCGTTAATTCGAAGCATTTAAAACACAATCATTCAAAACCGCCTTTATAGGCGGTTTTTTTATGGAGCATGAAAATGCCAGAACAAAATGAAGAACGCTTGAAGTACCTATTCAATGCATCAGCAATTGAGGTGCCTAAAGCAGAAGAAGGGCAAAAGCGGAAATTCAATGGTACCGCTTATGCTGGTGGGCGAGTCGATGGTCATTGGTACTGGGGACGTTCAGGAGTTGTATTCGACCTTGATGGTATTGAGATTGATCGGCCTACAGCGTTGCTTGAAGAACACTTTAGTTCAAGTCGAATCGGTGTGGTACGAGAAGTCGATACCAATGGAAAAATCAATGTATCGGGAGACTTCCTAACTAATACCAAGGCACAAGAAATCGTACAGGATTCTGACGATGGGTTTCCATTTCAAATGTCCATGATGATTGATCCTGGATCTATAGAAGAAGTGGCTCAAGGTAAACAAGTGGTAGTGAATGGCCAGACTTTTGAGGGTCCAGTCACTGTATTCCGTCAAAACCGGATTCGTGAGTTCACGATCTGTTCAACAGGAGCTGACCGCAATACATCAATCAAAGCCTTCTCAGGCAAATCTAACCCTAACCCAACCAAAGAGGAAACGGATGTGACCGAACTCGAACAGGCGAAAGCCCGCATTCAAGAGCTTGAAACCCAAAACAAACAATTCGCAGCAGCAAAGCGTGAAGCCGAGATTACTGCTTTAGCAAAAGATTTAGGCAAAGAATTTAGTGCTGAAGATATTGCGGAAATGAAAACGTTAGATGACTCTGCTTTTGCATTTTCAGCAAAACAACTTCGCCAATTCTCGGCAAGTAGTCAGCCTCCTGCAGGTCAACAACAACAGCAAACTAACACCGTTCCAGCTCACTTACAGTACTTGTTTAGCCACCAAGCTACTGGTGGTCAGGGTGGACAAGCAGGGCAAGGTCAGCCACAAGGCTCTGCATTAGATCAAGCATTTGCACAATTTGCTGCAGCACAACAAGGAGCTCATAAGTCATGAGTCAAACAATTACAGAAACACTCGTCAGCAAACAATTGATTGTTGGTGATGGTGTACGAACAGAAAATGCCAAACCCACTACGGGCACCGCATATAAACGCGGTGATCTCGTACATGTTGATGCAAATAACGTAGTAACGCACCCAACATTTACGGGTAATGCGTTAAGTGTATGGGAAGCCATTGTTGTCACTGACTTTACGGCAGAACAATCTACATATCACGTTAATAACGGACTCGAAATGCCGATCTATGTGCAGGGTCCCTTCGATGTGGATGTAGTTACAGTGAATGGCACAGAACTCACCGCAGCTCAGGTAGATGGCGTTCGTGCACAGGCATTAAAGAACAAACTTGAATTGCGCAAAGTCGCGGAGTAACCCTTAATGAGTCAATCATTTACATTCCAAAATATGCCAGTTGAATTACTGGACGTGCCTCAACTGGTTTTGTTGACGGATACCACTCAACGTGTAGATACATGGTTGATGGACCGCTTCTTCCCTCAGCGTGTGTCATATACAGAAGATGTTGTTCCAGTAGGTGAATTGAATACGGCAACCCCACTAGCCCCGTTTGTCACACCTACAGCTGCTGGTCGCCAGATCAAAGTTGGTGAGTCTGGTAAAGTGAAATCTGTTAAGCCGGCTTATTTAAAGCCGATGATGACGATCACTCCTAGCAAGTCTCAAAATACGGCTTTGATCGCTCAATTACGTCGATTTGGTGTGATTGCTACAGGCTCAAATCGTCTTTCTGATGCTGACTTACTTTTGATTGACCAAGCTCAGAAAGCACTTTACCTACGCCAGTCAATTGAAAATCGAAAATTGCTGATCGCACGAGATGTACTGCTTTACGGTAAAACCACATTCGCCTCTGCCGACTTCCCAATGTATGAAGTTGACTATGAGCGTAACCCAGCTTGTAACTTCACTCCATTGATCAAATGGGGGCAAGTAGGTGCAACTGCAGTACAAGACATTCAAACCATGATTGACCTGTCTGTTGAACACGCAGGTGTTTCTCCGAATATGGCATTAACTACCTCCAAGGTATTCAATACCTTGATTAAGGATGCGGAATTCAAAGAAAAATTCATTGCGCCGTACGCGGGTATTAGTGTTCCAATCACCCCGACTTTTGATCATTCTGATAAGCCGCAGTTCCGTGGCACGGTCGATAACATTGAAATTTGGACCTATGATGCCAAGCACAATATGGGTGGCAGTGTAGAGCGTTTTATTCCTGAAGATTTCTTTGGATTGATTTCTGATGCAAATGGCTGGATTGCTCACTGTGCCTTGCAGAACGTGGAGGCATTTGGTCAGGCTTTAGAGTTCTATTTAAGCCAATGGCAAGAAAAGAACCCATCTAGCATTCAATTGCTTGCTGAATCTTCACCGTTAGCTGTACCGAATAACAAGAATGGTCTTGTTGGTGGTCGTGGCTTTGTATAAGGAATAAATAATGACGAAGTACATTGCAAAACAGTCCATCGGTCATTTTAGACCAGGACAAGAAATTAAAGGGCTTGAAGCTAAACAACTTCAGGCCCTTTTAGCAACTGGGGCTATTGAAGAATATCAAGAGCCTGAGGAACCTAAGGCGGGTGGTACCGCAGCACAGTTGGCAAATCTTGCTGCAGAAGTTGCAGAGCTGAAAGCGAATGAACTTAAGCTGATTGAAGCTAAGGATAAGGCTGAACAAGAAAATGCAGAGCTGAAAGCGAAGGTTGAAGGTTTGGAGAAATCCCTGAATGCTTCAGAAGCGGCTTTGAAAAAAGCTACTGCCGAGGTTAAGAAGGCTGCAACGCCAACTGAAAAATAAGTAGGTGATCCATGTATGCAACGCGTGAGGATTTAATCGCTCGGTTTGGTAATGAGGTTGAGCAGCTGGAATCCATGCTATCAACCACGAATTCAATTGACGAAGCCATTCGTGATGCTACTGAGGAGATTGATAGTTATGTGGCGGTGAAATACAAGCTGCCATTACCTAACATCCCAAGTACGTTAAAGCGAGTCGCATGCAATATTGTGCGATATCGTTTGTATTTTCAGCATCCTACCGAAGAAGTTGAAAATCGCTATGAAGCAGAGATTAACTATCTCAAGCGAATTGCTGATGGAAAGGCTGTTCTCAATATTCTTAACGACCAAAACCAAGTCACTGAAGAAAAGCCTGCGAATGCACCAGCAACGATGCCGATCGGTAGTACATATCGTGGAGGTGTATTTGGGGATGCAACTTTAGACAAGATGCCTAGCATCAAGTGAGGTGCTTATGTCTGGTGTTGGTATCACCATTCAGGCAGATGGTGAATCCTTAATAGTTCAAGCGCTGGAGCGATTCTCAGGGCTTGATCAAACTAAGCAGCAATTGTTTGAGGCGATAGGTTCTACAGTCTCAAACAACATTCGACGCCGTTGGATGGTGGGCGAAGGCTTAGAGGGTAAGTGGCGTATTTCAGGTCGGGTGGCTCGTCAAGGCGGGACCACGCTTCGAGATACATCACGCTTGATGAATTCAATTACTCATAACGTTCTGCCGAATGGTGTTGAGATTGGGACAGATGTTGAATATGCCGCAATTCATCATTTTGGTGGTGAGATCCATCATGAAGCCCGTATGAGAAGGACTTACTTTCGACAAGGGCGTGGCGGTACTGTTGGGAATCGATTTGTACGTCAATCTCGTTCTAATTTTATGCAGGAAACTATGGGTAAACCATACAAGGTCAATATGCCTCGCCGTCCTTTCTTGGGGCTCACCGAGTCCGATGAAAATGAGGTGATGGATATAATTGTGGAGCATTTAACCCATGAGTGATGCAGAAAACTTCTTTGCTGTTCGTTCTGAAATTGCCGAAAAACTCAGCGAAATTGCCGACTTTAAGATGATTTATACACCAGCTAATTCAGCCAAAATCACTGAAATGACACAGGTAACTCCAAACGCCCAGGTGTATTACCGCCGTGTACGTAAAGTAGATGATGCGGGACGATCATCGACCAACATGCTTGCCAAGCAATGGGAAGTAACTGTTGTTGAGCGGCATGCTGCATCACAGTTGAGTAATGGAGCTGAAGCACTGGATCGAGCTGGGATATTGACGCAAAAGGTTCTAGAGCTTCTATGTGGTTGGAATCCAGCGTCAAGTGCAAGACCGCTAGACTTGGTTGCGATTGAGGAGGATTACTCGACTACCTGTGTGTATATCACTTTGGTGTTTGAATCAAAAACATTCGTATAGGAAACCATATGACTAAGCAATACAAAGCCCGGCAAACTGTCGGGCGTTTTCGTACTGGGGATATAGTGGGTGGTTTGACCGCCGCACAGATCCAAGACTTACTGCAGCGTGGTGTGATTGAAGAAGTGAAGGAAGCTTCTGAGACTAAGCCTGCTGTACAAACCAAAACAGCAAAAGAGGCTAAAGTAGATGGCTAAACCTGATCTAATTTCACTGCAAGGTGAGATGCTTGCCGCATTAATTACTAATGGCGTAGTGGGGCCTTATTTGACGATGGGTAATGCACCCAATATGAAAATTGCGATTTCATCTGACTCAACTGATCATTTCACTGCTATAGATGGGACACGCGCAAAAGATGCAATTTTGCGTAAAGCTACTGGTGTGACATTTAGTGGATCTCTTGAAGAGCTTAATAAGCAAAACAAGAATATTTTGTTTAGTGGTGAAACAGCCAAAACGACAGTTCAAGCCCTTGCAGATCAATCACTGGGAACTGTTCAGGCGGGTCACATGATCAGCCTTGGTCATCGCAATTTAACTGGGGTTGCTTTCAAAACTGGAAGTACGAATATCGATCCATCCACTTACAGTTTAGATGCGGTATTTGGCACAGTCGAATTTCTTGTAGAACCTGCGGGACCTGTAACTTGGTCAGGTAGTGCAGGTGTGGTAGAGCGAACAGCTATGGCAACCCATTTTGGGCGTGAGTACGCCTTACTATTCAAAGGGATTGATACTTACTCGGGTGACAAGCTTTCTGTTGAATTGTGGCGAGTTCAGTTCTCACCAGATACTGAATTTGACTTGATCAATGAAGACTTTGCATCATTCGATGTTGAAGGTGAGTGTTTAGCAGATTCATCCAAAGCGAATGATCCACAAGCTGGTCCATTCGGTTGTATTGATCGATTTTCCGTAGCATAAGTTTTACAGGCACAAAATACTAGGCGCATGAGCGTCTTTTTTTTGTGCCTGTTTTTTAGGATTCCATCATGAATGATTTCTTCATTGCAGCGAACCGTAGCTTAAGCCTTGAGATAGATGATGTCTCACTTGAGGTACGTCAGATCCTCATGCGCCAGTTTGATTTATGGGTAGGTGCAGCTGATCCCATTAAGAATATGCTGGGAAATGTGAGTGATTATTCAGATGAAATTTTAAAGAATGTGATTCAAGAGCATTTGATTGAATGTGTAGTAATCCTTCAGCTTATTACTGATCTAGATCATCAAGCGATCTTAAATACGGCACAAGATCAGGAAGTATTTATTCAACTACTGCAAACAGGCCTAAAAGCCAATCAGGCATATTTCATTGATAAAGAGCAGAAATCGAAACGCCGTAAGAAGCGTACTGAAGTAGACGATCAGAGCTCCACTTGGTTTGATTCATTTCAGTTGTTGGTATCGAATGGTCATAGCCATGAAAGCATCATGAATATGACCTATGGAGCATTTAAGCTTTATACCGAAGCAGTAGTGAAGCGTGAAAAGCAGAATATTGCCACTCAATCTAATATCATCCGTATGGCTCATCATGCGGCAGCGAAGCAATTCAAAAGTTTTATTGATGAATTGAAGGAATAAAAAAATCTTTAATTTCCTGCTATTTATTTTTACCTTTAATTAAAATATTATTCCTGAAAATTAGAGGGGATAACATGAAAAAGATAATTTTATTAGCAATAATGCTGGGGCTTGTTGGATGTGGGGAGAACGGGTCGTCTGATGTCGCTTCACCTACAAACAATCAAAGTACAGAACTAACATCAAATAACATTCAACAAGCATCTGCTCGATCAATATCTACGTATTCAATGACAGTGCCTTTTGATGGGTGGCATTTATTTAATCCAAAGGCTTTGGGGGCATCAGCATTATACGAAGGTACTAAGGACGCACTCACCTCATCAGCCGTACTTACAGCTGATGCTTCTCAGGTAGCTAAAGTATTAGGGAAAGGAGTTGCTGGTTATGCACTTTCAGTAGCAGTTGAGGAGTTGCTCGGGGCTGTTGATTGGGTGATGGATCCTGCGAATAATCGAATTAAATATACAGTTAAGCCTTTAGATCCTAAAGATCCTACTGTCCAATATTATTACTCTACGGGTTCAAAAATGAGTAATGGCCAATCAGCATTTGGTCTAACAGCATTGCAAGCTTGTGAGAATTTGATAGCTGGTACTACACGTTTAGCAGGTAAGATTGCCAATGCTGAGGAGATAGCAAAGTCCAACGATAGATATTGCTTTTATGATCAAACATCAATGCTTGGTAATATTTATAGAAATAAAAACCCAGCTTATGATCCTTCTTTAAAAAAAGAAGAATATCTACTTCTAGAAACCGTTGCTCAAAAAGTAATTGAAAATGCAGATGCTGGAAGTCTAGATGCTCAAGTGGCCACAATGGCGGCAGCCGCACAGAAACTTGCGGATGCTGCAAATGATGAAGAGATAGAGCAAGAAATTGTTGATGACTTAGAGGCTAATGCAAATAATTGTAACCCTAGTAAAGATGAAAATTGTCTGCCAGGATGTAATCCACCTGCAGGTGTAAAATTCAATAAAATTACACACTATGAAAGACATGGTCGAAATCCTGACCCTAATGCTGGTTCACATGGTTGTATGGAGAAAACGGGCAGTCCAGTACATTGGCATTACCATGTTAACAACCAATTACCTGATGGGCGTTGCATTAGAGGGCGTTATTTTGGCGGATGTGGAGAAGCACCATGACTGACAAATTTGATAAGTATTTAGGTGTTTTACATGACTCAAGATTGTATGGGTTCTTGTTAGACTGGAATCCAGAGTTATGGAAATTCGACGTTATTTTATACATCCACATTTTTTCTGATTTTGACTTTGAATTAGAGCGGTACTCACTTGAAAAGGCATTAGTCACCTTTGAAAATGCATCAATAGATAAATTCAGCATTACCAATGATTTGTATTGTGGACAATTCTATATTACACAATACGATGTTAACGATTTGGGGAATGGGAAATATCAGTTCATTTTTGAGTTTAATGACGAGATTCCTGAGCTGGTTTTAACAGCTGAAAATATGCGAATAACAACTTCAGGAGTAGTTGAAAGTAAGAATGATCAATTTCTGGCTACTAATTGGTCAAAATTATTAGATTGAATAAAGAACAGTTTTGAAATTCGTAACCGACTCAAGCGAGTCGGTTTTTTATTGTCCATAATTTGAGGTTTCTATGTCTGGAAAGAATTTAACGTTTAAGTTGGTGATGGATGCAGACACCAAGGATTATGTCGCCAATACCAAGCAAGCCCAAGATGTAACTGTTAAGGTCTTTGAGGAAATTAAGCGTGAAGCTGAAGAGGTTAGAAAGGCTTCGGAGTCTATTTCAAGAGAGCTAGAAAACATTGTTCCTAAAGGCACTAAAGAATTAGTCGAAAGTCTAAATCAATCACTGACTAAGGCAACTGAAATTATTAATGGTGCAGGTGAGCATGCAAGTGAAGCTGCAAATAACTTTGCTGATTTTGGTCGTAAGTCTGAAAAAGCGATTGATGTAGTTAATTCAGATCTCGCTGAAGCAAAACAGAAATTACAAGACTTTGCGGACACCAAAGCTACGCCAGCGGACATTGATCGTGCTCAGGCTGAAGTTGATCAACTTGAAAAAGAAGTTCAGCAGGTTGATCAAGCGTTCGATGGCTTTAACGGTGCGGTTGCTGATGCTGGTAATCAGGCAGAAAAGTCAAACTCTAAGGTAGAAGCACTTTCAAAAGGGTTTGGTGCCGCTAAGTTTGCTGTTACTGCATTAGTTGGAGCAATGGGCGCTTTGGGTGTGGGTCTTGGTATTCGAGAATTAGCTCAAGCAGCTGATACTTATACAAACCTCTCAGTAAGAATAAATATTGCTACCCGAGAGGGTGGAAACTTTAATCAGGCAATGGCTGGTGTCCATCAAGTTGCCTTGATGACTAATTCAACTCTTGAGGCTACAGGTAGTTTATTCGTACGTATCAATACGATCAGTAAAGATATGGGGATGTCGCAACAACAAGCCCTTGATTTAACCAAAACCGTTACACAGGCAATTCAAATTGGTGGTGGATCAGCAGAAGCAAGTGAAGCAGCTGTACAGCAATTTATTCAGGCTATGCAAGGTGGCGTACTTCGTGGTGAAGAGTTTAACTCCATCATGGAAAACGGCTATGGACTGGCGGAAGCATTAGCTAAGGGTTTGGGAGTTACCACAGGTGAGCTGCGTAAGATGGCTGAGAATGGTGAGCTTTCATCAGAGCGCGTCATCAAGGCAATTCAGTCTCAATCTGCATCAATCCAAGAAACATACAACCAGTTCCCAACCACGATTTCGAATGCGTTGCAAAAGATTGCCACTTCTTGGCAGATCTTGATCGGTGAAATGGATCAGGCAAATGGAGCATCTGCTACTGTAGCGCAATGGTTGTCCACCCTTGCCGATAATATGGGTCTTTTGAAACCAATCATTGATGATATTGGACAAGGGCTTATACGTTTTGGCGATTATTACTCGAGCATCTACGATCAAGCTACTTTAGATTCACTTAAAATCGCATTAGTCAGCATCTACAACACCATTAAAAGCTTATTTAATACTGTGCTTGAGGTTGGTGAAGCAACAAACGACTTATTTAGCGATGCCCTTTCTGCCGTATTAGGATTCACTGATGGACTGTACCCAGCTGGACAACAGGTCAGTGGATTTCAGAAGTTTATTGATTTACTCAATATCGCCGTTGGATTGTTGAGTGATGGATTTAAGTCTATTGGCATTGTGGTGAATTTATTCACTGGCACCTTGTATGGTTTGGCTTCAGCTTGGTATGAACTGAGATCTATATTCACCTGGGGTGACGTTAAAGACCAAGCGATTGCCAACATGGAGGCAATGAGAGCTAAGTCACAGGAGTATTTTGACAAAGGCTTTGATGGGATAAAGAACTTTGAGTCTCAAACACTAAGCTCAATTGATAACGTCAAGAAATCTGAGGAACAAAAGAATCAGGAACTCATAGCGGATAATCAGAAAAAACTTGATGAGCTAAAAGCCCAAGAGGAAAAACATCAATCTGATTACAAAGCTATCAGTGATGAGCGTCTTCGCTTAGAGCAACAACTATTTGATGCTCGTAAGTCTGGTAACCAAGCATCTATTGATCTGGCCACGAAAGGCTTGGCTGAGCTTGATGCTAAGGAAAAAGCCTATCAGGCTGAAAGTCAAAAAATCACTGATGCCAAGATTGAGTCTGCACAAGCCATTGCCATAGCAATGATTCAATCAGCTGATGCTGCAGGTATGGCTCAACTGAAAGTTCTGAATGCTCAACTTGCTACTCAGGGCTTAAAGGCTGAGTTTGATAGCACAGGCAAAGTCATTGTAAGTGCTATGGTAACCAGTGTTGAATCGGTTGCTTCTTTAGAAGGAAAGTTGGCTGCAGGTCGTAAAGCGGCTGATGCATTAGGACTCGATTTAGACAACGTCTTTAACCGCGTGTCAGATGGATTTTCTTCTAAGCAATCATCACTTGATAGTTTTGCAAAAAGCCTAGAGCTGATGGGAGTTAAGGGTAAAGAGGCTGGTGAAGCAACGTATTTGGCTTGGGTTAAATGGCTGGAAACAGCTAAGAACCCAGCGGAAGTGGATGCAGCTAAAGCTAAACTTTTAGAGTTTGAGAAACAAGGTGTTTTTTCCACTAAGCAAGTAGAACTGGGTATAGAGGCAATTCGCCGTGTTACTCAGCAATTACCTGATGATTTAGATCCAGTCGAGCAAGCTTTTGAGCGCTTGGGTATTAAAACCAAGGAGCAACTTAAACTTGCTGCCCAGTCTGCCTTAGCAGATTTCAATACGATTCAATCAAGTGGTAAGGCTACTGCTGATCAATTGAAACAAGCTTATGAACGGACAATGCAAGCTGCAGTTGCTTCTGGGGATCAAGTAACCATATCCGCAGCTAAAGCTAAGGCAGCTCAATTAGGATTGAATGTTGAAGTTGATGAAACTGGAAACGTGACTGTACAGACCTATGATGAAATGAATAGGGCTGTTGAAAGCCATTCTCAGCGGGTCTCGGGAGGAGCTATTAGTGCCTACCGTGAGATGGGACGGGCAATCCGTGAAGAAGCCAAAAGTTCAATCGAAGCATGGAATGAGATGATGGATGCTCGATCCAAAGCTGAGAAGGAGAATAAGACTCAACGTGTAGGTGCTGACTTTACGACTTATAACGTTTCCGATATTCAATCTAAGTTGTCTGGTATGGGTTACGACGAAGCTGAAGCAGCCAAGATTGCCAAGAACATTCTGAATCAAGGTTTAGAGATTGATAAGAATAAGGCAAGGGATGCACGTGCACGCGGTGATGAATACACCGCTAAGGCATTTGAGAAGTTGTTAAACAATGGTCAAACCTCTGCATTCGGTACCCAAAAAGTGAATGAGTTACTGGCGCGATATATGTCAGGTCAAGGATCTGCAACAGCAGGTACCAAGAGCACGGCTGTTAATGCTTTGGCACCTGAAGTGAATGTTGCGGTACCGACAACCAACGTAGAGCAATCTAAGGAGAGAGTCGTACAGAACAACATCACCATTAATGGCAAAACCATCAGTGTACCTGTTGCAGAGAGCGGCCAAGGAAGTTTTGATGAATTTTTGAGTGAGCTTGAACAACTTAAACGAGCGATGTGAATGCAATGAAACTAACACGTAAATTAACAAACCAAACCGTCTCATTAGAAGACGGTTTTTTATGGTCGGATGAATTTGATTGGAAGCCGATTGAACAGACGCAAGAGCGAGCTGTAGATGGCACGCTGATTATTCAAGAAGGCAAAAAGAAATCAGGGCGTCCGATTACCTTACAACCTGCAGCCGATGGCATGGGCTGGGTGAAACGATCAGTTCTTTCAATTCTGAAGGATTGGTCGGCGGTTCAAGGCGAAGAATTCACCCTGAAGTTTGAATATGCCAGTGATCAACGCGAGTTCAATGTCATTTTTAACCATGCTGAAAATGCGATTGAGGCCAAACCAGTTAAGGGCATTCCTGCCGCTTCTGAGAATGAATTTTACAGTGTCACTATGCGATTTACGGAGCTAAACCATGCCAATTGAAACTAATAATCTGGTCATTTATAAGTCGCAGCGTTTGACTGACACAGAAGATGGTGGGGGTAAATACTCAGGTCAAATTGTGGTGGACGGGGAGAGCAATAACCTATTCCCCGATATCTCCGAACTTGACCGTACCATGGGTGATGTCTCGATGCGCAAGATCTTTCCTGGTCTAACCAATGAAGATACAGATCCACTCATGGGAGCTACAGCATTCATTTCAGAGAATCCAGCAGATCCGAATGTATCGGCTTTACTGTTCAGTACAGAATCATGGACAGATGAACGAGCAGCTGCTCAAAACCGTGTAGAGAATTATTTGGCCAAAGGTGCACAGGCGGTTGGATCTTTACTTGACGCGGCTTACATGGGTATGAAGTCAATTCAAGTGGCCATGGATAAGTCTGAAACTGAAAACAATGTCGGTGATACGATCGTACTTGTTGTGAATGAAGGTACAGCAAATGAAGTCACTCAGTTTCTACGCCTAACTGCAGTTGAAACGCGCATTGGCACGGTCCGAGTGAATAACAGCAATGTTGAGTTCAAGATCGCAACTTATTCATTCAATGACCCACTCAGCCGAGATTTCATTGGTGTGTCCGCGACACAGTGGTACAACAATACCAAGCCAGCAACCATCATTCGGGACACGATCGTCGCGGATAGTGGTCGTTACTATGCCAGTGTGGATCTGGTTGAAGATGTCAATGTGGGCAGCTTTACCGTCAATGCTGAAAGTATCTATGCTCAGCTCATCCCATCTTCCCAAGTCGAAACGCCCTTGCTGGACTTGAATGCAGTCAGTGAAAATACCGCACTGGTTGCAGGGAGTGATGGAACGATTACAGTTCAATTCACAACAAACGTGAATACAGCACAAAGCCTCTTTCTCGGCTCTAGCGTTATGCCGGGTAGTATGTCGTTTAGTTTGTTCAGCCAATTAATCACGGACAGTGGCGGTACACTTCGCACGGCAGCAGGCACCCAAGTGGGAAGTATTGATTATCAAACAGGTCAGATTGTGTGGACCAATGCTATTGGTACAGGTAATCAGGTATTGAATATCACCTTTACACCTGCTGCAGCACCCAACCAACCTTTTGAGTCCTATGCTTTGCCCGTGACTCAGAATAACCAAGGAACCAACTGGACAGGAGTACTACTTCCGATTCCTGCACCTGGCGCACTTTCGATTTCTTATATGGCGCAAGGTAAGTTCTATGTCTTAAAAGACAATGGCACAGGGCGTTTGGTTGGGGCAAACAGTGCAGTCGGTAGCGGTACAGTTAACTATCAGACGGGATCATGGCTGTTAACCACAGGCGCTTTACCTGATGTCGGAACACCGATTCTATTGCAATGGGGTTCGCCGATTACCACTTTTGCTCGATCAAATCTTGCTGTATTACCTGCAGCGATTGAATTTGATTTAGGGCAAGAAGGGGTTAAGTCTGGCAGTGTCACTGCCACATGGTTACTTGATGGAGTGACTAAAACCGCAACTAGCAATGCGCAAGGGCAATTTACAGGGGATGCGATCGGAAGCATTAACTATGCCGCAGGTACTGGAAAGTTGATACCGAATAAGCTTCCGCAGAAAGGCACCGTATTTAACTTCGTGTTTGATTATGGTGAACCTGAGTCGCAAGTGGTTACTGATGTTGTTCCTGATGCGAATAACAAGCTGGTTTTTACTATTGGTGCAGGTGCAGCCATTCAACCTAACAGTGTTGAACTTGATATTCCATTAACCAATCAGCTTTTACAGGCGGGCGGTTCTGTCTTGATCACGGATGTGCCAGTAAGCGGAACCTTGGGGAATTTGGTCGATCGACTGGGTAATGTCATGGGTACGATTAACTACACCACAGGTGCTGTGGAGATCACGCCACATTCAACCTACACACGCTACTCGCAAAATTTCAAATCTCAATCTTACTATTTAGCGGGGTAAAAGATGGGCTTCTATTTACCACAGACTGACAAAGTTATTGCGACGCAAGAAACCTATAAAGCCTATGGAACGACTGATATCACTGTGCGTTACCGAGATACTGCAAGTGAAACTACAGGCTCTAAACAAGTGACGGCATCAAACCTTAAGTTTGATCTCACTAATGGCTTTGATGAACAGATTCTTACTGGTTCAGTACGCTTTAAAGCGGGTGCAGACACCTTTATTGACCGCAGTGGTTTAATTTACCGTAATGTAGATCCGACCACAGGCAGTGCAACACAGAGTGGATCTATTCAATATGGTACAGGTGTTGTCACTGTTGATAGCTGGACACCAGGAGCGGATAACACGCTCACACTCCAATCGCTCACGACTACAACTGATCTTTTGCCCATTCACCATGTCAGTTTTAGAACACCAACGATTCCGATTCGTCCTGGTTCTCTGACCGTTGTTGTAGGCGCAATCAGCGGAGGGCAGTTAACCCTGACTGCGAATGAAGCTGGTCTGATTGAGACGACACAGGCTCACGGTTCGATTAACTATGAAACTGGTTTTGTCGATATTTATTTCTATACCAAAACCAAGATTACAGAAGCCAATCGTGCTGAAATCGAAGCTGAAGAATGGTATTTGCCTGAATTGGAATTTATTGAAGGCACAGATCATTATATCAATGTGCCATTCTGGATTGCTGCGGATAGCGTGCGTTTCAATGCAGTGGCATATACCTATATTCCACTGGATGCCGATATCCTAGGACTCTCTGCAACGCGCTTGCCACCAGATGGGCGAGTACCCATTTTTCGTGTGGGGGATCTCGGGATTATCAGTGCAACCAAGCTTCAAGAGTTGCCAAGCCATGTTGCAGGGCAAACTTACAACTTGAATGATCAGCGTATTTCGTGGTGCGAGTTGCAGGATGCCCATGGAAGCAAAGTGCCCTTTGATTTATATACGGTGGATTATGATTATGGGCGTGTGACTCTGGGTGGTGATTTTGCCTTGGGTGCTTTGGTTGCTCCAATCTCGGCAAAGCATCGCTATCAGGATATGGGCTTGATTAATGATGTGCAGATTAATGGCCAAGTGACATTTACCAAGCCTTTGACGCACAACTATCAAGCAGAGAACACAGTGGTTGGATCCGCTTTAGTCATCAATGATATGCAGTCGCGCTATACCAATAAATTTGTCCAGTCTGTGTGGAATAACACATGGGTCGATACAGCAACAGGCGCAAGTCTTTCAGCCAATTACAATGATGCGCTTTATCCGATTCAAGTCACCAATAAAGGTGCGATTCAGGAATGCTGGGCGATTGTGTTTACCGACACCACTAACTTCAGAATTATTGGTGAGGATGCGGGCCAAATTGGAACGGGTTCAATTAATGTAGATTGCTCTCCGATCAACCCAGTTACTGGTTCTCCTTATTTCACCATCAAGAAAGAAGGTTGGGGAACAGGTTGGGTATCAGGCAATGTACTGCGTTTCAATACCAAAGCAGCAACATTCCCAGTTTGGTGCATTCGCACGGTGAAGCAGTCTGAGCCGACAACAATCTCGGATCAATTTCAGATCATGTTCCGAGGCGATATTAATCGCAATGTCTAAAGTGAATTAACAGAATATGGCCGCTTAAGCGGTCTTTTTATTGGATAAAAGAATATGGTTGCAAGTACAGATCTTAAGTTCTATGTGCATACCAATAACAATGCACCCCAGTTGACCAATAATTTTGGCTGCATGATCGATGTGCTCGATGCGTGTCTGGTCAACGGGTTTGGTTCGCAAACCGTAGCTACATTAACTGCCAGTGGAACGACAGTGACAGCAACATTTGGTGCAGCGCATAATTTTATGCAGTACCAAGTGATTAAAATAGCCGGAGCGAATCAGGCTGAGTTTAATGGTGAGCATCGGATTCTCACTGTGCCAAATGCGAATACCATTACATTTCAACTCGCATCTGCACCTAGTATAAGTACTGCAACAGGTACCATGACATGCTCACTACCGCCGATTGGTTGGTTAAAACCTTTTAGTGCTGCTGGAAAAGCCGCGTATAGATCTGCAAACATCTCATTACCTAGCCGTCCATATTTACGTGTTGTTGATGCAATGGACCCAGCTTATACAACCACTTACGCTAAGTTTGCCAAAGTTGCAATTGTGGAAGATATGACTGATATCGATACGATGCTTGGAACCCAAGCACCATTTGATTCAGCAAACCCTGATAAAAATTGGGTTGGTACGGGTAGTGGTACCACAGGGTTTAATGGGTGGGCGAAGTGGCATTATGCCAATATTAGTGCATTCAATCAGCAACCATCTCTAATTAGCTCACCAGCAACAGGAAATAGAAATTGGATTTTAGTAGGTACAGCAAATTATTTTTATATTTTCCCAACGACAACATTAAACGATACTGCAAACTTTGCTTGTTATGGATTTGGTTATCATCGGTCATTACTATTATCTGACTTGAGTAATGTTTTTTTGAGTTGCCATGTTGATTACAGAGCAAATAATGCGGGTATGGGGTTTCCTTCCGGCCTCACATCTTTGCGAGCATCAGGGTCTTTAATTTTATTTAAAAACTATGCTCAATCATCAAACTACACAACAGGCGGGGTCATTTCACTTTACCAAATGGGTGTTACGGGTAGCACTAATATGGTTGGAGCTTACTCGTTAACATCAGTAGCACCCTTTGGCCCAGTCTACATTATGGAAGATAATAATAATGTTTTGCGTGGTGAAATACCGAATATTTACTGGCTTTACCAAAATAAACCATATTCACATCTACAGCAGTTTGAAAAAGATGGATCTGTATATTTAGTCGTAAATATTACCTCTAGCGCAGGTACCCAGGGTCAACTGGTGGTTAAGATTGGAGATCTGTAATGTTAATTGGATTAAAAGTTAAAGCAGCAGTATGCAATGGCATTGAATCAAATCTACTCGATAATCTTAAAGGTCTTTCAATTAAAGGACAGATCCGTGAATTAAATATACCTTACCCTTGTGATGTTCGCCTTATTGAGCGCTCAACTGGACGAGTAATTATGAATAGATCTACTGATCAATATGGTAATTTCGAATTTGATCATCTCAAAGCAACTAAATTCACAATTATTGCTCATCACCCATTGAATACATTTAACGCAGTGATTGCGGACTTGGTGGTGCCGAAATGACAGTACAAATATCAAAAAAAGCAGGAATTTTAGCCCTGCAAGCACATGCTGATTTTTTGGATACAGGTAGTGGTTCCGCATATTTCGTGTATTACAGCGACACTAAACCTGAGAGCACTGAAATCGCAGCAAATCCTGCAAATGCATTATGTACATTATCATTGCCCGAGCCTTGCATCAAGCAAGTATTAGTTGATGGGATTGAGCTCTATCCAACTGACACAGCTCTGGCAGCTAAAGCAGGAACTGCTATCTGGGCTCGTTTATACAATGGAGATGATGAACCTTATGCAGATTTCACAATTGGTATGTCAGGCACAGATATTGTTTTAAATAGCGCTGATATTGCACTGGGCTCTCATCAAAAACTCGACAGCATCATTCTGAAACCCTACTGATTTAGAGGTGGTCAATGTCTTACACGCCACCAGACGCGCATAATGTCGTACTTGATTTTGAGCAACCACTTACACCAATCGATAGCCATAACGTTGTATTAAATTATGCTGATGTTGAGCCACAATTAGGTGTTTTACTCGCTACGATCAATACCAATATTCAGGCTGAAATCAGCGGTAGAAATTGGGGGAATATTGATAATCGAGGTGCCTTGCTTGCTGTAATTGATACGTCTATTCGAGCCAGCATATCTGGCATCAACGATATTAATCATACACTTGGTATTGAAACTTACTGGGTTGCTGAATATCAGAGAGCAATTCCATGTTTGACTACACCTGAAATATCATGGTCAAAACCAAACTTTAAGGCACATCACAGTGTCTTTTTTTATGACTCAGGGTTGACCATTAGTCATTCTGCTGAGAGTAACTTTCAGGCAGGGCTTGCACTTAGGGTAGCAGTGCAAAAAGCCTTTGAAC
The DNA here is from genome assembly GCF_008867985.1 of Acinetobacter tandoii. Taxonomy (NCBI): domain Bacteria; kingdom Pseudomonadati; phylum Pseudomonadota; class Gammaproteobacteria; order Moraxellales; family Moraxellaceae; genus Acinetobacter; species Acinetobacter tandoii. The sequence continues at coordinate 37,859 of NZ_VXLD01000014.1, forward strand.
AAGGCACAGGGTTAAGTAGTTCAGGTTATTTGTATTGGCAAGAGAATCAAAAGTCCTTCATCAATCAAAGCTTGGTTTTTGAAGAATCAGCCAAGCTAAGGATTCAGCACTTCACAGGATGGGATGAGCTCATTCGCAAGCGTAAGCAGCTGACATTCAGTCATGAAGTTGCACAGGTTTTCGAGCATCAATTTTTATTTGACTGGGATAAAGGTTTAGAGCTTGTCACTCAGGATTCTATTCTCTGGGAAAAGGCTCGGCCCACTTATTACCGCAAACATGTAATTGAGCCTTGGCCAGAACCTCAAGTTCCGCAATATCTAGGGAGTGGTGATCTAGATTTTAACTGCTTGTGTATTGATGTTGATGCACACAACGTCATTCTGAATTTTGGCGTAGACGACTGCATACCTGCAATAGCTCCAAAACCATGGTGGTATATCGTGAATGAAATTAGCGTAACGCGCTTTGATAATGGGCAAAACATTAATGTGCTAAGCGGTAACTACCGTACCGATCGGCAGAGTTGGTGTTGGTCCTATAGCTTGATGATTCCTGCCTCGGAATTGTCAAAGTTAGATCCAATTGCAGGACAGCCCGTTATCCTGAAAATTGTAGTGAATGGCTTTGAGCATTTGATGTTGCTTGAGAACCGCACTCGATCACGGCAGTTTGCCAAAGAAACTTATACTTTGACGGGGCGTAGTCCATCAGCTTTGCTGGATTCACCATCTTCACCGCCTCGGGCGTTCCTTCAGGAAAATGAACGTACGTCAGTGCAATTGGTTCAGGCTGAGATTGATCGATCAGCTTATCCGGATCTTGGATTGAATTGGCAATTGATCGATGCATTGGGTTGGATTGTACCTACTGAAAGCTTTAGTTATTCAGGATTGACGCCGATCAAAGCCATTCAAGAAATTGCTGCAGCTGCAGGTGGTTTTGTATATAGCGAAGCGAATAGTCAGGCGATTTCGGTCAAGCCTCTTTATAAGAAAACTTTCTGGGATTCGATGAACATGAATGACTATGACATTCTGTTGCCTGAATCAATTGTCACTGAGTTATCTACGGATTATGAGACATATCCAGATTATAACGGCATTAGCCTCACCAATGACAAAACAGGTGCTACAGGGCTGGTGAAACGCACAGGCACCAGTGGCGATGTAATGGTAGAGACGGTTAACAACAATCTGTTCACTTCCGCATCGGTGATGGGAGCTTATGCTAAGTCGGCATTGGCCAAAGCAGGAATGGTCGAGATGCATACATTTACTATGCCTTTAGCTCAAGAAATTGGTCAATGCAAACCTGCAGATGTCCTGGCATTTAATGCAGAGTGGTGGGGCATTGTAGATTCGGTCAGTTACTCATTTACTTACAGTAAGGTCACTCAGACTGTCATCGTGGAGCGAGCTAATCATGAGTAATGCATATAAACGTCTGCTGGATCTTATTCCAAGGGATTCAGAGTTTGTGGGTACTGTTCAGACTGCGAAGCATCCCAACTATAAGGTATTGGTCATTGATGGATCAGGTTTGGTGGCTTGTTCAGCATCAACCTCATTTGAAGTGGGCAATCGGGTGTTTGTACGTGGGCAATTAATTGTAAGGAGTGCACCAACAGGTGAAGTCATGAATATTGAAGTTTGAGTGAAAAGAAGTAAGTGCCGCATTAAGCGGTTTTTTTATGTCAAAAATTTGGGGAAATATATGGAGCCTGTCTCTACAAGTAGTTTTGGATTAACAGCACTTTTGAAATTTTATGGTGCAGCAATTATGGTGACCTTAGCTGTGGCTTTGGTTGCTGCAGTCGTCTTAATGACACGTATGCCACGCTCACCACAAGAATGGGCAGTGGGTTTAATCTGCACAGTGGTCTCCAGTCTGGCGGGTGGATCATTCATCATTGTTAAATTTTCCCTGCATTCATGGGTGACTGACATTTGGGGGATGATTACGCTCGGTGGCTTCTTCTTTGTATGTGGATTACCTGGTTGGGCCATTGTGCGCTGGATTTTCAATTACATCGAGAAACAAGAAGGAAAAACCATTATAGAAGTCATGAAAGAGCTGAAGAAATCGAAAGACAACCTGACGAAATAACATCAATTCAACCAATGCCGCCGAAAGGCGGTTTTTTATTGCCTAGAGGAAAGTGGAATGAACATCGAACAGTTTTTAAATGAATTGATCCAGCGCGAAGGTGGTTACGTTAACGATCCAACCGATCGTGGTGGTGCGACCAAATATGGCATTACTGAGGTGGTAGCACGAGCGAATGGCTATAAAGCGCAGATGAAGGATTTGCCTATTGAGTTAGCAAAATCCATTTATAGAAAACAATACTGGACTTCGCCTCGCTTTGACCAGATAAATACTATCAACTCAAAAGTAGCCGAAGAGTTGCTTGATACAGGCGTGAACTGTGGTGTTGCCTTTGCTAAACCACTTTTACAACGTGCACTCAATTTGTTGAATAACCAAGGTAAAGAAGGCTGGGCGGATTTGGCGGTTGATGGGGTGTATGGTCCAGCAACGTTATCAGCTTTAAAAACCTACTTGGCCAAGCGCGGTAAAGATGGAGAGACCGCTTTATTGCGAGTTCTGAATATATTGCAAGGTAACCGCTATATTGAAATTACTGAGCGCAATCCATCTCAAGAGAAGTACTTTTATGGATGGGTATTGAACCGGGTGGTGATCTGAAAGCCAGGACATGATTAGTCGTTCTGTATGCAGTATTATTTTTTTAGGTGTAAATGATCAAACCAAGTAAGTTTAGAAAACTACTGGTTTGATCTTAATAAAACTAAAGTAAAACACTAAATTTAGTAGAAAATATTAATAGTGAATTTTAATTTTAATAAATTATGGAATTAATTCATATATTTAATTATATTAATCATTCAAATAATAACTTGGGTATTACATGAAAAAGATAATTTTATTAGCAATAATGCTGGGGCTGGTTGGATGTGGGGAGAATGGTTCATCTGATGTCACTTCAACCACAAACAATCAAAGTACAGAACTAACATCAAATAGTACGCAGCAAGCATTTTCTCGATCAATATCTACGCATTCAATGACAGTACCTTTTGGGGGATGGAACTTATCATCTAATCCAATTCCTTTGGGAGCATCAGCATTTTATGAAGCCGTTAATGGCTTACGCACATCATCATTTGTACTTACAGCAGACGCCTCTCAGGTAGCAAAGGTTCTCAGAGGTGGAGCAGCTAATATTGCATTAACAATTGCAGTGGATCAGATACTAGGGGCAGTAGATTGGATTTTAGATCCTGCGAATAACCAAATTGTTTATAAAAATGATTGCACTAAAAGTGATTGTCCAACTCCATTTATGTGGAGAACAAATACTTATGACCATACGATTGCTAACAATCCTAATGAGTCTTGTTTTAAGTTTGCTCAACCAGCGGATACAAGACTGCTTAAGTATGTTTCGCATACAATTGAAAAGACTTCTTATGATGATATTTATAAATGTCATTTTGTTTGGTATTCCTATTCTTCAGCATCAAACAGCACGCAAGTAGCTACCATTAAATCATTTGCTCCTAATCCTGATTTTGAAGAAGAGAAAAAAACTTTACCTCTCCAAACCGTTGCACAAAAAATAATTGAAAATGCTGATGCCGGAAGTCTGGATGCTCAAGTGGCGACAATGGATGCTGCTGCGCAGATACTTGCGGATGCTGCAAATGATCAAGTCACTCAACAGTCGATTGTTGATCAATTGGAGAATAATGCGAAATGCCCAAGTGGTATAATGAGTAAATCAGGACAATGCTGGGTATGCACCAAAGAAGATTACCCAGTAATTACTCAGAGAACCAAATTAGCCAAAGTAGAAACTGCTCGTTTAGGTAAGTGTTTGCCTGAAATGGACAATACAGCATTATTTATAAGAATTAACGCTTTTAATGAGTTTGTCCAAGCTAGAGTAAATGAAAATTCTTGCTGGGTTCCTCTAGATCCAGGACATGTTCAGCAAGAGCAAGATGGTAGAAATGGGGCTTTAAAATGTACAAATTATCTCAAGTAGACCAAATTTTTATTCAAGAGCTGCATGATGCTTTTGATGATGTTCATTTGGAAGATAGATTTACTCTCTTAGAAGAGGACTTTGCAGATACTAGTTACTTGAGAAGGTATCCTCATCAACAGCCTTATGATTTGAATGCTGTAGATTATTTTTCGAAGAGCAATCTACTCAATGAAATAAAAAACAGTGACTTATTGGTTGGTGAAAAAAATGATTTAATTTTAGCAATTAATGAAGAGCAACGAGTTATTAATCATTATCGAACATGGGGAGTTGTACCATTTGAGTATTTGAATAAGTACGCACATGGATTTTACTTCATTACACCTGAGGCATATGTATTTTACACACCCGCTTTAATTTTAAACTTAGTTTTAAACCCAGAATTTTTTAAAGGTGTGGCTTTTGATAAGTGGCTTTCAAGATTATTAATGGAAGTAAATGAACATAACTCATTAACTTTATTTAATAATAATCAGTCAAGATTAATAAAAAAATTTCTCAGTAATATTTTATTAAATAAATCTATTATTGATTTTATAGAGGCTGGAGACGTCAAAAGAGCCCTAGAAAAAATAAATAAAAATTAATTATTGATGTAGTTTATGGGGTAAAAGATCTATCAGGTTTTTTACCCCATTTTCAGGTTTCTAAACCTTAATTTTTAGTGAACGGCATTTTCATTACAGTCATACATTTAATTATTTGTTCAGCATATAATATTTAAATCTATAGTTTCCCAACCTAAATATCCTATGAATATTGAACACACGATAAATATTTAATTCACTGTCCCTAAAACTGGTATCAACTTAGGTCCAGCCATCCTCGCTTTGCTAATGATCTCCACCAGCTCATCATAAGTCAGTTCAAACTTATCCTCGCTATCAAAAACATAAACCATGCCCTTTCGCTCAAGCACAGAGGGAGTAGGTGGCACAAAGCGTTTCGGGATTAGGATCTGTGTAAGTTGTTCATCAGTTAGTTTAAATAAGTGCATGTTTTATCCTACTCTTGGTAAGTCAGACCATTTTGTTAAATACGATGGTGATCTAAGGTTTTGATTCATGTGCCATGTGGCTTCTTGATTATTAGCAATGCCAAGCGTGACGAGGTTCTTCCCAAACCGTTCACTGATGGCTTCAATTGCATCGGATAGTTTTTCGCGCTCTTGCTTATGCGAATAGTCGGTAAATAAGTCGGGCACAAACTTGGATTTATCTGTGATTTCGAGCAGCACGATTCCTGCCTTTTTATACTTAAAACCCTTCTTAAAAATCTGATCGATACCTTTCATCGCAGCCTTGGTGATAAGTAACAAGTCGTCTGTATGCTCATGCATCTGAACGACGATATAGGGCGAGTAACGCTGAGTCTTATCAAATCGACTGGTTTGAATATAAACCCCAATCATCTTGCAGATTGAACCATCATCTCGCATTCGCTTTACTGCTCTGGCTACATAGAGTCGTACTGATGCTTTGAGATCATCCACTTCATACACAGGGCTGCCATACGAACGACTACTGATGATTTGTTTCTTCGCTACTGCATCATCAGTTAAGTCGATACAAGACAAACCCTGCAACTCAAGCACTGTCTTTTCCATCACGATACTGAACTGTTTTTTTATTTCTTTATTATTGGCATTAATCAGATCTAGAACAGACTGGATGCCCATAGCATTGAGCTTCTTACAGTTCTGTCTGCCGACGCCCCAAACTTCAGATACATCAACTTCAGCCAGTAAAGTCTCAGCAGAGCACGGGTCCATATGAACTAAATTACACACGCCACCAAAATACTTGTTCTTCTTGGCGAGATGATTGGCAATCTTGGCTTCGGTTTTAGAGCGACCAATTCCAATACAGCAGGGTAGGCCTAACCACTGGAATGCTTTAGTTCTCATATCTTGCGCATATTCTGTGAGGTCAAATAAGTGCTCATATGCGGTGAGCTTTAAGAAGCATTCGTCAATTGAATAGACTTCTTGCTCTCCAGATGCAACATAACTCCCGAGAAGCTCCATAAAGCGTCTGGACATTTCACCATATAAGGAGAAATTACTCGAGAGAACCTGAATGTTATGTTGTTTGATCAGATCCTGAATTTGAAATACAGGAACCCCCATCTTGATACCCAAGTCTTTTGCTTCTTGGCTCCTGGCCACGGCACAGCCGTCGTTATTACTGAGCACAATGGTTGGGCGATCATTTAGGGCAGGATTAAACACACGTTCACACGAGACGTAGCAATTATTCACGTCGACTAACGCGAATATTTCATTTTCACTTTTCATTTTTGTTTTTCTTTTTTATGAGCGGTGATGAATACGCTTTAAGTTAAAAGTCACAACTCCCCAAACAGATATCGTCTGATTGTCGCTGGGAATGATGTGATTGTATTTAGGATTCTCAGCTTTTAACCAAAGATCTGGAAGGGGATACTCTTCATCTCCGAAAATCTCTTTGATTTCAGACTTAGACATCTTGCTTGTAATCATTAACCGTTTAATAGTCGAAGCACTATTATCGATTAATGCAATTACGATGTCGTAATGCTTTGCTTCTATGCTGCGATCGACAATGAAAGCGTCATTGATCTCAAAACCTGCATCGAGCATGGATTCACTATCTACATAAGCTATGAATGTAGAAATAGGGTTCTGAATCAGGAATTCATTGAGATCGAGTGCTTTGTCTTGTTCGTCTTTTGTACTGAAGGCTGGACCAGCAGGAATACGCTCCAAAGAGACTGGAATGGAGACTTTTGATTTTGGTAGTACTGCAGTAAGCCCTAATTTCTCAACAAGTTCATTTTGAACAGCGATTTGTTCTAGAACAGTATTGATGGTGGGGCTTGGTTTCCCGTCTTGACCCATGAGAGCTTGTAAGCTCAACCATGCATCATCCGAGAAGTAGATAGGCAACTTCTTAGACATGTGATACTCCTACGCTACGAGGCGTGTTTGGAAGTAGAATTTGTTTAAATAGGATATTACTAACAGGGATTAAAATTCAAATTTAAAAAGTTGTGGATAAACAGCAACAAGTCAAAACTTGTCGTCACTCATAGTGCATTTGGTCGAAAATCTTTCATTGAAGACTTAGGCATTGCATCAAACTCACCTAAAGGCATATCCAAGAAAAAGTCAGGTGCATCTTCATGATTGCATTGTAGCCAGTCTTTTCTTAGCTGTTTTGGGATTACAATGATTGACCGTTTTTCATCGTCTGGTGCATGAAACTGATTCATAAATGGATGCTGATCTGAATTGATTGTCAACATACTCATCGATCTAATTTCCTGACCATTTACAACAGCGTACTCATAAATCCCAGCTATCGTAAAAGGCATTTCATCCTTACGATAGATTCCCCACCATTCAGGCTTTCCATCGATATATTTAGGCTCAAAAATCACATCAGCAGGGATAAGGCAGAATTGGTTCTTCTTCCAGGCATTTCGAAAACTGGGCTTTTCATGCACAGTTTCAGATCGGGCATTAAACGTATTGTGGACTTTTTTTAAATCTTTGACCCATGGAGCAACCAAACCGAATCGCGCAAGTCTCCATTCTAATTGTTCTTTTTTTGAGAAAAGCAATGGAGCTTCATAGTTAGGGTAAGTGTGTTCTTTGTATTGGAAAGTTGGCTCTAACAATTCCAATAGATGAATCCGATCTTTTCGGATAGGTAGATAGTTGGAACACATGGAAAAGTCTCTTTATTCTCATTATTATGCTTAAACAATACATTATGATAACGATAAAATGAATATTACAAAAATTATTACAGGAATCATTATTACATTCATGTTTTTTGCGTTATGGGCACCGAATGCATCACAAACTCGAAATATTGATCCACGGTTGGCTTCGCAGATGGAAGCGAGCAATGCCATGGCTATTTGTATGCGAAGTACAACCAGTTAAAAAGCATTGATTAATGCGATGATGATAAAGGCGATTCAAAGATGCAGGTTAATAAGGTGTTCATACAAGGCTGTGAGAGCTTTTTTAAGAAAGCCCTCAAGTGAGGGTTTAGGATTTACTGTTTTACGGCAATCCAATCAACATCACACTTTTGTCCATTTTTAAAAACTAATTGATTGGAATAAGAGTATTTTTCATAAATTAATACTGCTTCATCGCCATAAGTATATTCATAACAATATTTTGTCTTGATGACTAAACCTGTAGAGTTATCCATGTATAAATTACTATCGTCTCGTTTTACATAAACTTTATAATATTCAGCATTAGCAGCTGAACATGTAAATGAAATCATAATTACAATAGTTAAATAAAACTTTTTCATTTCATATATTTAGATGTATTAAAGTATTTGAATAATACTTACTAATCACCAACTGTCAACTTTTCCCTACTAATTATCAATTTTCTTTGAATAAATTGTTAATTTTCGATACGCTTTAAAGCAGCCTCGCGAACAAAAATTATTTGATCATTTGCAAGCATTTTCAAAATATGAAGTGGAGCCTTTTTATTATATGCGACTCTTTCTCGAACTACTTCACTCTTATCTTTGGATAATAATTCAAATAGCTCAGGACTAAGCTTTCTCTTACTAGCGACAGCTGCTCGTACAGAGTCATCCATATCTCGTGCAAGAATGTTTAAAATATTTAATGGTACTGTACGATTGTGCGCTACCCATTCTTTCATTTCTGGGAACTTGGAAATAACATCCATCCAAACAGTGTCAGTGGCTTCTTCATGGACTGCACGCATATATTTGTCAGGTGCTTCACTTCTACGCAGTAAAACAAATTCTTCAGCTGATTTAATCATTTAATACTCAAGATATATTCCAAACACTCAGTTTCTCTTAGTAACTTTAGCTATGAAGATTACTCAAAACCACATAATTATTCTTCAAACCCAATGACCAACCTGGTTCTTTGTAAAATGGCTCACTAATGCTGAGCAGAAATTTTATGTAAATATAGGGCCAATCATTCATTGAGAACACCTTAGCTTAATAATTAGAAATATAGTAAACATTAAGATTCAATTAATCCGCTTACCATAAGATTATTATTAATAAAAAGATAGGTAGATCTTATGACAACTACTAGAAATCTTGACGAGGTACTAAGCAAAGTACCTGAAGTCACATTACTCTTTTGGATTATTAAAATTGCTGCTACGACATTAGGTGAAACAGCGGGGGATGCTTTATCTATGTCCTTAAATCTAGGATATGCGATAAGTACAGGCATCTTTACCATCATTTTTGCGATCTTTGTCGCAGCGCAAATTAAGGCAAAAGAATATAGTCCTTTTTTCTACTGGGCAACGATTATTGCAACAACAACACTTGGAACCACAATAGCCGATTATGTCGACCGAACTTTAGGCGTTGGTTATCTTGGTGGAAGTCTCATCCTTTTAGGATTATTGCTCGCATCTTTATTTACTTGGTACCGTAGCAGTGGGTCAATTTCGGTTAACAATATCCAATCGTCAAAAAGTGAGGCATTTTACTGGTTAACTATTATGTTCTCTCAAACACTTGGGACGGCATTGGGGGACTGGACTGCAGATACGCAAGGCTTAGGGTATACAAGCGCAGCATTGATTTTCGGTGGACTATTATTGGTATTAACCTTCCTGTATGTATGGACTAAGGTGTCAAGAACCTTTCTATTCTGGTCAGCATTTGTACTCACTCGACCATTAGGGGCTGTTCTTGGAGATTTCTTGGATAAGCCTATTAGTCATGGTGGGTTAGATCTCAGTAGATTTGGAGCTTCATTTGTATTGCTTGCATTTATTATCATTTGTCTTGTTATCTTTAAGCCGAAAGCAGCAAAAATAGCACATTGATCCCAGAGGTGTAGATTAATTGAGGGCAGTTCGAATAATCGCCATTATGTTTAATAGGAAATCTCAATCGGGTGCTATCTGTTTCTTAAGATATCAATTCGACTAATAAAATAATCATTGCCATTAACAGTATATTTTAATGAGTAGTAATAACAAATTCGGTCATCAGCATAGATTTGCTTTAGATCAAATAATTCATTTTGATATCTAGGAATGCTGTGAAATTGACTGATACTGCCATCATCGTTTTGAAAAGTAATATAATCTTTTGGCCCAGCCCGAGTAGCTCCAGGGCTAGTTTTGATGCCTAAATATTTACCACACACTTTTATTTTATCAGTAGCTAATATTGATCTTTCAACATCTTTTTTAAGTGTATAGCTAGAATATATAAAATAAATCACAAGAAATACTAATAATATCAAAAACTTATTAATTTTATGATCTAAATATCCAAATACAAAGTAGAATATATGTTTGTCTATTAATTAAACTTTAGGAAAATATAAAAAATTTTACATAGGTTTTAAATTTTCCGTAGATTCAAATCTACAACATTTACATTATGTGTAGCTAGAATTATAATCTATAGCACTCTTTAAATTAATGATTGTTAACTCTTTGATCATAAAGTTTAATTTACGAAGATTTTCCAAATCCACCTAAAAATATTGGCAACTACATTCGGAAATAAATAACCTATCGCGAAGCAACTGATTACTGTAAAAATTACAATTTTAGATGAACTGATTGTAGAGTTTAGATATAGGGTGGAAAATATTGCTAGACCTAGACCTAGGATGATCCCACCAATAGAGTAGAAAAATGCAGTAATTAATCGTTCAGAATTATTCATTATGGTCCCAAAATTCTAATTATTTAAAAAATAGTGTTAATTTATGGAATATAAAATAAAAATACCAAGTTTCCCACTACAAAGCCATCAAACCTTAAATCCATCCCTCAAGATAGGACCTAAATGATTGGAAATAGTGATTCTCTCTTAGCTACTGATTTATCATCTTAAGTCAACTAAGACCTTATTGTACTCACAATTAGGAGGAATTTAATTTATATCATTCTTTAAGTAGACATAGATTATTCCTTATACACTTTTTGTATCAATTATTTTTTAATTTACCTTGTGTTTAAATCTTGGATAATTTAAATATTTGATTACAAGAATTATTAAGGTCTTTATGATGAAAAAAATGGCAGTGCTTAGTGCACTATTTTTTATGTTAATTTCAGCTACATATGCAAATCCTATTAAAGTTAATGCATATAGTTCCATTCAAAATGTTAAAAGTATTGCACTTGATTCAACTGTGCAGTCTCAATTACAGATAGTGCTAGCCCAAGATTATTCTAATTTCTATAATAATTTTGAAGAGTATGCAGCTCCATATAAGCTGAAGACAGCGAATGCTTTGTATTATGAAGGAAGAACGCGAGATTCTACTGCATATTCAGCAGCAACGATTTATGAAGATGGAAGAATATTTGCTGCTACATTTGATAAAAACAACAATACTTTAAAATATTTCACCAATGATGCTAGCTGTTCAAAATCTTTACATCCAACGATTCAAGTATTCTTAAAACAATTTAATAATCCTAAAATCATTTATGCTAATGCGAATAAAAATTCGATTCTTAAATTTAATGTAAATCAAAAAACAGATTGTAGCTCATATGTGGTAGCCCCATCGCTCAAATCAGGAACTCAAGCACAGGCAAGAGTTGCTTCAGTTAGTGATCAAGAGGCTGCAAAAACGATTGCAACCAATATTTGGGGGGCATCTATAGCAAATTCATGGGATTATAATGCGGAGGTTGGAGTAGTTTTATCTCAGGCAGTACAGGCTATTAGTACATGTTCAGCTAATTTTAGTTTGGTTCCAAAACCACCTGGTTACGGGGCAGCTCCAGGGCTCTCATACATAGGTAAATATTTTACTAACATAATTGCCTACATTACCGGTGTCAAACAACAGCCAACATATAAAACTTGTATAGTTACGGTTGCAGCAAGTTATAGATCTGCAATGGAGATGGCATCTCTAGGCATTTAACTGATAGGTGTATCTTAGTTTTGATATTCTTGAGTTTCGATGTTTTTAATTATCCCGTTCATATTTGAATGGGGTAATTCCTTATTTTTAAATTAAAAAATAATTAGTAGCTTAATATTCTCTTCTATATGAATGAGTGAATTTATATAAGTTAATCAACATGTACTATCTGTTAAAAAAAGTCACCTATCTATTCTATAATTCTCAGAGACGATCAGATTTTTCATAAAAGGGGGCACTAGTGCTGAGTAGGAATTTAATGTGGAAGTAGAGCCAATCTTTCATATTTGGATTCTTATAAAAGAGTTTTAATTGTTGTGAGATATTAGCAAAAATTTAGCATTTTATGATCGTCAATACGGTCAATCTTTTCTATATTTTCGATAATAATATTGCAGGAATTTTGCCAAAGTCTTGAAGACTGTTTCGATAATTATTGAAAAAACATAAAGATAGCGTAAATTATAAAACTTTTATTGATATTTGTTATTTATACATAAATCGTAGGTAATAGATAAGAGCGATCATAAAACAACAATATGATTTCAAAAATAACTACTAAAGTTTTAAGACTGGCAACCCTTAAATTCAATATTTTTATTAGGTTACAAGTATGTTTTTGTTGATATAAGTAAAGAATATGTATACTTTTTTATACTTAGATCAACAAAAAAGGAAATAATGTGAATCTTATCTTTAAAAAAATTTGGAATAAATCTCTAGGGTGCTGTGTCGTTGTATCAGAAAATACCAAAAATTCAGGTAAGGGGAATCAGATCACTGGAAGCGTGCAACAACCATCAAAAAAAACCAGTAACATCCAATTATTTAAGTTGAAACCACTCGTTGTGGCTACAGGTCTATCTTTAATCAGTTTAGTTTCGCAACAAGTGTTTGCTGAGCAAGTGATTACATGTGGCGCACAAGGCTCTAACAATAATCCGAGTATTGCGACTGCTGGATTAAATAATACGATTATTTCCCAACAATACTGGGGAACACTTTATTGTTTAAATCAACCTTCAGGCACATTGGTTTCCGATAATAAACTGTTGAATGATGATTTAAATGTAACAATTAGTACTGATACTTTAAAAGTTGGGGTAGGTGGAATTACCTCTAAAGGTACATTAGGGAATGATCCTGGAAATGGTTCAATTTCCTTCAATAGTAATAAAATCACTAACCTATTAAATGGTACATCTTCCAATGATGCGGTCAATTTTGGACAACTAAATTCAGTAGCAAATGTTTTTGGTGGTGGTTCTGGTTTTAGTGGAGGAGTATTTACTGGACCAACATACACAATACAAGGTTCAAACTATACAAATATTGGTAGTGCATTTACTGCAGTGAATACGAAACTAACCAACCTACAGAGCCAACTTGATGCTTTACCAGGAGGTGGTGGAGCTGATGGTAAGAGTGCATATGAGATTGCAGTTGATAATGGTTATGTCGGTTCTCAAACACAATGGCTGGCTTCACTTAAAGGAGACAAGGGCGATAAAGGTGATGTAGGTGCTACAGGAGCTCAGGGTATCCAAGGTGATAAGGGTGATAAAGGTGATACTGGAGCCCAAGGTATTCAAGGTGTTAAGGGCGACAAAGGTGATGTAGGCGCTACAGGAGCTCAAGGTATTCAAGGAGACAAGGGCGATAAAGGTGATGTAGGTGCTACAGGAGCTCAAGGTATCCAAGGTGTTAAAGGCGATAAAGGTGATGTAGGTGCTACAGGAGCTCAAGGTATCCAAGGTGTTAAAGGCGATAAAGGCGATACTGGAGCTCAGGGTATTCAAGGTGACAAGGGCGATAAAGGTGATGTAGGTGCTACAGGAGCTCAAGGTATCCAAGGTGACAAGGGCGATAAAGGTGATGTAGGTGCTACAGGAGCTCAGGGTATCCAAGGTGTTAAGGGTGATAAAGGTGATACTGGAGCTCAGGGTATCCAAGGTGTTAAGGGTGATAAAGGTGATACTGGAGCTCAGGGTATCCAAGGTGACAAGGGCGATAAAGGTGATGTAGGTGCTACAGGAGCTCAGGGTATCCAAGGTGTTAAGGGTGATACCGGAGCTCAAGGTAAGAGTGCATATGAAGTAGCTGTCGATAATGGATATAACGGAACTGAAAAAGACTGGTTAACAAGTCAAAGTGGTAATAGTCCATATCTTGATGTTGATCCTAATACAACTTCAATAGGAGCAAAAGCAACTGGAACTGGTGCAACGGCCTTAGGTGATGGTGCCGTAGCAGATGGTAATCACAATACCGTTGTAGGATCTGGTGCCTCTGCAAAGGGCGAATCAAATACAGTGGTAGGTAAAGGAAATAATGTCAAAGGCAACAGGTCTGGAGCTTTTGGGGATCCAAATCTTGTTCAAGGGGATGGAAGCTACGCAGTTGGTAATGATAATACAATCAATAGCAATAATAGCTTTGTAATAGGAAATAACGTAAATACCTCAGCTAAGAACTCAGTAGTTTTAGGAAATGATTCTGCATCTTCTCGAGATAATACTGTATCAGTAGGAGCATCAGGAAAAGAGCGCCAAATCATCCATGTCGCAGCAGGTATTGAAGATACTGATGCTGTAAATGTGAAGCAGATGAAAGACGGAAATGCCAAAGTACTAACAGATGCCAAAGCCTATACAGATACTAAGGTTTTAGATTTAGAAAATAGCTTTAGAGATACCTCAAATCGTATAGACCAAACAAATCATGATGTTCGTAAAAATCGTGAAATTGCTGCACAAGGGATAGCTGGTATAACTGCAATGGCAAATATTCCGATGCCTGCGGAGCAGGGTGCTTCGACTGTAGGTCTAGGTATGGGGCACTTTGATAGTCAATCCGCAATCGCAGTGGGAGCAAGTCACTATTTCGAAAATGGAGTGGCTGTTAAGGGGGCATTTTCATCAGGTTTCAATAATGGAAACACAACGACAGTAGGCGCTGGTGTTTCTTATACTTGGAAATAATTTAGTTAATTAAAATCATTAAAAAGGCATGCCTCAAATTAAGGCATGCCTTTTTTATTTGTCTGTATTTTGCTGTTTTACATATTAAAAGAAAATGAGTGCTAATTTTTAAGATGTAAGCGTGTCAAAATGGTCAATCTAACAAATATTTTTGTAAATGATATTGTGAAAATTTTGTGAAAATATTGTGAATGATTCTTTAGAACTCAAGAATCTGAAAAGCTCATTCGATAAATTTCATACAATTATGCTAAGATTGGTGAGTAAAAATCTCTTTTATATATTGAACTAAATGTCTGAATTTAAAATAGAAACCCATCCACTTGAACCATTTTTACCAGTAAATGCAAAATTACTGATGCTGGGTAGTTTTCCGCCACCGAAAACACGTTGGAAAATGGATTTTTATTATCCGAATTATCAGAACGACATGTGGCGAATCTTTGGTCTTATCTTTTTTCAAGACAAAGCGTATTTTCTAGATCTTCCAAATAAGAATTTTTATGAGCAGCAAATCCGTGATTTCTTAACTGAAAAAGGGATCGCTATTTTTGATACGGCATATCAAGTTGTTCGTTTAAAAGATAATGCCTCAGATAAATTTTTGCATATAGAAACTCCGACCGATCTAACGACCTTATTAGCCAAGATTCCTTTTTGTCAAAACATTGTTACTACAGGGGATAAAGCGACAGACACGCTTATGTTATCCATGCCTGAAGGCACGGAAAAACCTATAATTGGGACAAGTTCACAGACATTTTTTGCAGATCGGGAGTTAACTTTATCTCGAATGCCATCATCTTCGCGCGCGTACCCATTAGCATTAGAGAAAAAAGCTGAAGCCTATGAACAGCTTTTCCAAAAAATTGGTTTAATTTAAATAGATGTATCTTTCAAGTTAGAGCCTAGAGTCTTAGGCATACTTTTTGGCATAGAAGACACATATAATGACGGCGAAACACACGAAAATCATGGCAAAATCGATAGATTCATGAAGTACTAGAGTACAAAGTATGAGCCCCAAAAAAGGTTGTAAAAGTTGAATTTGCCCAACACGTGCAACGCCGCCTAATGCCAAACCTTTGTACCAAAAAACAAAACCAATCAGCATGCTAAAAAGGGAAACATAGAACAATCCTGCGTATGCTGTAACAGGAATTGATGCCCAATTTTTAGGATAATAAATGCCAAATAACAGCAACATTAAAGGTAAAGCAATAATCAATGCCCAGCAAATGACTTGCCAACCACCGAGCTGTTTTGAGAGTTGTCCACCTTCGGCATAGCCTAAACCACAAACCAATACAGCAATAAGCATATATAGATCACTGCTAAGATGAAAACTTTGCTGATCTTGAAACCACATAAAGATGGCAACAAAACTGCTACCTATGATTGCAGAAAGCCAAAATTTATTTGAAGGTCTTTCGCCTGCACGTAACACTGCAAAAATGGCGGTTGCTAAAGGGAGTAATGCAACAAAAATAAGGGCACGTGCCGCAGTCATGTGTTCTAAAGCAAGAGCTGTAAAAAATGGAAAACCGAACACAACACCAAATGCAATTACAATTAAAGATTTGATTTGTTTAAGGTTAGGAATGGGTTGTTTAAATAATAGAAGGCAAAATATTGCGAGTCCAGCGGCGATGACAGCACGAGCACCTGTGAGAAATTCTGGACTGAATCCCACCACAGCAAGACGTGTAGCAGGCATAGAACCTGCAAAAATGACCATACCTAGAAAGCCATGTATCCAACCCATATTACTTTGCTTCATGCTTAAATCTCATTTTTCTATAATTCAATTACATGCCAAATGAGAAGCTCTAAACAGATACAATCCAGTACAATTTTAAATAACTGTATTGGTATACAATTCCCACTGTCAGAAATCTATTAAGTTGAATATTAGTTATCATGCATACTCACAGCAAAATTGATATTGTGATGGAAAAAATCAAATCCCAAATTGCAAACCAACGTTTTGTTGCTGGGGCACGCTTACCTTCGGTACGGCGTTTAGCGCAAGATCTCAATTTTTCAATTTCGACAGTTGTGGAAGCGTATGCACGTTTAGTTACAGAGGGTGTACTTGAGGCAAGAGCGGGTTCTGGGTTTTATGTTAAAGGACAGATGCAAACAAAGAAAATAGCAGAGCATCATGTTCAATATGAGCGAGAAATTAATCCTTTATGGATTTCACGCCAATCTCTGGATGCAAATGAAGAAACGCTTAAACCTGGTTGCGGCTGGTTACCTCCAGAGTGGATGCCTGAAAGTAGTTTACGTAAAGCTCTAAAACATGCAGCTAAATCATCTTTAAAGATGTTAGTGGAATATCCTGTACCGCATGGTCATATGGGCTTAAGACAATGGATTGCCCGTAAAAATAATCAATATGAAATACAAGTTGAACCCTCGCAGATTTTAATTACAGATTCTGGTACTCAGTCTATAGACCTAATTTTTCGTGTACATTTGAAAGCTGGGGATGTCATTCTAGTCGATGATCCATGCTATTTTAATTTTCAGGCATTGATTCAAGCCCACCATTTACAGGCAATTGCAATTCCATTTACAGCCCAAGGTCCTGATATTGAACGTTTCGAACAAGCCTTACAATATCAACCCAAGCTTTATTTAACCAATTCTGGAATTCATAATCCAACTGGTGCGACCTTATCCATACAACGAGCTTATCAAGTTGCCAAATTAGCGGATCAAGCGAATCTAATGATTGTGGAAGATGATATTTTTTCAGAGTTTGAATATGTTCCCGCACCTCGTTATTGCACACTTATGGGTTTAGGGCGGGTGATTCAAATTGGTAGCTTCTCTAAAACTTTGACCGCTTCACTTCGCTGTGGTTATATTGTTTCTAGTCAACAAGATATTGAAAAATATATTGATTTAAAAATAGCAACTAATTTTAGTAGTGGACATTTGAATGCAGAAATCATATTTTCTGCACTTATGGATAGTCAATATTTAAAACATATCGAGTCATTAAAAAAGAAACTCAATACCAGTATGGGGTTATGTATTCAACGATTAAGGCAACTGCATATAGAACCTGTACTTATTCCCAAAGCTGGAATTTTCTTATGGTGTAAACTTCCTTCAGAGATTGATGCAGCAGAATTATCTCGACGTTGTCTAAAACGTGGATTAATTCTTGCTCCAGGGCATGCATTTAGCCAATCAGAAGGTGCAAAACATTTAATGCGTTTTAATGTAGCGCAGTGCATGAATCCCCAAATATTTGAGATTATTGCGGAAGTGATGGATAGTTTTAGTTTTGATCATGAAAAACCAAATTCCAAAATGTTGATTAATAAGAATGAAATGCAACCGAATTAATTTTTTGATGAGAAAATGTATAAGATGTAATGATTTTGTCATTACATCATCCATTCAATGGGTAAGTAGGACAAACTTTTAAAAGTAAAACGCTGAAACTTTGTGGTGTGCGGATCAACATGATATTCAGTTATTTGCCCATTTTCATGATGTTCTAACCAAATAATTTCACCTTGAGGATTAAGTTTTAATTCGTATGCAATTTGGGGTAAGTAGCGATCCATCGCATGTGTGACTTGGTTTTGTAAATGATCCGATTCGACCACCAAGCCCACTTCAGTATTTAAGTTCACTGAACGAGGGTCAAAATTAAATGAACCAATAAAAACTTTGCCATCTACGTCAAAAAATTTGGCATGTAATCTTGACGAACTTTTTCCTTTGGCAGGAATTGCATTACCTGTTAATACCTCATACCAAGTACGCTGTTTTCGTTGAATATTAGGTTTAAACTCATAAAGTTGAATGCCATTTTTAAGCAGCTCTTTCCGATATTTTTGATAGAAAGCATGGACCAAAGCCACATCATTAGCTAAAAAAGAATTGGTTAAAACACGAACTTTAATATTTTGATGTGAAAGATCAGCAAGAAAAGTAGCTCCTTCTTTAGTGGGTATAAAATAAGCCGATACCAATTCTAAATGTTCTTTAGGAATACCCATTGCATGTTTGAGTTGAGAATACAGCAATTTATCTTGAGCAATATTGCCAAGCGTTTTTTCAGGATAATCAGCCAAAAATTGTGCTTTAACCCATTCAACTTGACGTTCCTGCAATTGCGCCATGATTTGTTTCTGTGCCAAATCTAGTTGGTTAATGAACCGTTCTTTTTCATGATCGTTCATCGCATAACTTTTACGAAGTAGATCTAAATCATCTACCGATCCAACCCCAATCAGTTGTTGTACTGAATAACTCAGGTCACTATTCCAGAAGTTAATGAAAATTTGATTGGCGGATTTTACTGCATTTCCAAAGAACAAGATGTCCATGTCAGTAAATTGAAAATCTTGACCTGCATCAAAATATTCACGGCTAATATTACGTCCTCCAGTCACTGCAATGACGCCATCGGCAATAATTAGCTTGTTATGCATACGATGATTGATCTGTTTCAAGCGAAAAGTATAATCAATAACCCTAAAATGTCGATATTTATAAGGGTTGTAGAGTTTGATTTCAAAATTTGGGTGTGCAACTAACTTTTTCAGTAATGGATCTAGTTTGGTACCATTTTGATCATCAATCATAAGGCGGACTTTAACACCGCGGTCTGCTGCTTTTAACAGTTCAGCCAGCATCATGTGGCCTAATGAGTCATTTTCCCAAATATAATATTGCAAATCGAGCGTATGTTTCGCATCGCGTATTAGGTAAATACGTGATGCAATACTCATAAATGCATCATCTAATGCTAAATAGGCTGTAAGACCTTGTTTGAGTTGGGCATCAATATTTTGGCGTTGTATCCAATGTTCCGTGTGGTAGTCTGATGCAGATTGTTTTTTGGCTTCGTTTTGAGGGAGACTACAAGCAGTCAGTGAACTCATGCTTGCACATAATAATAAGGAGAAGTACCTGGTATTTTTCTGCATTTTTTCTAATTCATTATTACCAATATAAATACATATTATCATGCTGTTATGGTTGTATTAAGGTTTAAAAAGCGGTTACTGTAGTTCATCTGTTAAATATTGATATAAGGATGAACATGGCATGAAATCACGTGCAGCCGTAGCCTTTGCGCCAGGACAACCACTTCAAATTGTAGAAATTGACGTTGCTCCGCCTAAGAAAGGGGAAGTATTGGTTAAAATTACCCATACGGGTGTATGCCATACCGATGCATTTACTTTATCTGGTGATGATCCTGAAGGCGTTTTTCCTGCTGTATTGGGGCATGAAGGTGCAGGTATTGTGATTGAAGTGGGTGAAGGCGTAACCAGCGTTCAACCAGGCGATCATGTTATTCCACTGTATACCGCAGAATGCGGTGAATGCTTATTCTGTAAATCAGGAAAAACCAATCTTTGTGTTGCAGTCCGTGCAACTCAGGGTAAAGGTGTAATGCCAGATGGTACGACACGTTTTTCTTATAACGGCGAACCAATTTACCATTACATGGGCTGTTCTACCTTCAGTGAATACACCGTTGTTGCTGAAGTATCATTAGCTAAAATTAATCCTGAAGCTAACCCTGAGCAAGTTTGCTTGTTGGGTTGTGGTGTAACAACAGGGATTGGTGCAGTACATAACACCGCCAAAGTACAAGAAGGTGACACAGTTGCTGTATTTGGTTTGGGGGGTATTGGCTTAGCTGTAGTACAAGGTGCGAAACAAGCGAAAGCAGGCCGTATTATTGTAGTAGATATGAATCCTGACAAATTTGAATTGGCGAAACAGTTTGGTGCGACAGATTTTTTAAATCCTAAAGACTACGAACAACCAATTCAGCAAGTCATTGTTGAAATGACGGGTTGGGGTGTCGATCATTCATTTGAATGTATTGGTAACACCAACGTCATGCGTTCAGCACTGGAATGTGCACACCGAGGTTGGGGACAATCAGTGATTATTGGCGTAGCAGGTGCTGGTCAGGAAATTTCAACACGCCCATTCCAATTGGTGACGGGGCGTAAATGGATGGGTACAGCTTTTGGTGGCGTAAAAGGACGTACACAACTACCAGGCATGGTCGAAGATGCAATGAAAGGTGAGATTCAACTGGCACCTTTTGTGACTCATACGATGGGTTTAGATAAAATTAATGAAGCCTTTGATTTAATGCATGAAGGAAAATCTATCCGTTCAGTGGTACATTTTTCTGAATAAATTCACCTAGTGACGACTAAAGACCAAGCAAAAGCTTGGTCTTTTTTTATTTGTTCTACATCAATATTGCTATTTTGAACGTCTAAATTGGCAAGAAATGACATTTTGTTAGACAGAAAATGATAATAAATGCCAAATGATATGTTTTGTCCTCATCTGACATAGAGCCCTGAATCAGTTAAATCTATTGTTAACGCAGCAATAAAAGACAGTTGTATAAAAATATAGATTGATTCAGATGAGTACAATTATGGGAAATCATGTGCAATATAAGCCTGAATGGATACGCGAAGATTTTGTCGATTTCATCGCGGAAAAAGTGCATCCGACTTGGGCGTGGAAAAGAGTCAAAGCTCAGCTTGTTGCGCGCAAAGTATTAAGTGCTGACTTTATTCAGTTACAGTTACGCCCAAATCAAAATTTTAGACCAGAGAAAGCTCAGTCAGGTCAAAGCCTGTTGATCACGGTTGTAATTGCAGGTGTTCGACAACAGCGCAGTTATTCTATAGTCGATATCCTCGACAATGGAGATGTATTAATTGCGGTAAAACAACAAGGTACTGTTTCAAACGTTTTAACAAATTCAGCATTAGGTTCCGTCGTCGAAATCTCTCAAGCTCAAGGCGAGTTTGTGTTGAATCAATGCTCTGGAACAGCAATGCTATTTTTTGCCTCTGGAAGTGGTATTACTGCAATTTACGCTTTAGTCAAACAGGCATTGAAAAGTACCGAACAACCAATCGATTTATTGTATTTTAATCGTGATAATGCCTACCACACAGAACTAGAAGCCTTAACAGCACAATATCCGCAGTTTAAATACCATCCATTGAATACTTTACAAAATTCACAGCACTTAACTGAGCAACTACTTCAGCAACTTGTACCTGACTATCAGCGCCGTGAGTGTTATGTCTGTGGTGCACACAACATGATGCAAAGTGTGCAGCAGCTTTACGTCAATCAAAGCATCTCTCATTTACTCAAGATGGAATATTTTAAAATCCAGATTGATCAATCACTAGAAGCACAACCTGTGACTTTTCTACGTGCGCAGCAGGAATTTTTAGCGACAGATAATTTATTAGAAAGTGCCGAAAAAGCAGGGCTTAAACCTGCACATGGCTGCCGTATGGGTATTTGTAATACGTGTTCTTGCACCAAAGTACAGGGGGTAGTTCGAAATGTGCTCACAGGTGAAATTGATGAGCAGAGTAATACACAGATCAAACTATGTATTTCACAGGCCATTAGCCCAGTGGTTATAAATTTATAAAAGTTTAATGTAGGGACAAATAAAATGAATAAACCCGTTAATTTTCAAAGTAATACTAAATCTCGTTATCTTACAGATGAAGAAATTCAGTCTTTTGGAGAAAAAATCGAAGTCATTCGCCGTGACACAATGCAAAGTTTAGGTGAACAAGATGCTGCTTATATCTACAAAATCCGAAATTTTGTCCGCTACAGTGAAATTGCTTCACGCGGTATGTTAATGGTCGCGGGCTGGTTACCACCTCTTTGGTTATTGGGAACTGGGTTGTTGGGGATTTCCAAAATTCTAGAAAATATGGAGTTAGGGCATAACGTCATGCATGGTCAGTTTGACTGGTTAAATGACCCCAGTTTAAACGGTGCAAATTACGATTGGGATACCATTGCAACAGGTGATGATTGGAAATATACCCACAATTATGTGCACCATACCTATACCAATATTGTTGGAAAAGACCATGATGTGGGTTATGGACTCATTCGAGTGAGTGAAAGCCAACCTTGGGAGCCAAGATTTTTATTTAACATTCCGCTAGCCATCCAATTGATGATTTTTTTTGAATGGTATGTGGGCGTACAGAATTTACATCTGGAAGATGTATTGGCGTATAAAACCAAGACATGGCGTGAAGTCTGGCAAGATGCAATAAAATTACGTAAAAAAGTAAAGCGCCAAGTCATTAAAGACTATGTATTTTTTCCTTTAATAGCAGGACCAAATGCCATTCCCGTTTTTGCAGGGAATGCGGTCGCCAATGTGATCCGAAGTTTATGGGCATCCGCTGTGATTTTTAATGGACATTTTACAGAAGATGCTGAAACTTTTGAGTTAGACAATACAGAAAATGAAACTCGAGCGGAGTGGTACTTACGCCAGATTCGAGGTTCGAGCAATTTCTCAGGTACGAAATGGCTCCATATTTTAAGTGGAAACTTAAGCCATCAAATTGAGCATCATCTTTTTCCAGATATGCCTGCCAACCGTTATGCAGAAGTAGCACCAAAGGTTAAAGCCCTGTGCGCTGAGTATGACATACACTACAATGAAGCCAGTTTTATCAAACAGTTCGCAAGTGTTTGGGTTCGACTTGGCCAATGCTCATTACCAAATGGCTGGAAGGAACAATTCAAGTTGACTCTGCAAACGCAATTCAAGCGATGGATTTAAAAGTAAGATCATTTAATTGATTGATAAGTAAAAGTTGCTCTAGACATAACTATTTTTCCAAAAATAAAGGTTGTCAAAAGTAGCAATAAGGCGTATTTTTAATTCAAGATACTTTTTTGATGAAACAAAGATGTTAAAGCAACCTTTAATTGCAAACGCTTATTTTTATTTCTGGCAGTTTAGCTAATTGCCTGAACGCGTTTGGGCAAAATAAAGGTTGCCCACCAGTTGATACCTGATCGGCAACCCCGGTCAGGTTTTTTTATGCTTTGTTTTTATATATTTTTTAGGAGATTCACATGTACGCATTTAACACTTCATATTTTAGCAACGGTTATTGGTTTTACTTTAGTCAGTTTATGACTCAATCCTTATCATCCCATAGATCCAAAACGCACAAATAAAAGATCGGACTGAATAGACAGTCCAAAGGAAAGACCGATGAACGCTCTAAATACTGCACTACAACATCAACCGACTTCACAAGAAACATTATTGAGTTTGCCACAGCAGCTCAAAACACAACTTCCTCTTTCTGTGTCACTTACGGCACAGATTGCCGAACATCGTCAAACTATTCAAAATATCTTGGCTGGTACAGATCCACGTCTTTTGGTCATTACTGGGCCTTGTTCTATTCATGACCCTGTCGCGGCTTTAGAATACGCGCAGAAATTACAACACTTACAAGCGCAAGTTTCGGATCAAATTTTTCTAGTGATGCGTACTTATATTGAAAAGCCACGTACAACAGTGGGTTGGAAAGGTTTTATGTATGATCCTGACTTAGATGGATCATCAGATTTACAAGCGGGTTTAAAGCAATCACGCCAACTTTATCTACACATTATTGAAATGGGTTTGCCGATTGCGAGTGAAATCTTAAGCCCAATGGCTACGGCTTACTTCGATGATTTATTGGCTTGGGGTGCAATTGGAGCACGTACGAGTGAGTCTCAAATTCATCGTGAAATTGCAAGCCAAATGCCATATAGCATTGGTTTCAAAAATGGTACGGATGGTTCAATTCAAATTGCGTTAGACGCGATTCAATCGGCATCCCATGCTCATCAATTTTTAGGAATGAGTCAGTCTGGTTTGCCGTGTGTGCTTCAATCTCGTGGTAATCCACTTGCGCATTTAATTTTACGTGGTTCAAATACTGGTCCGAATTATCAGGCGGAAGAAATCAATAAAATTAAAGCGAAAGTAAAAGGCAATTTGCCTGCGCTAGTGATTGATTGTAGTCATGGCAATAGCAGCAAGAATCCAGCATTACAGCCAGATGTGCTGCGTCAAATTGTGAAAGAACGAGCAGAAACACAAGTACGTGGTGTCATGCTGGAGAGTCATTTGGTTCAAGGGAATCAAAAGATTTCTTGCGATATGATCTACGGTCAATCGGTAACAGATGGTTGTATTGGTTGGGAACAAACTGAACATCTATTGCTAGAAGCTGCACTGCAATTAAAACAATTACATTCATAAAAAGTAAATAGTAAAAAAGCCCCTGAAAACAGGGGCTTAATTTTTTATGCTATTTTGACCACAAAGAATTTATAAAATAATAGGCTCAGTAGAACGAGAACCGCACATAAGATATAAGACATGCTATAGCCTTGTGCTGTGATCAGAATACCTAACAGTATTGAACCGAATGCAATACCTAAATCATAAAAAGTAAAGAAGGTAGAGGTTGCGTGCCCAATCCGTTGAGGCGCAGCGCGTTGGATCGCCAGTGTTTGTAAACAGGGTTGTACAGAACCAAATCCCATTCCAATAAAAATGGCTGCAAGCATAAATCCGATCAAGCTATTGATTTGGCTTAATAGAATAAGACCTACTGCAAACAATACTAAAGCAGGGTAAATAACATAGCTTGGACCCTTGCGGTCGTAAATTTTTCCAGTCAAAGGTCGTAGACTCATCATCGAAATCGCAAAAACGATAAAAAATAGGCTGGCATATGCAAGCAAATTTTTTGATGCAGAATATGTTGAGATAAATGACATAATGCTGGCATACGCAAATGAAACCATCATGGCCATAATAGAAACAGGTAGCGCCTTTTTCTCAACAAAATCATGAATAGATAACTGCTTTTTCTGCATCTTTTGCATAGTTGAAGTCTCAGTTTGCACGGGAATGAGAAAACAAAACACAAAACCTAGACATACAATCGCAGCAAGAATAGTTGCTACAACAGCATAAGATAATGGCTGAATAAGCGATAAACCAATGAGTGGACCTAAGACAATGCCTAAGTTGACTGACATGACAAAGTAACCCATACCTTCTCCACGGCGTGAATCTGGAATGAATTCGTTCGCAATAGGTACAGTAACTGTAGTTAAAATGCTAAACCAAATTCCATGTAAAAAGCGTAACCAGAGTAAAACTTGTAAATTATCTGCAAAAATATAGGCAATTGAGAATAAACAGAACAAAAACTCGGAAACAAAAAACGTTTTTTTACGACCAAATTTTTCAATAATCAATCCACTAAATGGGCGTACCGCAATAGAAGATGCCATAAATAAAGTCATGACGAGCCCAGCTTGAGTAAGACTGCCATGTAAGTCTTGCAAAATATAGATAGGTAGAATTGTGGTTTGTGCAAAATAAAAAACAAATAGAAATAAGTTATTGGCTAAACACAGAATAAAAGACTTATTCCAGAGCTGTACTGAAGCTGAATGAGGCATAATTGACCCAGAAGTAGTAAGGGAATCATGACAACGTAGCTAAACTTTTTATGTATTCCCTGAGCGTACCAAGGTCATGAAGATAAGGTTTAATATTAACCAATTAAAGAGGAAAAATAAAGTAAATTGATATTTTGATATATTTTTTTCTATTAATGTTTTTAATGTATATTTAAATTATCATTATTTGATTATCGATCAATTTAACCCATAAAAAAATCAGCTCGAAGGCTGATTTTTTAAAGATGCGTAGCTCATTTAGAGCCCCGCTTCATAGTCCGCACTAGACAACAACGTGTTTACATCATCGATGTTATTTGGCTTGATTTTGTAGATCCAGCCTTTGCCATATGGAGCATCATTTACAAAGTCAGGATCGTCTTCTAGTGCAGTATTCACTTCTACGACAACCCCAGAAACAGGGGCATGGATATCAGAAGCTGTTTTCACAGATTCAACGACACCCGCTTGTTCACCAGCAGTAACGTGTTGTCCTACTTCTGGCATTTCGACATAAACTAAATCGCCTAAGGCATCCTGCGCATGGTCTGAAATCCCAGTTACAACAAGATCACCTTCAATTTTCACCCACTCATGCGTGCTCGCATATTTTAAATCTGAAGGATGATTCATGATGACACTCCTTAAAAGTATTCATTTATTTTTGTCATGCTTTATACATGTTTTTACATAAAAACAAAAGGTTTATAGGTACGGATCTTTACGCCAATTACTTGGGCTACGTCCACTCCAACGCTTAAAAGCACGGCTGAAATTTGCAACATCACTATAGCCTAGTTCATCTGCAATTTGTTCTAGTGTGTAATCTGTTCGGGAAAGTAGCGACGTTGCATGACGGTAGCGTACTTCATCAACAATTGTTGAAAAAGAGGTTCCTTCAGTCGCTAACTGGCGCTTCAAGGTTCTATCTGACATATGTAAGCGATATGCCACATTTTCAATACTTAAATAATGCTGCTCTGAATGCGTCAAAATGTCGCGAACCGCCATAGAAAGCCGTCTTCGCTCACCTAAAGCCGAAAGCTCAGCTTCACATTGGTTGATTGCAATTTGACTGGCAATCGGGTCAGCATTTACCATTTTTAACGCGAGGTATTTTTTATCAAAGCTCATCAATAAATGAGGTTGATCAAAACGAAACTGATGATTTGGGAACTTGGTAATATAGCGTTCAAAACCTTCGGGTTGTGGAAAATCAAAATCAATTTCACCTCCCAAATCAGTGACACCTGTCATAGCCTTGGCCATAGAAATGATGCCAATGGTTAATGCAATACAAATTTCTGAACGCAAGGGTTCTATACTGACATCACTTCGAAGCTGCAAAGTTGCTTTTTCAGCAAAAGTAGAAAAATAGATTTGCAGGAAGGGCAGTCGTAATTGCACAAAGCGGTTAGCAAGGACCAGCGCATCGGTAATATCATTTGCGGTCATAATGGCATAACCAATAAAACCATGAATAGAGATACGCATTTGCGTACCTAAATGATAGCCTAGAGTTGATTCGCCAGTTAAGGTTAAAGCATGTTGAATTAAGGCATTGGCAACCGACGTCGAGATTCGAAAATCTGGCTCTGCTAATTTTTCACTATTGAGCTGGAATGGAGCAAATAAAGTATCTGCGTTATATCCCCAGCGTGACACGACATCTAAAAGTAACAGACCATAGACTCCAGGAATTCCTTGGTCTTGTCTAGACGAAATAGTATTCATGCGCGATCCATTGCACGTTTAATGTTGTTATATCAGTCAGTTTTTTATATTGGCATGAAATCGTAGCATGCACCTTATAAATTGTTCGACAAACTGAACAAAGCAGATTCTAAAACCACACGTGATTTTAGAATCATCGTCTTTTAAAGATCAGGTTGATAATTCTTACTAAATACTAAAATTTTAGTATTGCCGAGTAATACCGCTTCACCATTTTGATTGAGCGTTTCAGTTGTGTAACTCACAATAGCTCGGTCAGGTTTGGATTTTGACGGTTTGATTTCGGTAATTTCTACCTCGACATGAATTTGATCGCCTGCGCGAGTCGGTCTTGGCCAACGCACTTGTGCTTCGGAACCAATTAAACCATATGCTACAGGAAAGCATTCTGTCCAAAGTCGCATGGTAACTGCGGAAGTATGCCAACCGCTGGCAGCCAAGCCTTTAAAAATTGGATGATTCGCTGCCTCGATCTCATTGGTATGAAAAGGCTGCGGATCAAATTGATGCGCGAACTGCTTAATTTCATCTACAGTCATTTCATAGGCACGACTGATAAAGCGATCCCCTACATGTAGATCTTCCAAATACAACATCAAGCACTATCCTTATTTTTTAGTTCATGTTGTTCAATTAAAAAACCACCAGTTTGACGTTGCCATAATTGCGCATAAATGCCATTCAAAGCAACCAATTCATCATGTGTACCTTGTTCGGCAATTCGCCCCTGATCGAGCACAATTAAACGATCCATTTGCGCAATCGTAGAAAGTCGGTGCGCAATTGCAATAACCGTTTTATCTTGCATTAAATCATCCAGACTGGACTGAATTGCTGCTTCTACTTCAGAGTCTAAGGCACTAGTTGCTTCATCAAGAATCAGAATAGGAGCATCTTTTAAAAATACCCGCGCAATAGCAATACGCTGACGTTGTCCACCCGAAAGTTTAACCCCACGTTCGCCCACATAAGCCTCATAACCTTTACGACCACGAAGGTCAGTCAGTTGTGGAATGAAATCCTCTGCTTTGGCTTTGCGAACTGCATCATACATTTCTGCATCACTGGCATCTGGGCGTCCGTATTTAATATTTTCCGCAACTGTACGATGCAATAGCGATGTATCTTGTGTCACTAAGGCAATATTTTTACGTAAGCTATCTTGGCTTACATCCTCTATATTTTGTCCATCGATTAAAATACGACCTTGGTTGATGGTATAAAAATGCAATAACAATTGAATGAGCGTAGATTTTCCAGCACCGGAGCGACCAACAATGCCAATTTTTTCACCTGGGCGTATGGTTAAATTAAAGTGATCGATGACATTTTTTTCATTATAGGCAAAGCAGATATCTTCAAACTTAATTTCGCCGTGTTTCACCTCAAGTGTGGTGGCATTCGGTTTGTCTTGAATACTAATCGGACGCCCTAATGTTTTCATACCATCTTGAATGGTGCCGACATTTTCAAATAAAGCAGAAGTTTGCCACATCATAAATTCAGCAATGCTGTTGAGTTTTAAAATCATAGCAGTCGTTGCCGCGATAATGCCCAACTCTGCACGACCTTCTAGCCACAACCATAATGCTGTGCCAAGTACACCGACGTAGAGCACAATACTGAGCGAGTTAATGCTAATTTCATAGCCTGAACCCAACCGCATTTGCTTATAGACCGTGCGCATAAACTCTTGCATTGATGACTTGGCATACTCACTTTCACGACCTGCATGAGCAAACAGTTTAACAGTTTGAATATTGGTATAGGCATCGGTGACTCGACCTGTCATCACTGCACGCGCATCGGCTTGTTCATTGGAAATTTTGCTGAGTCTAGGAATGAAGTACCAAGCTGCGAGTAGGAATAAAGCCAACCAGACCAATAGGGGAATAATTAGAAATGGGGAGATTGAGCCGAGTACAATACTGACTGTAAAGAAGTAGATTAGGACATAAGCCAGCATATCACCCAAAATCATCCAGAATTCACGTACAGCAAGGGCTGTTTGCATGACTTTCGCAGAAAGTCGTCCTGCAAAATCATTGTGGAAGAAGTCCAGACTTTGTTGTAATAATAAATTATGGAACTTCCAACGCAGACGCATTGGAAAGCTACTAAACAGAATTTGGTGTTTGATAATAGACTGGAAGTTCGCAAAAAAGATATTACCGAGTAATATCATGGTAAGTAACATTAAGTTTTGACGATGTTCTGCCAAGAATGTATCGGGTTGGCTTTTACTGAGCCAATTGACTAAATCGCCAATTTTGGCGTACAACAGGGCTTCAAAACTTGCAGCACCAGCAGTACAAAGTACCAAAATAAGCAAATAAGGTCGTACACCTTTGGATGCACTCCAGACAAATGCAAAGAAAGTTGTAGGCAGTGGATCTTTTAAACCTTTGCTAGGATAGGGATCTACTCGCTTCTCGAACCATCTAAGCATTAATATTAACCTCTTGATAAAGTTGCATAATTTTAAAATTAAAAAACAATAAGATAATTACCAGTTTTGCAAGAAAAAGTATGGGCTATCTTGTCAAAAATAACAGATTATGAAGACGAAAAGTTTTATTTAACGCGATTTTCACGTGCGGGAGAACAACTAAAATCTGTTGGGATTCATTGTAATCCATATCAATCTAACTCACCATCACAAAGTCTAAGCGTGCAGATCACGGGGGTGTTCACACTTTTGTCACATATTTAAATTATAAAAAAGTAAGACAAATATGAGACTTAGAAACCCAATGAATGATTTATCGGTGAAGAAAATAAATAAGCAAATTGATGAATTTACACAAAGTGGAAAGATACCAAGCGAGTTAGTTTTTGGCTATAAAACTTACGCGGTGCTTATGCAAGATGATAAATTCACAGACCAGATCATGAAAGGGACTGAAAATCCAATCGTTAGATTTTATAAAAAACTCAAAATTACCTTAGTCACGGATAAACACTATTTTCAGGTCAAATAATGAGACAATTGAGTTGAAAATAGACGAAAGTGATTTCGATTAAAATTTGTTGCAACATAGCAGACACAGTCGAAAATTATTAAAAGAATGTGCAAAGCGTCGTATTTTTTGAAAAAAAGATGATAATATTTTTATCGATACAGGTTTATTGATAACTTTAAAATCCTGTAATTGTTAACTTAAATAATTGAATCAATAATAAAGGTGACAATATGAGAGGAAGTGTAGAACGATACGACTCCCAAACACAATTGGGGATGATTCGTGATGAATGTGGTGAATGGTTCTATTTTGCTGTAGAGCAATGGAATGATCCGAATAATTTACCGATTGATGGTCTCGTTGTTGATTTTATTATAGACGGTGCTGAAGTCACTTCTGTTTGGGAAGTAAAAAATACACATTAATTTTCTTTTCATCTTTACCCGCTCTTCAAAAAATATCGAATAAGATCTATTTAGGTAGACCTTATTCATTAATTTCTGCATTTGCTACAGAATTAATTACAGGATCGGAACGGAATACTTGGTCTGAATGTAAGATTAGCTGCTTGCAAATTCTTAAAAGTAGAATGAAGTGTTCATACTATCTTTATACAATACTTTTTATATTAAGAGCTTAAGTAAAAACTTGCCAAATCGGAATGAATCCACTATTCATTGTACTCATACTTAAGAAGTGAGTTAGACATGCTTGAAATACTCATACCCTTTACTATAGCGATTATTATTTTAACGATTACGCCTGGTTTAGATACTACGTTAATTATTCGCACAGCCTCACTTGAAAACCATCAAAGTGCATTTCAAACGGCATTAGGAATTAGCTTTGGATGTATGGTGTGGGGGATTATTGTTGCATGTGGACTAGGTGCATTATTAGCCACCTCAGAACTCGCTTTTAACTGTTTAAAGTGGATAGGGGCAGCTTATTTGGCTTGGTTAGGTCTACAATTATTAATAAAGCCACGCAGTCATTTAGAAAATCAAATAGAAATTAAGAAAACAACCAACTATTTTCTTAAAGGATTTTTCTGCAACATTCTTAATCCTAAGGTTGGACTGTTTTATGTCACTTTTTTACCGCAGTTTATTCCTAGCGATGTAACTCCATTTTTCTGGATCATGGGACTGGTTACGATACATGTTGTATTGGGTTTACTTTGGTCAAGTATACTTATTTTCATGATGCAGCCAATTTCCAGATTTTTGAAACAACCCAAAATTGTTCGACGTTTAGATCAAATTACAGGAACTATTTTCTTGTTATTTGCTATCAAGCTTGTAATGAGTAAGCGTTAGTTCAAGTTGAGGAGAAAAAAGAAAGGCTGTAACTTTGTTTTGGTCCAACAAGAAATTACAACAGCTTCACGTTTTGCTTGTTAAAATACAACTAAAGCATATAAAACAGGTGCATTATGAAAATAATAATAATGTGTTGCTGCTGTTTGTATTCTGGAGCGCTATTTGCCTCTGTTCAAGACAATATCAGCTTTTGCGAAGCAATTGCGATTGTCGCAGGGAATGTGATGCAGCAAAGACAAGATGATGTGCCTCTTAGTGTCCAAAAAAGTATTGCACTTGAATATGAAGATGGTGTAAGAGAGCTGTATGAGGCAATTGTAGAAGATGCTTATGATGTACCTATACTTCTCAACGATACCCAAAAGCAGCAAGCTGTAGAAAGTTTTAAATTAGAATATTTTGATTATTGTGAACATGCCGAAGCCAGTGAATAATTTTCGGGCAGAACAATTTAAATCAAGTATTTTACTGGTTCCTTGAATAATACATTTGAGTTAAAAAATCCCCTCAAAAAGCAAGGGGACATATACGATTAAATATGCGATTTAGTACGGTCTAGCAGGTAGTCATTCGGTGCATGTACCGAATGTTGTGCTAAAACTTTCATATCGGAACCAGACGGTGCTTGGTAAATTCTTAAACCGAACTCAGGTAAAATTGCAATTAAATGATCGAAAATATCGGCTTGAATGGCTTCATAATCTTTCCATACTGTAGTGTTGGCAAAACTATAAATTTCCAGAGGTAGACCTTCACTGGTTGGTTGTAATTGACGCACCATAATCGTTTGATGTTGTGCGATACCAGGATGTTGTTTTAAGTAAAACTCAACATAGGCACGAAATGTACCCAAATTGGTCAGACGACGTTGGTTATAAATGGCCTGATTTGAGAGTTGCAAATTAAATTCTTCTATTTCTTCTTGTTTCGTATTTAAATACTGATCTAGGAGTAAGAACTCCTTCAGTTTCTGTTGTTCTTCCTTATCCATAAAGTGCACGCTGCTTTGATCGATAAAGATTGCACGTTTTATGCGACGAACACCTGCCTGCGCCATACCACGCCAATTTCTAAAGGTGTCGGTCACCAGTTTATTGGTTGGAATGGTGGTAAAAGTCTTGTCAAAATTCTGAACGGTGACTGTATGTAATGACATATCAATGACATCACCATCTGCATTTAAAGAAGGCATTTCAATCCAATCTCCGATGCGGACCATGTCATAAGATGAAATCTGTACAGAAGCCACTAATGACAAAATAGTATTTTGGAACACCAACATCAATACTGCTGCCATGGCACCAAAACCAGCCAACAAGGTGAATACATCTTTTTTCAAGAATGTACCAATAATCATCAAAGCACAGACCACAAATATGACCAGCTTCACCAACTGTAAATAGCCTTTAATCGGCTTGTTTCTAGACTTGGGGTTACGCTGATAAATTGCATTAAAGATATTTAAACTTTCACCGATTGCAAGTGCAAAAGTAAGAAAGATAAAAGCTTGAGCTGCCATTTGAACCAAGCTAATAATTTTCACAGATAGATGAGGGATGGCCACAATCCCATTCATGATGACTAGAGCAGGAACAATATTGGCAATTCTACTAATGACATGATGCTGAGTAACGATATCATGATTGGCAAACTTTAATTTGGAGATCACTTTACGAATACCGCGAACAACAACTTTTTTCGCAATAAAATTGGTTAAAATCGCGAGTAATATCAATAGACTTAATGATAAAAACATATCTAACCAAGCATATTGATTTGACCACGCTGTAATACGTTCAATAAAAGTGAAATGCTCCAAAATTTTCCTCAATGTAATTTTTTACTTAATTGATATTTTATAAATTAATAGCTTTTGATTGAAGTTGAATAACATTTTTTAAACATATCATTATTTTTCAGTGTTCTTTGATGCGCTAAAAATTCTGAATACGGCCCATTCTTATTAAAATAATTAAACAAATATGGGAATTTATTCAAAGCGTTGAATAAGATAGATATTAGT
>NZ_VXLD01000015.1:0-57536 GCF_008867985.1 Acinetobacter tandoii
CTGTATCATTGGTGATCGAATCAAAGGTCACGGTTTGACCGTCATTATCGGTGTCGATCTTGGTGTCAATCACCACGTTCTGGCTGGTGGTACTTTTGCTGTTGCCCGCTGTATCCTTAACCGTTGCAACAACAGGATAAGTACCATCTGCCAAAGCGCTGCCTGTGAGATTCAGGGTCCAGTTACCTGAACCATCTACTGTTAATTTTGAATTGAGGTCACTGGTGCTATAGGTCTTGTCACCGACTTTCACACTGAGGCTGTTGCCCTCAGCTAGATCTACCGTGCCTTTAAATAACAAGGTATTGTCATTGGTAATGAAATCACTACTGGAACTGCCAGTGTCATTGGTAATCGAATCAAAGGTTATTGTGTAGCTTGAAACATCTGCTTTGGCTGTATCACTATCATTCGCAGTATTGTCAAATTGATCTGAACCCACTGAAGTGACGGTGCTTCCATCTTTTACAGCCTCCATTCCAATAGTAACAACGCCTGTCACAGGATTAATAATCACGCCAGTTGGTGTACTGTCTAAACTCCAAATTCCACTTGCATCCTTAGTTGCCGTTAGAATCATAGGATTATTGGATTCATCCGTGTAGCTGATCACTTCTTTAACATTGTCCGCGCCAGGCGTGACTGTTACAGAACCACCTACCAGCGCCAATACATCAGGTTTATCTGCAATTAAATCTGTACCTTGAGGATCGGTCTCATCTGCTTTGGCCGTATCACTGTCTGTCGCAGTGTTGTTATACGCATCGCTACCGACTGACTTAACAATTGAGCCGTCTTTGACTGAATCTGGACCAAGCGCAATCAAGCCCGTTGCAGGATCAATTGCAACATTGCTAGGCGTTTTATCTAGACTCCATTTACCATCAGTCCCTTTTGTCGCTGTTAAAGTCACAGCATTATTGGTTTCATCTATATAGGTAACAACTTGCTTAACATTATCTGCACCAGGTTTTATAGCAACAGCACCTGTCGCTAAAGCAACAACATCGGGTGCATCTGCTGAAGTTGGAGTACTATCATCCACCTTAGCCGTATCACTATCAGTCGCGGTATTATTACTTGAGTTAGTCCCCGTAGAAGTCACTGTGCTGCCATCTTTCAC
This sequence comes from Acinetobacter tandoii, assembly GCF_008867985.1. Lineage (NCBI taxonomy): Bacteria > Pseudomonadati > Pseudomonadota > Gammaproteobacteria > Moraxellales > Moraxellaceae > Acinetobacter > Acinetobacter tandoii. The sequence continues at coordinate 1,124 of NZ_VXLD01000015.1, forward strand.
AGCATCCATACCAATAGTCACCAAACCTGTTGTGGAATTGATGCTTACACCTGTTGGGGTTTTATCTAGACTCCATTTACCATCAACCCCTTTTGTTGCTGTTAAGGACACTGAATTATTAGATTCATCGGTATAGGTAATGACTTGTTTAACATTATTTGAGCCAGGTTTAACCGTAACTACACCACCATTTAAAGCCACTACATCAGGTTTGTCCGCAGATGGAGCTGGTGTACCACCTCCACCTCCGCCGCCACCTCCAGCAGCGGCTAAACCGACTAGAGGAATTAAAGCAAGCAACCAATATGGATTAAATTCATATGATGCAGAGGTTAATGGCTCACCGCCCAAGGCTTGTGCAACACTCACTTGATCAGCGAGCATACTGACTGCATGTTGCTGAGCACCTGTTTCAGGTACATAAGCGTAATAACTGCCATTTTCATGCAGACCAATCAGTAAATTGGTTGTCGTCCCATCAGTACCGTAATAACCCTGAATAACCAGATCAGGATCCAGCGCATTCGTACCATCATCTTCAAAGCTTATATATAGATCATTACCTACACGCTGAATTTTGATATTTTCTGGTGCAAATTGAGTTGCATCATCAATCAACTCATAATTAATCCCTTTTTGCGCCTGAATCGTTACAGGCTGATCGTGGCCTTTAGTAACTTGCAAAGCCGAAATAATGGTTTTCGCATCATGTAATTTTATAGTGACTGTTTGATTTGGCATTTTATTTATCCTTTTCTTATGACTCGATTGTTAAAATTGTGAATAAATACAGAGAGCAATGTTTATTCAACTTTTATTCCATAGGTGATAATTTCTACCCGTCTATTTGGAAAATCACATTGCTCACGTGCTGCCTTATCATTGGCATACTTCTGATCACAATCACTCACCACAAGTTCCTGCTCACCACGCCCTTCAACTAAAATATTCTTTTTCATTACTCCATTTTGAACCAACAGTGCTCGTACTGTTTCTGCTCTACGTTGTGCGAGTTGTTGATTCGAATTATCTGACCCAACAGGATCTGTATATCCAATAACAGCAATATGGCTAATAGCTTCTTGATCCTGAGTAATTTCAGAAGCGATTTCAGCAACTTCTTTACGACCTTGAGAAGTCAAATCATTTGGACCAGACTTCGCGTAATTAAATAATGTACTGGCTTGTAAAGTGTATTTTTTAAGTACTGTTTTGACTGGTACTTGAACATATACAGGCTGTGTACATTCTTCGGTCTCTTTGACACGCGATTTAGTCGCAACAGCTTCTTTAAGATCTGGCAACAACGCTTGCGCCTGAGTCTCTGTTAACTCTTGCACTTGTATTGCTTGATTGTTGCCTCCAACCAATCTGAAATATTGTGTAGTACCTTCTGTAAGCGATTGCGTAGAATTCAATCGACGGGCATTGGCATAGTTAAACGCACTTTGCGTATAAATTGCATTTATGTGGGTAGGACGTGAACATAACTGTAATGCTTTAAATGAACCAGGTAGTAATGACGTTAAATAATGTCCTTCAATGAAAACATTTGCTGCTGGCCCTTTTAATCCGTCTTTATCACGAATAAATACAACCTGAGTATGACCTTCCTTAATAACTTTAGGCTGTAAATAAGGTTTTGAACCAAATTGATTCCAATGTTCAAAAGGGGGCTTCTTATTCGTAGTTGAACATCCAATCCAGAATAATGAGCACCCAACCACCAATATTAATCTTTTAACATCCATAATACCCACCTCTTTTATTACTATTTCATTTTCCTAACCCTTAAATGAAACAAGGGAATTTATTTTTATTCCACAAAAGCCTTAAAAAAATTAAGAGTTTATGTGATGATTTTTTATAATGCTTTTTTAAAAGAATATAAAAAAAAGAAAAAAAAACAATAGCATTAATTATAAATTTTAAAATAACATGAACCAGTTCACATATTTTTCAGATAGATGAATTATATTTTTATATTAATTATTTTTGAATAAAAAATAGACAACAAAACTTTATAAACATGACATAAAAATCAATACCATATAATATACATCTAAAATATATATTAACTTATTAAAATAATAGAAGATTAACCCAATTCTGGTTCATTTATTCTAATAACAAAAACCCTATTAAAATATAGAGTTTCTGCCGAAAGAATACCTTTATCTCTCTTGTAAAGCCTGCTTCATTCGAGTGATTGGTTTTATTAAATATTGAAATATAGTTTTTTCTCCAGTCTTGACGTCTACACTGGCAATCATGCCGGGAATAATTGGCATGGTTTTACCATTTTTATCAGTTAGTGAATTCTGATTCGTTTCCACTAAAATACGGTAGTACGCCTCATCTGGATTTAGGTTTAGTTCACTTGGCCGTGTTTTATCTCTTAATGTGTCAGGACTAATTAAAGTTACCTTACCCTCTAAACCACCATACAAGGCATAGTCATAAGCAGTAATTTTGACAATCGCACCAAGCCCCGGATGTACGAATGCAACATCTTGAGGACGGATATAAGCCTCAACCAATAATTTGTCATTCAGTGGAACTATTTCCATAATGTCTTGTCCAGCCTGTACCACACCACCGACTGTATTAATCTTGATATTTTTAACAATACCTCTTAGGGGTGCGCGAATCAGTGAACGATCTACAGGATCAGCACGCATTGCCATATTTTCTTTGGCTTGTGCCAATTCTGACTCAACCCGTACCAATTCATTATTGGCATCCGCTGCATATTGATTGCGCTTTTCATTAATTTGCAAAGCCAAATCTGAAGATTGACGTCGCATACGTAGCAACTCAACTTCAGACATTACCCCTTCTGCGACCATAGGTGACGTAATCGAAATTTCACGATCCAACATGGCTTTACTGGTTTGCAAGCCTGCAACCGCTTCATCCACTGCACGACGACGTGCAACATATGCTGCGCGTTCACGATGTTTTAAAGATTCACTAATTCCATTAGGAAATTTGATTTCTGTTCCATAAGATTCAGCTCTTAAACGGGCGGACATTGCTTCAAGATTGGCAACTTTTGCCTCACTTTCCCTTAAGATTGCCGAACTTCGAGTATCATCTAACCGAAGTAAGATTTGTCCTTTTTCAACAATATCCCCTTCTTTCACCAGCATCTCTTTGATTGTTCCAGGGTCTAAACTTTGCAAAATCTGCTCACGACTGGTTGGAATAACACTACCTTGACCACGTGTCACTTCCTCTACATGACTGTGATAAGCCCAAAAAACAAACACAACCATAAATACAAATAACAACCCAATTGTCCAAAACAAGCCCGTATGCCTTTCCGTTTGTAAGGCAGCATTCAAGTCATTCAACAATTCCAAGTCTTTCGACTGAACCCGTTCTGCGGGTGGGTTTCGATATTCTTCCATATGCCTCACTTACGTTGATGTCGATTTGTTTGACACGACTACTCAACATTTATTTTTTCTAATTGCGTATTATTCGTATGATTTTGTACAGATGATGCATGATCTGGTTTGATCACGATGGTACGACCTTCTTTTTGCCCCGTGGTTACTGTCGAACTTGGTTGTCCTGTCGTAACCGTTGAGTTTTGTGTTGTTGCTGATTTCGCCTGCTCATTTAAAGCGAGTTTCTTCAGAACTTCATCTCGCGGGCCATCCATGACCACCTGACCTTGGTCAATCACCACAACACGACTCACAATACTCAGAACTTGAGTCCGATGCGTCACCACCAACAAAGTTTTGTCTTTACACCACTGATGCAATGCTGTCAGTGTTTGTCGTTCAGTTAACTGATCTAAACCATTGGTTGGCTCATCTAATAACACTACACGTGGGGAACGTAATGTTAATCGAGCCAAGGCTATAATTTGTTTCTGACCACCCGAAAGTCCTAAACCATCCTCACCTAAAGGCATATCCAAACCACGCGGATGATTTTGAATTAAACTGTCCAGACCAAATCGTTTCAATGCCAATAACAACTCTTGATCTGTAGAAAAACCATCTTGTCGTGACAAATCCAAGTTTTCACGTAATGTCCCCAGAAACAAACGGGGTGCTTGCCCTAAAAATGCGACCTGATTGCGTAAATAATTTGGATCTAACTGTCGTAAATCCACACCATCTAACGTGACATTCCCCTCTAGTGGCTCAAACATACCGCTGGCGAGTTTTAACGTAGTAGTCTTACCACTGCCAATTTTCCCTAGTATTCCTACCTTTTCTCCAGGCGCAATATTTAAATTCAATCCCTTAAGTACTGGAGGAATATCCTGTTGATATTTAAAACTCACGTTTTGAAATTTAAGTTCGCCATTCACTTGATCTAAGCTGATATATTGCCGATCTGGATGACGTTCAATTTTACGTTCAATAATGCTTTGCAGGCCTTGTAAACCAATTTTAGCTTGCTGAAAACGAATGGCTAAGCTTGAGATTTGCGCCAAGGGTGCCAAAGCACGCCCCGACAAAATCACTGAAGCCATTAAAGCCCCCATCGTAATTTTATGATTTGGGTCTGGACTATGAATTAAATAAGTTCCGACAATCACCAATATCACTGTGTTTAATTGCTGAATGGCAACAGAAAAATTAACCACAAAATTACTCAAATCTCGAGTTTTAGTACTCGAAGCAGCAGTCTTAGCCGTGTAATAATCCCACTTTTGCTGTGCCCAACTGGTTGCATTATTGGCTTTTAATGTTTCAATCCCTTCAATTGCCTCTACCGCCAAACCTTGACGTTGTGACGACTCTTTCATTGATTCGTTGATATATCGCGCTAAAGGTCTTTGTGAAAGCAGACCAACCAACATCACGATTGGAATTAAAATTAAAGGAACCATTGCCAACGTTCCACCAATCATCCAAATCACGGTAATAAAGAGCAAAAGGAAAGGTAAATCGACTAATACCAACAAACTTGCACTGGTCATGAACTCTCTGACAGATTCAAATTCACGTAGGTTATTGGCATAAGAACCCGATGAAACAGGACGCTCCGCCAAATCCAAACTCATCACACGACGAAAAATGGCTGAACTGATAATTAAATCAGCTTTTTTACCCGCTATATCTGTCAAATGCCCACGGATCATTTTTGCGGCAAACTCAAAGCTAATCGCCAAAATTACCCCAATACTGAGCACCCAAAGCGTTTCATAAGATTTGTTTGGAATAACTCGGTCATAAACATTCATGACATACAGAGAACTGACCAATGCCAAAAAGTTAATAACAAATGTCGCTAAAATCACTTGCGAATAGTAAGCTCGAAAACGCCAAATGACTTTCCAAAACCATGCTTTAGGCAAGTGATACTCCGGTAACTCAGAACGTAAGTCACTGGTCAGTTTTGGTTTAATAAACCAACTGTATCCCAAGTACAATGCTGATAGCTGCGAATGATCAATTCTTTGCTTTAAACCATCAATTTGTTGTAACTCATAAACCCGATCTGCTCCGCAGCCATGAATTTGAGTAATAACAGCAGCTTCATTTTGCTGCAAAACTATAACTACAGGCACAGCCAATGCAGGAATTTCATGTAGTGCTTTTTTACTTAGCGTATTTTCAAAACCATGGCTTTTTAATACTTCAATCAAAGAAGGATAGTTGACATTTAAATTTTGGTCATGCGTCACCTGCGCCATCAAGGTAGCTACAGGTAAAGGGCTTCCCAATAGTCGGGTTGCCAAAGCAATATGCTCTATTATGGATTTCATTCTCTTTATGTCATCCTATTCTAATAACTTGACCTTTAGGTCAATTACGCATGATCCACATCCGCTTTGGATCAGCAGTCTTTATTATTACTGCCTTGCCCAATTACTAATGTTGGCTTGAGCACGCAAATAAGCCAACGCTGCCATTCGATAATCATTCTGTGCAGTCACATAAGCCATTTCGACCCCAGCCAATTCGTTATAGGCATTGAGCACATCTATCAGGCTTTTACGTGCAATTTTAAATTGCTTTTCATTGTCACTGACCACCTTACGTGAAGCGAGAATTTGCTCTTGCGAAATATTCATTTTTAGCCGACTCTGAAACATATCAATTTCTGCAGTACGTGCCCGTTCTTCAATATCCCTTTGAATTTGATCAAGCCGTGCTTTTGCTGCTACAGCAGATTGCCCACTTTGTTCGACAGAATATTTCGCTCCCCGATTCAACAAATCCCATGACATATTCAGATACACTTGACGGTCTTCAGTAGTCACGTTCCCCTCCAAGTTAACACTTGGATAACGTTTTGCTTTACGGTACTTCACCTCAGAACGAATACTCTCAAGCTCGGCTTCCTGAGCCAAATAAGATGGGTGCTGTGTAACTTCGGTCAATTGATAACGCGATATAAATTCAGACGGCGCCAGACCAATAAATGGATCACTCAGCGTATCCTGATCAATCACTTCAGATGAATATTTTTTTAGATGACTCAGTGCAAAACCCAATTCACGCTGCAAGCTACTAATCGTGTGTTCTACCTGCATTTGACGAGCACGTGCTTGTGTGAGTTCAGAGCGGCGTCCTGCATCATATTGCACAATCACACTAATATCTTGCGTAAATTTATTGTGACGTTCCAAACTTCGCATCTGTACAGCAAGTGCTTCATGGACATTGAGTGCTTTCAAATATTCAGAACCGATGTTGTAGCCTAGCTCTTCCGCAGTCTCATCAATTTTCTGCTCAAAATACTCAGATTTTTTTTTATCACGATCTACCTGAGCAGTAATTGCACCAAATGAATAAAGGTTCAGACTGCCCTTAACCCCTGGTGTAAAATCTTCACTCACATAATCATATTGACTCTTATGAGATTGACCCAAAATTTGGTTGGCAGTCAAAGCTAAGGTTGGATAATGTAATGATTTTGACTCTTTTACTCTGCTTAATGCTGCTTCTTCATTTGCTTGTGCTTCCAACATCATTGGGTCTTGCTCCAAAGCTGTCTTTAACAACGTTTTTAATTGAACCGCATAAACTGAACTACTACATAATAATGTGACTAGTAAAGCAATTCTTTTATGCCAAGTCATTTCTTGCACTTTCTTATTTCGCATTCTCATATTTTTACTTTAGATATTTCTTATATCCACAGAACACTGTGGCTTATCTCTCACAGAGAATTTTAGCAATTAAATTCAATAATTTAACTACATTATTTCAAAGTACAATATAAATAAAATTATTAAGAAAATATTAATAATTAAAAAAATTTACAGAGATTTCTATGAGTAAATAAAATTTTAAAATCGATTTTGATTAATATTTTTAAATTAATCAGTATAAAAATGCGTACTGGTTAACTAAAATTAATATTTATTTATTTCATTATACATATATATATTCATTATTATTTATTTCCATCAATATCATTTTCCACAATTATTAAATAAAACTTAAAAACACATAAAACTGTACTTTAATATCTACATTATTTGTTACAAACAAACCAACTACAGCGCTCAACTTTAATACTAAGTACATCTCTGCTCTAGTCTTAAGTCTTTTCATTATCTTATACTCATAAATTAAAATTAAATTTTAAGAAGTACGACCTCTATTTGTAAGTATATTCACTTACCTAAAAATGCTTATAACATTACTTCCAAAAACTCAGTATATACAGACATTAAAAAAGCCACCTAAAAGGTGGCTTTTCTTTCAGCAGCGCTGAACATCAACAATTAACCAAGTTTCTTAGAAACATAGTCAATTGCAGATTGAACTGTAGTGATTTCGTTAGAATCTTCATCAGGAATAGTGATGTCAAAATCATTTTCGAAAGACATTACAAGTTCAACTAGGTCTAGAGAGTCCGCACCCAAGTCATCCATGAAAGATGCTTCGTTTTTGATCTCTTCTACTTTAAGACCCAATTGTTCTGCAACCGCTTGTTTAACGCGTTGTTCGATATCGCTCACAGGAATTCTCCTCATTGCTTGTGGCGTTTTTAAATGCCGTTAGTTTAATTGAAACTCTAATTTTTTGAAAGTTTATCCATCAGCTAATTAGCTCATGTATAAACCACCATTTACGTGTAAAACCGTACCTGTAATATAACTTGCCTTCTCAGAAGCCAAGAAACTTACAGCATTCGCGATATCTTGTGGTTCACCTAAGCGCTGAAGTGCCACTTGTTCGCTCATTTTTTTACGAATTTCTTCGCTTAACTGTTCTGTCATTTCTGTTGCAATAAAACCTGGTGCAACTGAATTCACAGTAATTTGGCGGCTACCCATTTCTTTTGCAAGGCTACGGCTGAACGCCTCAATGCCTGCTTTAGCAGCTGAATAGTTTGCCTGACCTGGGTTTGCGAAATGCGCAACCACAGAACTAATATTAATAATTCGTCCAAAACGCGCTTTGGTCATGCCTTTAAGAACACGTTTTGATAAACGGTAAACTGCTTTTAGATGAATGTTCAGAATATCATCCCAGTCATCTTCAGACATACGCAACAACAAATTATCACGAGTAATCCCTGCATTATTTACAAGTGCAAGAACTGGACCATAATTTTGTTCGATATCTGTAACCAAAGCATCAATTGCTGTGCCATCACGCACGTCAAGCACTTTACCTGCACCATTTTCGCCAAATGCTGCTGATAATTTTTCCGCACCCGACTCAGAAGTCGCAGTACCCACTACAAAATAACCGTCTTGAATCAATTGTTGAGCGATGGCAGCACCAATCCCTCGACTTGCGCCTGTCACTAAAGCGACTTTGCGTTCTTGTGTCATGCAATTTTTCCTTCTGCCACTAAAATGGCATTCAGTGCATCCTCCATACGACCTTTCGTATCGATTGGGAATGCTTTTTCTATATTTGGCAAACGTTTCGCAAGATTGGCCAGCACATTACCAGGACCACACTCAACAATAAATTGAATACCCTGATCTTGCACAGACTGCATCGTCTTGGTCCATTGCACAGATTGGTACAATTGTGCAGTCAATGCCTGACGTAATTGCGCCACATCTGTCGCGATTTCCGCGTTGACATTTTGTATTACAGGAATGCCAGGTAGCTCAATGGCAGTTTGTTCCAAAGCAAGTGCGAATTGCTCGGCAGCTGGTTTCATCAACGAACAATGTGATGGTACAGACACAGGAAGTGCAATCGCTTTGCCTGATTGTTCCTTTGCAATTGCCATCACCGCTTCTACAGCAGCTTTTTCACCCGCAATAACCACTTGGCCTTGCGCATTGTAGTTTGCTGCTTCTACCGAACCCTGACCTTGTGCTGTGACTTCAGCACACAACTCAAGAACTTTGGCATCTTCTAGACCCAAAATCGCTGCCATTGCACCTTTACCTTGAGGTACTGCATTTTGCATAAGCTTGCCACGCAAGTTTACCAACTTAACAGCATCGCCTAATGACATTGCACCAGCAGCAACCAAAGCACTGTATTCACCCAATGAATGACCTGCGAGGTATTTAGGCGCAACACCACCCAACTCCAACCACACACGCCATAAAGCGATACTGGCTGTAAGCAATACAGGTTGTGTAAATTCAGTTTGGTCTAAGCCTTCACCGCTTTGGGCAATATGCCATAAATCAAAACCAAGGGCTTCAGAAGCTTCCGCGAACGTGTCACGAATACCACTAAACTGTTCAGCAAGTTCAGCTAGCATGCCAGCTTTTTGCGAACCTTGACCTGGAAACACAAATGCAGTTTTTGTTGCTTGAGCTGCTTGTTCGAGTGGTCTAGCAGACATATAAAAAATCCTTTATGTAGTCACTGCTCATTCATGGAGCGGAAATTTAACACTTAATTTTGTTTTTGGTAATTGCGAAATACAACAAAAATCGAAGGCAAAAAAAAGGGAGCTTACGCTCCCAATTTTTTCATTAAGCTCATCACTTAATGCTTCATCAATTATTCAGCAGATACTTTAGCGAATAATTGACGACCACGGTAGATACCATCTTTAGATACGTGGTGACGACGGTGAGTCTCACCAGTAGCTTGGTCTACAGTTAATGCATTCTCAGTTAAAGCGTCATGTGAACGGCGCATGTCACGGCGAGAGCGACTTTTACGGTTTTGCTGAACGGCCATGATGGCTCCTTACAAATCGAAAAATATGGATCAGAACAAATTCAGTTGTCTTATACGGAAGAGTATAACACAAAAATTAGTTAAGTTTACCCTTCAAACTTGCCAAAACATCAAACGGGTTATCCCGTTTTTCTTCAACAAGCTCTTCAATGGCAGGTTGGTGCTTATGTTCACAAGCATCATGCTTAGGAGACAAAGGCATCAACAATAACAATTCATCTTCTATCAGAGACAGTAAATCAGCCGTCGCAGGCGCATCATAGCTACCTTTCGTCGTTGCTTCACTTTCACCTAAGACGATGAAATCAGCATCCTCATCCAAGCGCTCTATCAGTGACTCATCATCCACTAGAGCTAGATGAAAATCTGAAACGAGTTCAATACTAACCGCGTCTAAACAACGCTGACATTCCATTGGAACAGTCGTTTCAACGTGACCATCTAACCATACAATGCGATGATACGCATCCATTGATAGCTTACAGTCTATGTTAATCAATTGATCATCAATTGATCCAACAGCTTCACGAGCGATACGAGCAAAGCGAGACAATGGCAGGGTACCTGACCATGTAAAGCCTTGTTCAGCCCATTTAAACGGCTCAATCTGTGCCGGAAAGGTATTTGCTGACATAATTAAGGCGGCAATTCTACAAATTCATCAGTACTCTGTCAAAGATTAAGATACAATTTTGTACTTATTTAGACAGACCATTTTGGGTAACACAGTCATGCATCTGTTGCAGCCGCAAACAGAAGTGAATAAAAAATCACTTGTTAGCACACTTTCAACTGTTCATTTTGACATTTCACCAGACCAAGTGCAACGTTTGGAATGGGCGAATTTACAGTCAGAAACTGAACAAGTTGACTGGCTCATCTTACACTTTAATTACTGGTTTTCCCACCTTAATGTGAATTTGATTCGCGGCGAAGACGAACCTGAATATTTTCCAGCGACAGAGCAACAGCCCGCGCGTATTCAATTTGCTCATGGTTTCTTTAATAGTGCTTTACATGAAATTAGCCATTGGACGATTGCTGGTGAACAACGTCGCTTACTCCCAGATTTAGGCTATTGGTATGCTCCCGATGGTCGTACACAAGAACAGCAAGCTTTATTTGAACAAGTAGAAATTAAACCACAAGCAATTGAATGGATGTTTGCCAAAGCCTTTGGTCGAAAATTCCGGGTCTCGCTCGATAACCTGACTGGTGAAGGGGGTGATGGTTCGACTTTTAAAGATAATGTATATGCACAAGTACAACGTTATTGTTCTGGAGAAGTGGCGCTACCACGAGATGCAAAATACTTTATTGACTGTATCTGTGCGTGTACAAGAAGTGGCAAAACATTACAAAGTGACGAGTTTCAACGCGAAATGCTGGACTAATTACAGAAATTCATCAAAGTTACATGACAACATGTTGTAATTTCAGCAGATAATATCTAAAAAATCAGGAGAAAAATATGTTGCACTTAAGAATACATCCTGATAATCCACAACCGCGCTTAATCAGTCAGGCAGTGGAACGTATTCGCGCGGGTGATGTGGTGGTTTATCCAACGGATGCTGCTTATGCGATTGGATGCCAGATCGGAAATAAGAATGCAATGGAACGAATTTCACAGATTCGTGGCTTAGGGCCAAAGCATCAGTACGCGATTATTTGTTCAGATTTATCCGACATTGCTACCTATGCCAAAGTCGATAATGCCATGTATCGTTTACTCAAAAATAATACCCCTGCTGTGACCACTTTCATTTTACCAGCCACCAGCGAAGTACCTAAACGCTTGATGCACCCCAAAAAGAAAACGATTGGTCTGCGCATTCCAAGCAACCCAATTTGTCAAATGCTACTGAAAGAATTAGGTGAACCTTTACTCACCAGTACCTTAATCTTACCTGGGAGTGCTGACCCACTCGATGATCCCTATGAAATTGAGATGCAACTGGAAAAACGCATTGATGTATTTATTGATAGCGGCTTAGGTACCTTAAGCACCACCAGTATTGTGGATTTATCTGGAGACAGTCCTGTTGTCATTCGTAAAGGCGTAGGCGATGTCAGCGCTTTTGAATAAGTTGAACCATCAGGTGGCGAGTCTCAACTCAAGGCTCTCCCCTTGATCGAGTGATTCTGTTTTAAGCCTAATTATCTTATTTTATTGTTCTTTCATAAGCTTGCTCTCATCAATGCGAATAAAAGATAGCCTTGACGTTCATCACAAAAATAAATACTCAGTATTTATTTACCGCTTTTTTTGTTATTTGATTGGTCAAGTAATGTATTCATCACCGAATATGCATTACACTAAGGCCTATTAAAATTATGTATTTTTTAATCACCTCTACTTTCTCCCCTAAGTACTGATTCAAAAAGCACATAATCATGCCTTTGAAAATTCGCGTGGCCAATAACTGTAATGAATCAATCCGTCCATAATGCTATGGAAGAAACGCCGCACATCCGTGTTCTGGATGAATGGCAAGACTCCATCCCTGAGGATTTATATATTCCTCCTGCCGCATTTGAAATTCTCTTGGAGCATTTCGAAGGACCACTCGACTTTTTAATTTACCTGATTCAAAAAAATGGCTTCGACTTATTACAGTTAGACATTGCACCCATTGCAGCCCAATATCTTTCTTATATGGATGCCATGAAGTCATTAAATATTGAGCTGACTGCTGACTATATGGTGATGGCCGCTTTATTGGCAGATTTAAAATCTCGCTTGTTGCTCCCGAAACCCACCAGTATTGCTGTTGAAAAAGACCCAAAACAAGCGTTGATTGATCGCTTAGAAACTTATCTTCGTGTCAAACAAGCAGCTGAACGCTTGGGGCAAATGAGCGTGCTTGAGCGTGATACATTCGAGACGAATGTGAGTCTGGGCGATGTCGCAGTCCGTCATGAAGGCTTTTCCGTCAATCTTTTGCATGATGCTTTGTTTTGCGTGTTTAACCGCCCAGAACCAGTAACCCACAAAATTGAGCAAGAACCCGTATTGCTTGAAGAGCGAATTGCATTTATTGAAGAAAAGCTGCAAGCAGGTGAAGTTCTCGATTTTATTGAACTACTCAAACCTAGTCAGGGGCGTATGGGTGTGGTTGTGACGTTTATGGCTGTACTGGAACTGACCCGTCAACAACGTATTCAAATTGTGGGTTCAGGCATAGAGGCGCCTCTTAGTGTCCAAGGAGCACACGTATGAGTGAAGCTGATCTATTTTCTCAATCCGAAATTCAACATGAAGTGTTGATGCAACTGGAAGCTATTATTTTTGCGAGTGATGCACCAGTTTCTTTGGCACGTCTAAAAGAAGCCTTTCAAGATCAATACTCCAAGTCTGAACTTCGTCAACTGATACAACAATTAATGGTCTTACAACATGGTCGCTCTATTGAGTTGGTAGAAACTGCACAAGGTTTCCGCTTTCAAGTACGCGCCAAGTATCGTCAAATTATTAGTCAAACTTGGCCTGAGCGTCCAACCCGCTTGTCGCCTTCTCTGCTCGAAATCTTGGCGGTGGTGGCTTACCACCAACCCGTGACTCGTGCGGACATTGAACAAATTCGTGGAGTTTCTAATAATAGTCAAATATTAAGAACCCTATTTGACTGGAACTGGATTAAAGAATCTGGTTTTAGGGAACTCCCAGGAAGACCCGCGTTGTTGGTTACAACGCCACAGTTTTTAAATGCATTTGGCCTAACATCGATTGGTCAATTGCCTCCCCTACAGGATGCCAAGGAAGCTTTTATGGCTCTCGATGCGCAAGCACCGAAGTCGTAAATAGGTGAACTGTTGATGATAATTTCTAAGGTTATGCTGTCATGAGTGAAAAATTGCAAAAGGTACTCGCACGAGTTGGTCTCGGCTCTCGCCGTTATATGGAAGAGGTCATTGCTGCTGGTCGTGTGAGTGTCAACGGTCGTGTTGCTCAAGTGGGCGAACGTATTGAGCCAGGCGATGAGCTTCGCATCGATGGTCGTAAAGTGCAGTTCCAAATTGAAGATGAAATTCGTCGTCGTGTTCTGATTTACTACAAGCCAGAAGGTGAAATTTGTTCACGTAACGACCCTGAACAACGCCCAACCGTATTTGATAACTTGCCTAGCATTACCAATGATCGTTGGGTTATGGTGGGTCGTCTAGATATTAACTCTACAGGCTTGTTGCTGTTCACAAATGATGGTGAACTTGCAAACCGCTTAATGCACCCATCGAATGAAATTGAGCGTGAATACGCTGTACGTGTTATGGGCGAAGTTACTCCACAAATCCGTAACAACATGCTGCGTGGCGTGGTGTTAGACGATGGCCCTGCAAAATTTGAATCATTCTCTGAAATTGGTGGTGACGGGATTAACCGTTGGTATCAAGTGGTGGTGAAAGAAGGGCGTAACCGTGAAGTTCGTCGTATTTTTGAATCTCAAGGCTTGAAAGTTAGCCGTCTATTACGTACTCGTTATGGCACTGTCATTTTACCACGTGAATTACGTACAGGCCGTTGGATGGAACTCGATAGAGCTGACATCGACAATTTAACTAAATCAGTTGAACTTAAGCCACGCCAAGGTACAGGTCTATTCGGTATGGCAAAACGCCGTACTGAACGTATGCAAGAAAAACCAATGGCAGCACGTCGTGGCGGTTTCTTACGTCAGCAACGTCGTGACAATGAAGATGAAGGCCAACAAGCAAAGCCAGCATTCAACCGTGAACGTCGTGAAAACCCAAATGGTCATACGCACCGCCGTCAGGACAATGCACAAACAGGTTATGCTCAACGTGAACCACGCCATAACTCTGGTTATGCACAACGTGATAGCCGCCCAGAAAACTTTGGCAACAAAGGTTCATATGGCCAACGTGATACTCGTGATGAACAAGCTCCACGTAAGCCATTTGGCGTAAACAAAGGCTTTAAAAAGTTTTAATCATTCAAGTTAAAATTTGAGCCACTTTCGAGTGGCTCTTTTTATAGGTGATGTATGCAGTGTAATAAGACCGCTTTCAGTTATGGCGCACGAAGAATCTCCCAATCGCCCATAAAAAACGCCCAATCTAGTGAGCGTTTTAGTTATCCAAACTCAGTGATTGATTAAACACCCTTGGGTATAGCACTGAGCAAGCGTTGAGTATATTCATGTTGTGGCGACTGATACAAATCATCTGAATTGGCAATTTCGACGATATCCCCATGATTCATGACCATGATTTGATCAGAAATATATTTTACCACTGACAAATCATGTGAGATAAAAATATAACTCAAGCCAAATTCATCCTGTAAATCTTGCAGCAAATTCAAGACCTGTGCTTGTACAGAAACATCCAATGCCGACACCGATTCATCACAGATCAAAATTTCAGGCTTTAAGGTTAGGCAGCGTGCAATCGCAATGCGCTGTCGCTGTCCACCCGAAAACTCATGTGGATAACGATGATATGCCGATGCGGGCAAACTGACTCGCTCCAGCAGATCCAAGGCGATTTTTTTACGCTCAGCATCATTGGTGCCAATGCCATGCACCTGCATCGGCTCCAGTAGAATTTGTCCTACCGTAAAGCGCGGGTTGAGCGATGCATAAGGATTTTGGAAAATGATCTGGATTTTACGTTGAAACTGAGCAAACTGCTTGTCTGACATTGCCAAGATATCTTGACCATAAATTCGAGCCGTTCCACCTGTTGCTTGTTGCAACCGCATAAGTAATAGCCCAATGGTAGTTTTACCTGAACCTGACTCACCCACCAAGCCTAAAGTTTTGCCTTTCGCCAATTGAAACGAAACACCTTTGACGGCTTGAAACTCATCTTTTCCAAACAACCCTTTTCGACTATAAAATGATTTTTTTAAGTCTCGAACATCCAGAATGATTTCTTCATTGCCCTTTAAGCCCCGTTGTCGCTGTACAGGAGGCTTTTCAGTCACCACTTTTTCTATCCAATCCTGACCTTGTTGCTGCATAAAGTCACTGATCATCGGCAAGCGGAACGGGCGTTGTGACAGTTGCGGACGACATTGTAGTAAAGCACGAGTATAAATATCTTGTGGCTGCTCCAAGACTGATTTTACTGCGCCTTGCTCACGAATTTCCCCATGTCGCATTACAATCACTTGATCGGCAATTTCACCCACCAATGCCAAGTCATGGGTAATAAACAACATCGACATATTACGACGTTGCTGTAAGTCTTGTAATAAATCTAAAATTTGCTTTTGAATGGTCACATCGAGTGCTGTGGTGGGTTCATCCGCAATCAACAATTTCGGTTCACAGGCAATTGCCATCGCAATCATCACACGTTGTTGCTGCCCACCTGAAAGCTGACTGGGATAAGCATCTATTTTGGTTTCAGGAGAAGGAATACCCACTTCTTTCAGCAACTCCAAAGTACGTGCTCTGGCTTGCTTACGCCCCATTGCCAAATGTAGCCTGAGCACTTCTGCAATCTGATCGCCCACAGTAAACACAGGATTCAGCGAAGACATCGGTTCCTGAAAAATCATGGCGATGTCTTTGCCACAAATTTTTCGCATCTCTGCACGTGATAAGGTCAGTAAATTCACGCCTTCAAACACAATTTTACTTTCTGCCGAAATACGGCTTTGCTCTGGTGGCAGTAAACCCATAGTCGCGAGAGATGTTACCGATTTACCACTGCCCGACTCACCCACTAAGGCAACCGTGGTATGCGCTGGAATTTCAAAAGATATTCCCTTCACCGTTTCGGTGTACTGTTTATTTTCTCCCTTAAAACTGACCTGAAGATTTTCAACTTTTAATAAGATTGAATTTAGTTTTGATTCAGTCATGTTCATACACCTCTTATTTTAGTTTTGGGTCCAGTGCATCACGTAATGCATCGGTAAACATGGAAAATGCGGTGACCAAAACGGCCATCGCGATGGAAGCTGCCGCCAGTTGCCACCATTTACCTAAAATCAATTCACTTTGTGCCTCATTCAGCATACTGCCCCATGACACAACGCCCACAGGCACCCCAAAACCCAAGAAGCTGAGAATGACTTCGGACTTAATAAATGCCACCACAAGAATCGAGATTTGCACCAAAGCAATATGACTAACATTCGGGAAAATATGGACAAACATACGTCTAAAATGACTGACCCCAATGGCTTTGGCAGCCAGTACATATTCACGCGAGGTATGTTTCATATACTCAGCACGAATTAAACGATAAACCCCCGTCCAACCTGTTAAACCCAGAATCAATACTATCGAGACAATCCCTTTTTGCTGTAGTACCGCTGCGATGGCCAAAATCAGCAACAGATAAGGAATAGAAGTAAAGATGTTATAAAACCAGTTCAAGACATCATCGACCCAGCCACCAAAGTAACCTGAAATTGCCCCAAGCACCGTCCCAATCAGCACCGCCAATAACGCAGCCACAACCCCGACAATAATGGATGTTTCAGCACCTTTAATGGTTTTTTGTAATACATCCTGCCCCCATTTGTCCGCACCCAAAGGAAGAGTTTGTTTTAATTCAGCCTGTTGATCGAGCAAATGCCCATCCAATTGCTGATCGATCGCTTTCATGTCCTCTGCTAAGGGATCAACCACGCCGTAATAATCTATCGCGCCACCAGTACTTTGCTCTTTGGCAATTTCGGTATTGAGTTCACGAATCACATCTTTTAAAGGATCAACGGGATTTTCAGGCAAAGCCTGTGATTGAGTAGCGACTTTTTCGGTTGTATCACGGACAGCATCTGCCCCCATAAAGGTGGGTGGCGCATAGCTGACAGCGACTTCTTTATTCCAGTTGGAGGCAATTACCCCTGTCATGGACAGCAGTAACATCACGAAATAACATAGCACCACAAACAATGAGATCATGGCGATACGATCTGCCTTTAAACGGCGCATCGCCAGTTGCCAAAGTCCAGAAGAAGTGGTTTCTGCTGTATCCAGTGCTTTTCTTTTAAATATCACACTTAACATAGTCCACCTACTTCAACTGTACGCGAGGATCGACCAACTTATACACCAGATCGGCAATCAGGTTAAAAATCATGGTCGCTGCTGCCACATAAACCGTGATGGCTTTAATCACAGGAAAATCACTACGTTCGACTGCAATAATCACTTCTCGCCCAATGCCCGGAATACCAAAAAAGCGCTCAATCAAAAATGCCCCAATCAATAATGCAGGTAAGGTCGCCATAACATCGGTAATAATCGGGATAGAGGCATTCCGCAGGACATGTACGCCAAGAATACGACGTTCTCCAACCCCTTTGGCACGTGCGGTGCGCACATAGTCCTGATTCACTTCATCAAGAACAAAACTGCGGTAGAGTCTTAAGGTCGGTGCAATACTGACCACCAGCATGATTAAAATCGGCAGCAAGGCGTATTTAAATAGGTTTTCACTAAAACGATCACTCCAACCTTGCACGGGGAACCAACTGAGTTGATAAGCAAATACATACTGAAAAACAATGATATACACCAAAATACTGATCGACATGCCAATCGTACACATCATCATGACCATACGATCCGTTAGCGTGCCACGTACCGCAGACACCGCCAGTGCCAGAATGATCGAGATCACGGTTTGTAAAATGGTGAGTGGAATGAGCAGCGTCAACGATGGACCTAACCGTGTGGTGATAATCTGTGAAACCGACTCTCCTGTACTCCAACTTAGACCATAATCAAAAGTCAGAATCTGTTTAATGAAAATCCATAACTGTACATAGTAGGGTTGATCCACCCCCAACTGTTGGCGAATATTTTCAATCTGTTCTGGATTGGACATTTTACCCGCCAGAATATAGGCAGGATCGCCTCCGACCCAGTTAAACAGAAAGAAAATTAGCAGCACGACTCCAAGCATGGTCGGAATCATTTGCCATAGGCGACGTATGATATATGCCAGCATCTTGATGCCCCCCTATTTAACCCGTTGACCGGTAATTTCATCAAAAAAGGCTTTGTTGTCGGGTTTGCGACCCAAGAAATCTTTCACCAAGTCTTCCGCAGGTTTCTGGCCGCCTTGAGATAAGATGGTTTGGCGATAACGTTGCCCCACTTCTGGATTATTCAAATTCTTGCCAAAAGCAGAAAGCATGTCTAAAGCAAGCACTTCAGACCACATATAGCCGTAATACCCCACTTGATAGCCGCCCATGATGTGCCCAAACTGCCCAGGAAATTCCGTGTTGGGTACATAGCCGAATGCGGTTGAGCCTTCCATTTTCTTCCAGACATCTAAGGGCTGTACCTTCAAAGCATTACTGCCATGTAGTGCCATATCATATTGGGCGTACAAAGTTTGACGGGCATAATGCAGGCCACGACCATAACTGTGTACTGCATTCAGTTTGGCAATCAACTTATCGTCAACTCGTGGACATGCAGGTTGGCAATAATCTGCCACTTTCGACAATGTTTCTTTGCGTCTCGCCCACTCCTCATACATTTGCGAAGGGGCTTCAACAAAATCACGTTCTACCGATGTGCCTGATTGGGCTGAATAGCGAGTAGTCGACAAAATGCCATGCAAGGCATGTCCGAACTCATGCACAAAGGTTTCCAGTTCATCACTATTTAAGCCTTTGCGGTTAAAGTTGGTGACCAAGGCTGAAATCGGTTTACGCCCCGTTAAGCTGCTACCCCCATATACCCCCCATACAGCAGCATGTCCGTATTTTCCTTCACGTGGGAATTTATCGACATACAATCCGCCTAAGAGTTGCCCAGTTTTCTGATCGGTCACATCGTAATATTCAACTTCGTTTTGCCAGACATCAACTTTGGCAGGTTTAAATTCAATACCATAGAGATTGGATGAAATAGCGAATAACCAGTCCTGTGCGGCTTGAGTTGGGAAATATTCCCGCATTTTTTCTTGGTCGATCTGATACTTAGCTTTACGCAGCTTTTCACTCCAATATGCCTCACTCCAACGCTCTATTTTGGCTTGCGCTAAGGGGATATTTAAGGTTTTCGCTTGAAACTCGCGCAGTGTATTCACTTCTTTTTGTTCTAAAGGTGCAACCGTCGCATGTACATCTGAGAGAAACTTGTTCACAGCTTCCGGCGTTTCTGCCATACGTTTATGTAACGCCCACTCCGCATAACTGGATTTACCAAACAATTGTGCCAATTCATAACGCAAGTCCATGGCTTGTTTCAGCAAGATCAAATTACGCTCACCCCCACGGCGAGTATAGGCAATTTGATAACGCTTACGAGCAGCATCGTTGTCTGCCAATTCCATGAAAGGACGATATTCTGGATATTCAAAACCGAGTAAATAATTGCCTTGGTCATTTTTCTTTAAGGCATCGATATAGCTTTGCGGCAATCCTTTTAATTCGGCAGGTGTAAACTCTAGCTTTTGCGGATTATCACGCACATTACGCGCATATTCCTGCTCAATCTTCGTCAGTTCTGCCAAAATAACTTTTAAACGTGTTTGCTTTTCGGCACTTAACTGAATCCCTGTTTTTTCAAAATCATTGAGTAAATCTTCCCGAAACTTGCTATCAATCGCATCCTTAGCTTGGGTGTTTTTAATTTGTTGATACAGTTTCGGATTTTGATAAATATCGGTCTGGAACTGACTAATCTTGATTTCACAATCTTCAGCCGCTTTACGCAAAGCTGCATCTGGAGAAACATTGCTGTATAAGCCAATAGGCCCATAAAAATCTTCAAACGAAGCAAAAATACGATCCCATTCTGCCAGTACAGGTGCGGCATTGTTCTGTGCTGACATCGGCTTAGCTTCAAAGTTTTTCAACTGCTTTTGAATGTCTTTAATTTTGGCATCACACAGGGCAGGAATATCTTGGGCTTGAAATTGCGGCAAGGTCTGACGCGTGGAAGAGTCTGCAAAAGTGAACTGCTGTACAGCGAGGGTCAAAACACTGAGTGCGGTCAATTTAAAGATCGGGTGATTCATCATTACTCCAGTTTTATTTAATTTCTATTTCTTCATGTCAATATCGATGTACATCCATTCCGCAGGCAAAATCGGATGCTTTTTAAAACCAATCACGCGGGGCTGAGCCAAGACATTACGATAACGCGCACCAATAATTTGTACGGGCATATACACTTCGAGCAACCGTGACATTTTCCGATACAATGCATCTCGTTCTGGACCAGGCGGCATTGTTTGAGTTTGTTCATACAAACGGTCATATTCAGGAATTTTGACGCAAGCATTGTTGGTCACGTTGATATTTTTGCCATAGAACAACTGCATAAAGTTGTCGGCATCTGGATAATCAGCAATCCAAGCCGAACTTTTAAACATGGTCTTGCATTGCTTTTCTAACTTCAATGCTTCTGCAAATGGTAAGGACTGGGTGCTCATTTTAATTTTGATACTATCCAGCGTTTTCTTCCAAAATTCTGCCTGTTGTTGACTCCGCGCACTATTACCCGAGATCGTCATATTAATTTGCAAAGGTTTACCATTCGGCAAAGTGCGCCAACCATCTGCACCGACTTTATAGTGATAGCGGTCTAACAGTAGATTGGCGGCTTTAACCGAATAAGGAATACTGCTTTTATAGTTCGGATCATAGCCCACCACGCCATTCGGAATGGGAGCTTGTAGGCGTTGTGCATCGCCTTTTTGTAAAATATTGATGTAGTTATCTGCCGAAAAGGCCATCGCCATGGCACGACGTAAAGCGATTTTGTCTTTACTCATACCGCCCACGACTGGGTTTTGCATATTCCAATAATGGTAATCAATCGAAGGGTCTGTAATCCGTGACAGGTGTACGCCTTTTTTTGCCAGCTCAGGTTTGAGTTTGCCATTTTGCAAAGCTTGAACGGTTAATTCTCCATCCAAAGCAAACAAATCAATTTCATCTTTAATAAAAGATAACCAACGTGATTGCCCTTCTTCCATCACCTGAATATCAATCACGCCAATTTGTGGCATTTTTTTGCCTTGCATGGCTTTGACGATTTTCTGGTCTTCTGCCTTAGAAGCCTTAAAGTTCCAGACAAAACTACGAAAATCAGGATTGGCTTTCAAAATAATGCGGGAACCAGGCGTCCAACGGGTCAGCAAATACGGCCCCGTACCCACAGGATGTCCCATGACAAATCCTGCTTTATCTCGATATTTTTCGATGACTTCACGTGCCACGGCTCCCGCAGGTTGATGTGCCAGCAACATCGGAAAGTTTTGATCAGGACTGGTTAGCCGAATGACCAAGGTATATCGGTCAGGCGTTTGCAAACCTGCAACGGGTTGATCGTAATTAAACTTGCCTGTTTTAGCAGCCTGCTTCAACACGGCATCCATTCCCAAAATACGTCCATCCAGTAACCAACTGTTCGGAGAATGCAAGTTCGGATCAATTAAGCGTTTAAAGGTATACACATAATCTGCCGAAGTTAATTCACGCTTTTTTCCCTTAAAGACTGGATCCGCAGCAAAATAAATGCCCTTTTGGATACGAATGGTATAAGTCAAACCATCGGCACTGACTTCAGGTAAAGTGGCTGCGGTACGTGGAACCAACTTTGCAGGCGATGCCAAATAATCGTAGGTAAACAAAGTTTCAAAAATTGAACCGTTGACATGTGCCGAGTACAAATCATGCACACCTGCGGGGTCAAACCCTGTTTCAGCGACAGGGAATACATAACGTAAAACTTTATGCGGGTCGGCAGGGCTTTGTGCCAATAAACTCATAGAACTTGAGATTAAAAGGCCACCGACCAATACCTCTTTAAGCCAATACCGATTTTTTTTATTCAACTGTTTCATTCTTTGTCCAAGCTTATTTATTTTTTACAGGCTGTATATCTAAATATTGCCAGTTGGTATTCATCATTGGATGGGCTTTGAAACCCTGAACCTGTGAATGCAACAGCCAGTTGCGAATACGGCTACTATGAATAATCCATGGATTATCCGCTTCGATTTGACGGCTTAATTTTTCGTAATACGATAAGCGTTGCTGTGGCGGTAAAGCTAACATTTGCTGATACAGCGCATCATAACTTTTGGATTGATAACAACTTAAATTGCCCTGTGCTGAATTCGGCCCATACAGCAACTGAGCAAAATTTTCCCCTTCGGGATAATCAGCAATCCACGCTCCTCCCCACAGCATATATTTGCATTGGGTTGCGGCTTTTAAGTTGTCGGCAAAATTACTGACCTGAAAATCAACGCGAATACCTATTGCATCCAGATTCTTTTTCCACAGTTCAGATTGCACCACGGAACTGGAACTATTTTCCGTCATAAACTTTAAAGTGAGTGCTTTGCCATTGGGTAAAGTCCGATAACCATCTGCACCTTTTTTATAGCCAAAACGATCCAGTAATTTATTGGCCAAGATAGGATTATAGGCGAGGCTACTGCGATAATTCGGATTGAAGCCCTGCACACCGTCTGGAACCAGCATTTCAGACCGAACCGCCTGTCCCTTATAGAGTTGTTTAATCGCTTCGTCTTGATTAAATGACAAAGTGATTGCACGACGTAAAGCAATTTTATCTAGACCAAACCCACCAACAGTGGGATCTTTCATATTGAACATGGTGTAGGTAATTTCGGGGTCTTTATTGGGGTAGTGCTGAATCCCTTGCTTCACCAATTCAGGTTTGAGCTTCTGACCATCCAGTGCTTGCGGCACAGCATTCGAGGTTAATTTGTCAAAGTCGAGCTGCCCTGTTTTAAATGCCAGCCAGCGCGATTGTTCTTCTTCAATAATACTGACCTCAACTTTACCAATTTGCGGCATCTGTTTGCCTGACATTTCTTGTACCAATCGATTATCCCAAGCACTACCTGTCGATTTGAAATTCCAGACAAAACCACGGTAATATGGGTTAGCGGTCAATTCAATTTTACTCCGCGGCACATACTTACTCAGTTGATACGGTCCAGTCCCGACAGGATGCTGTGCAATACGATCCCCATAATATTCAACTACTTCACGTGCTGTGGCACCAAAAGTCACATACGCCAGAATATATTGAAAATTATAATCAGGACGGGTCAAAGTAATTTGTAAAGTATAGGGATCAAGGGCTTTTAAGCCTGCAATTGGAGCATCGTAATTAAACTTTCCCGTTTTCTTGGCCAGTGCATTGGCTTGATTGCCGCCTACAATTTTTCCATCAATGAATGAATAGGTAGTCGAACGATTTTTCGGGTCTAAAATACGTTGAATGCTGTAAATATAATCTTGTGCTTTGAGTTCACGACGCTGCCCCTTAAACGCAGGATCGGGAGAAAAATAAATTCCTGGCTTAATCTTAAAGGTATAAACCTTGCCATTTTGCTCAATGCGCGGCAAAGTCTGTACCGTATTCGGCACCAACTGTACAGGGCGAGCTAAATAATCGTATTTCAGCAAAGGTTCAAAAATAACCTCAGCTATTTTTCCACTGTAAAAATTGTAGGTTTTGACCATATCAAAACCATCATCAGGTGCTTCTATCGCCACGTGTAAAATCTTGTTGGGCTGTGCAGCAGCCTTGGCTTGCACCATACAGCCCGATGAAATCAACAGGGTTAAAATGGCTATTCTTAATTTTTTGGCTTCCAATTTTTACCTTTCCTGTGCTGCTCGCTTAAGCGCTGCGTCATGCATTATTTTTAAACTGATGTGTTTATTGTTATCCATATTCCATTTAAGCAAATTCTATGTCATCCGTCCTCTGCTTAAATCATGAATCCACAATGATTTGAGGCTAAAGCGAATTTCGTGCCATCCTGAAAAACTTGCCAGTGTTTAAAAAAATCACATTATTTAAAGTTATTTTTTATTAGATATTTATCGTATTTTTATCTAACTATTTTTTACATCTCATTGACCAAAAAGTACAACAACCAGACCTATAACGAACACTTACATAACGCACAAAAAAAACCCACATATGATTCATAATAGCTCATTATTGATTTTTTTATAACAAAAAATATATTTAGGATATTGTTTTATATATATTTTATTATTTATACGTTTTATGAAAATAAATTATCATTTAAATAAAAATATGAAGTTTCGTTTATTTTTTACACAAAAATTAAAAATACCAAAAATTCACCCTGACTTTTAGTTCCAAATTGACGCATTTTTACCCACACACTATTTTTTGCTTAGCCTACTTATATAGCTAATAAAAGTTGTGAGTAAAATCACTTTTTATTTTTATAAAATATTTAAATTTCAAATATTTAAATTTTAGTCAACTTTTAAAAAACAAATTGGCATCTGAATTGCTTAAACCTAGCCAGCAATCTCGCTAAATACAAAAAAAGGATTACTTTTACGATGATAAAGAACAAAAATGCTAAGGTGGCGGTCAAGCCGTCGGTTAGCAAAGCAATTCTTAAATTAAGTACGCTCAGTTTAAGTATGATGTGTTTGTCTTTAGCTCATGCTGAAGATACAGAAAACACAGAAATACCAGAACAACCCGTAAAAGTTGCCAAAGTCACAGTAACGGGATCTTCCATTAAAGGGGTAGCCGCGCAAAGCACCTCTCCAATTACAATTATTAAAGGCGAAGACTTAACCAATCAGGGGATTACCACCGTCGAAGAAGCATTGACCAAGGTCAGTGCCAACCAAGCGGGCTTTTCGACCTCACAGAACGTAGGTGCAAGTAATACCGAAGGCGCATCGGCCAACCTTCGTGCCTTAGGGACTGACAAAACCCTCGTTCTACTGAATGGTCGTCGTCTGGCCTATAGTGCATTTAGTACCTCCACCACCAACCTAAACATTATTCCATTGGCAATGATTGAACGGATTGAGATTCTGCGTGATGGTGCTTCTGCCGTGTATGGTGCCGATGCCATTGCAGGGGTCATTAACTTAATTACCAAAAAAAGCTACGAGGGATTCAGCATCAGTGGTGGTTTTCTTCAACCTGAGCAGTCAGGCGGAGATAAACAAGACGTCCAAATTTTTGGTGGCTACGGCGATTTAGATGAACAAGGTTTTAACATCTTTGGTGTGGTCGATTACCGTCGTTCTAATGACATTATGGCCAAAGACCGTAAAGTCAGTAAACGCGGTGGAATAATACCTGAGCTCGGTATTGATGCCAGTTCAGCCAATGGTTTCCCCGCAAACTTTTACGACCCGACCACAGGAACATTAGGCAATCCTTATGGCAATAGTAACTGTAATAACACCCCAAATGTCGTCGCAGATGGTGGGCTATGTTATCTCAACACCCAAGCACTGATTGGTATTGCACCTGAAACAGAAACCATTTCGGCAATGGGTCGCGGTACATTCAAACTTAGTGACACCTTCAATGCAATTGGTGAATATATCTATTCTCACAATGAAGTCACCACTTCCATCGCACCCGATGTCTATAGCCGTTCCGTGACCCTGCCTAAAACCAGTCCTTATTATCCTGGTGAAGGCATTACACCATCTGTGGATGGTTTGAGCGGTGTGCCATTACAACTGTATTTACGCTCCCAAGCAGGCAACCGTGTTTCTCAATCTGTCAATGAGTCGCACCGTGCTTTCGTTGGCATTGAGGGTGAAGCCTATGGATGGGACATTAACGGTGGCGTGACCTATGCCAAAAGTGAAGCGACTGACAGTTTTGTCAGTGGTTATTTAAACCGCAGTAAATTACAAGCCGCTTTAGATGATGGCTTGATCAATCCTTTTGGTGCCAGTCCAGACTCAAGTTTATGGAATTCTTTTTCGGTCACAGGCGAATCGAATGTTGCTTCATTAGATTCCACTACAGTCGATCTAACTGTGAGTCGTCCAATTTATACCTTACCCGCTGGGGATATTGGTCTAGCACTCGGTGGCAGTTTCAGTAAACAAGAATGGGAAGCTAAGGTTAATTCAGACATTGTGAGCCAAGTTCCAGGCAGCGGTATCGACCCGAATAAACCCCTCAGCCAAGGTGACCGTGATATCACTGCCTTCTTTGGTGAGTTACATATTCCAATCACCAAAACCTTAGAGGCGCAACTGGCGGCGCGTTACGATGATTATAGTGACTTTGGCGATACCTTTAACCCCAAAATTGCTTTCCGCTGGGAACCACTCAAACAACTGATGTTCCGTACCTCCTATAGTACAGGTTTCCGCGCACCAAGCTTATATGACATCAATGCACCACAGAGCGAAACCTACACTGGAGCAAAATATGATGATCCAGTACTCTGCTCGGGCGGTAAAGATGCAACTCCTGCTCAATATAAAACTGAATGTAATGTGCAGTTCAAGCGTATGCAAGGAGGTTCACCCGATTTACAACCAGAAGAATCCACCTCATATACTGCGGGTTTTGTGCTCGAACCCATCAAGAATTTAGTGTTCACGGCCGATTACTACAACATTGAAATTGATGGTCTGATCGACACCATTAGTGATGCTATGATTTTTGCAAATCCAACTAAATATGCGGACCGTTTTGTGCGTGATGCTGAAGGTCGGATTAAATATGTCAACACAACACTGGTGAATATGGGTGGGATTAAAACCGAAGGGATTGACCTAACCCTAAACTATTTAACGCCAATGACCGCAACAGGTCGTTTTGGTTTCGGCATCGATGGCACCTATATCATCAAATATGACAAACAAGAAGAAGCTGGCGGTGCTTGGGAAGGCAAAGTCGGAACTTATGATGACCCTGCAATTCTGCGTTGGAAACACGTTGCCAACATTAACTGGAGTTATGAAAACTGGAAGATGATGTTTGAGCAAGAATTCTACCGTGGCTACAAAGACCAAAATGCCATTGGCGATGATGCTTATGACCACCACAAAGTCAGTGACTACACCCTCTATAACGTTTCAGGGACCTATAAAGGCTTTAAAAATCTAGAGCTAACAGCAGGCATTAAAAACCTATTTGATGCCGAGCCTGCCGCATCGAATGTGATGGATAACTTCCAATACGGTTATGACCCACGCTATAGCGACCCAACTGGACGCGCTTACTACCTGCGAGGGACGTACAAATTCTAATTGATGTTCTGTCCATACTGTCTTGAGAACCTCCAGCCATACAGTATGGACAAAACTTTTAATCCTTCGTTTAGCCAAACAGCAAATACCGTCAATCGGTCCATCTTTCATAAGCAGTGATGCTTGAACGATTTATTGTTTGTCTCAAATTTCAGGAGTAACCATGGGCACAAGTTTCACAGCATTAGAAAACAATTCAGCCAAACGCCTGATTGGTATTGGGGCAGTCATCTTTCTGCATCTTATTATTTTCTATGCCCTTATGGCGGGTTTATCCAAAACCATACATAAGCCCGAAGAACCCACTGTGGAATTGATGATTATTCAAGATAAACCACCTGAACCCGAAAAACCAAAACCCAAAGAAATTCCACCTGAACCACCCAAAATGGTTAAAGAGGTCGTAAAAACCCCTGTACCCGAAAAGCCAGTGGAAAAAATCGAACCTGTACAAAAAACAGCGCCCGTTAGCCCAACTCAGCCTGTAAAAGCTGTCACACCGACACCTACCACAGCGCCTTCACCAAGTCCAGTGCCCGCCCCTACACCTGTTACGGCAGCAGCGACACCTGCCCCTGCACCTAAACCTGCGGGTGTAACTCGCGGAGCATCGCAAGGTCAAGGAGGCTGTAAACAACCAGAAATGCCGCGTGAAGCACAAATGAATGGTGAATTTGGTGCAGTGACCATTTCGGTACTGGTCGGTACGGATGGAAAAGCCAAACAAGTCAAAGTGAAAAAATCCAGCGGTGTGAAGAGTTTAGATAAAGCAGCCTCAAAAGCTTATAGCTTATGCACCTTTAATCCCGCATTAAAAAATGGTGAACCGCAAGAAACTTGGTTTGAAATTCCTTATGAATTTGCACTGGACTAATAAATTAAGCAAAAATTGGAGCATATAGATGAATAAAATGATTAATCCTGTAAAAAAAATGGCCACTGCTGGCTTACTTGCAGCAAGTACCCTTCTTCCGATTCATTCTGCATTTGCTGAAGATACTGCCCCAGCAACGACGACAGCAGTAACTTCGAGTAACATCACCACAGCACCGCAACCACCTGCCAAATCAGAAGCCCCTGCATACAACCCTTATGGCTTGGAAGCCATGTGGAAAGAAGGTGATATGGTCGCCAAAACCACGCTATTTATTTTAGTCATGATGTCGATTGGCACGTGGTACATCATGATTACCAAACTGCTGCAACAATCAAAAATCAAAGGACAAGGTCGTAAAGCCGATGCTGAATTCTGGGATGCCAGCACACTCGAAAGTGCAACAGATAGCTTAGACAAAGACAGTGTTTTCCGTTTTATTGCGGAAAAAGGCATTCACTCGACCAAAAACCACGAAGGAACTTTACTAGAACGTATCGACTTTAACACGTGGGTGACCATTTCCATTCAACGCGCCATCGACAAAATTCAAAGTCATTTGAGTGGCGGACTAGCATTTCTGGCAACCGTTGGCTCAACTGCACCATTTGTAGGGCTATTTGGGACAGTTTGGGGAATTTATCACGCACTCACCGCTATTGGCATGTCGGGTCAAGCATCGATTGATAAAGTTGCGGGCCCTGTTGGTGAGGCTCTGATTATGACCGCGATTGGTCTGGCCGTCGCAGTGCCCGCGGTGCTCGGCTACAACTGGCTAACCCGTCGCAATAAAGCGGTGATGGAAAATGTCCGTACTTTTGGCTCTGATTTACACACGGTCTTACTCAGTGGAGAAATCAGCACTAATCCAAATCATAAAAAAGTCGTGAATAAATAAAAGAGGACATCCACCATGGGCATGATGGTCAGTTCAGATGACAGTGAAGACGATGTAATCGGAACCATTAATACAACTCCACTGGTTGATATCATGTTGGTTCTGCTGATTATTTTCCTTATTACGGTGCCTGTTGCCATTCATACAGTACCCGTAAAATTACCCGAAGAGAAAAATACACCGTATGCCAATAAACCTGAAAATATTCAACTTGCAGTCAATAAAAATGGCGATGTGTTCTGGAATGAAAAATATATCGGAGACAAAGCCACACTAATGACACGCCTAAAAGCTGAGGCACAAAAACGTCCACAGCCCGAAGTGCATATTCGTGGTGATCAACAGACTCACTTTGATGCGATTGATCAAGTGATTAATGCAACCAAACAAGCTGGGATTGGTAAAATTGCTTTTGTCACCACTCCCCCAGTTTCACCGTAATTGGGTCTAAAGGAGAAAGTTATGGGTATGAATGTTGGCTCAAATGATGACGATGATGTACTACTCGATGTCAACATGACACCATTAATTGATGTCATGTTGGTGTTGATTATTATGTTTATTATCACTATTCCAATTCCAAATAATGCCATCAATATTAATTTGCCGAATGGTGCTCCGCCACCACAAAGCAATGAAAAACCACCTGAAATCATCAACCTCAAATTAGATGCACAAGGAAAAATTTTCT
Organism: Acinetobacter tandoii; assembly: GCF_008867985.1. Lineage (NCBI taxonomy): Bacteria > Pseudomonadati > Pseudomonadota > Gammaproteobacteria > Moraxellales > Moraxellaceae > Acinetobacter > Acinetobacter tandoii. The sequence goes on from NZ_VXLD01000015.1 coordinate 31,688, forward strand.
GGAATGGTCAACCTGTAGAGAATAAGCAAGCTTTAGAAAACTTATTTATGACGGTGTCAAAAAAGTCCGAACAAGACCAAATTAAATTACAGCCTGACCGTATGACTGAATATAAACAAGTCGCAATGGTCATGGCGATGGCACAACGTCTAAATATCACCAAAATTGGAATTGAGAGTAACGCTTCGCTTTAATCTTGTCGAAAAAAAATCCGCATTTCATTTTCTATAAAATGCGGATTTTTTTGTTTGTAAAATCGACTTATTCACTGGTCAATTGGCCATTAAAATCCAGTATGAAAACACTCGGCATTCAAATACTCTGATTAATCTCATGAGGCATTTTATAAGTCATCATATATAAGAATAAAAATTATTCACCATACAGACCTTTCTGTATATAATCCATTTCTAACTTTAAAACTTAATAATTCAATAATTTAAAACCTAGAGTCACACAAATGAAGAAATTTACAACTTTAGCACTCTCTATATCTATTACAGTTTTAAGCGGATGTGGAGGGGGATCTGGTGATTCCACCTCCTCGACACCCCCATCCACTTCAAATTCAAGTTCTGGAGGATCGACCACGTTAACATGTAATCAAGGAATTCTTTTAAATTCCCAAATTACTGGAACTACTATTTTTGATGAGCCTTTATATGTTATCGACTATGACTATAAAGTTGAGGAATCCGTCCCCCCTCAAACTGGCTATAATGTAACTGATCAATTGTATAGCGATGAAATTAAACTCAAGGGGCAAATGTTATATATCAACTACAAGCCGCTTTATAATATCAGCTTAGAAGAACTCGAAAATAATATGATGGATTTCACCACCAATCATAATATCTTAAATTCATTTGGTCTATTTACGCAAAAATCTTTTAATAAGCAGAATGAAGGTTGGCCTTTAGGTTATCTTTCCTCATCTAAAGGGTTAAATATTTCAACTTCACAATTTAATGACACATGTAATTTTAATGCAGGAAAATTAAATTATGACTTTGAAAAATTTGATCTTTCAGGGAAAAAAATAGCAGATATTTTGCCTAGCAATATCTCAACAGACTACCCAAAAGTTCTAGATTATATTTTCATTAGTGATCAAGTGGGTGGCATTCTCAAAAGTAATGTCGATGCTTTTAAAAGCCTCTTAAGCAGTAATGCCACGTTCCCTGCTGGTTCATTTGTATATGTACCAAAAACAGTCATCTATGATGAAAACCAATTTTATTTTTGGAATAACAATATTTCGGAAGCCAAAAGCTTAATGGAATGGGTACAAACGAATTATCCACAAAGTAGTCAACAATATAAAATCAAAAAAGTGTTTAATCTGAACGTTGCTTATACTGTAGATACCAATGGTAATGACATTTATACGGGTGCAGATCCAGCAATTGAAAAAGACGGCAAAATTTATGATGGTGAGTGGGACATGAAAGGTGACATCATCTCACCAAATTACGGGGAAAAGATTGGTACTTGGGTCAATTATGAATCCAAAGGTAGTTATGCATTATTTAATAAAGCTGGTCATGATTTTATTACCCAACAAATTCTAGCTTATTATCACTAAACGAATAGACTAAATGCATAGCACTATTACAAGGTTTCATCAAACTCGATGAAACCTTGTTTTTAAATGGTCACAGCACAGGAATATCAATCCATTGTGCTTCTGGAAAATGCTTAGCTAAATAAGCTTTCAGATATTCAGAAGTATCTTTGGAAATTAACGAATCTTGCGATTCATCATTTAAGTTATACGCCAACGCATATAAAGATAAACCTCGTGCTTTGAGTGCTTCTAGGCTGAGTAAAGTATGGTTAATACTGCCCAAACGCCCAGAACTGACTAAAATAACAGGAAACTTTTTCTGTTCAAGATAATCAATGGTCAATAACTCTGTGGTGAGTGGCACCATTAAACCGCCAGCACCTTCCAGTAACACCACCTCAAATTTTTCTGCCAATTGCTGTGTTGCCGCTTCAATCTTGGCAAAATCAATGTCACGACCATCGAGTTTGGTGGCTAAATGTGGTGATGCCGGATAGCTAAAAATTTCAGGCATGGTCAGTTTACTTTCATCTTCTGGCAACCAACCTGTCCCCATAATTTCACGGTGCTGCTGAATATCTTCAGAGACATCGACATTACCCGTTTGAATCAATTTTTGCGTGATAACCTGCTGACCTTGCGCATTCCATAACTTTGCCAGATATCCTGTGGTATAGGTCTTGCCAATGCCAGTATCAATCCCACTGATAAAATAGATGTCTGCCGTCATGTTGTTCTCCGTGCAATGCAATAAATCGGGTGATAGCTGAGTGTATACTGTGCTCGCCCCTGCGGATCCATCTCCGAAAACTGCTGATAATCTTGATAAAACTGTTGTAACGAATGCTTGGTCCAACGATGTGAAGCACTGGTTGCCGTCACACCCGTCGCTTTTAAATGCTGTAACACTTGCTTGGGATGTGAAAAATGCAAGGTCTTGATCTGTTCACTCAGATGTAACACGTCAAAACCTGTTTGCGTTAATACCTGTTGCAACTCAGACAAGGTATGATATTCAAGCCCCTGCCCCGTTAAGGCTTTAATTTCCTTTAAGTTCTGCTGACCAAAAATAGAAAAACAGAAAAAACCTTGTTGCACCAAAGCGCACGCTATTTTGCTAAAAACGGCCTGTAAATCGGTCATCCACTGCAAGGCAGAACTGGATGTGACCAAGTTTAATTGTGTGGGAAGTTCAAGCTGTTCGATATCGCCAATTCGCCACTCAATCTGTTGCTGCTGTGGGAAATGGCGCTGAACTTCAGCATAAATGTCATTCAGAATCAGCCGATCAATTTGCAAATGTTGCAATAATAGATGACTCAAATTGCCAGAACCACAGCCGATCTCCAAGACACGTGCTTGATGTTGGGTCGGCAGATGATCCAGCATCAATTGCATCAGATGCTGGCAAATTTGCTTTTGTGCGATGGCATGTTCGGTATAGCTTTGTCCCGCTTGTGCAAAACGCAGCGCCACACGAGACTTATCTATTTGAGATGGATTCAACGCTAAAACTCATAACAAAGCGATAAACTGATCCAGTTCATCTTGCTGAAATTGGGTATTTAAACAGATACGTAAACGCGAACTTTGTACAGGTACTGTTGGTGGACGCACAGGCATAATATAAAAGCCCGCTTGCTGTAACTGCGCAGCCGTATCAACCGTTTTTTGTGACTCACCAATAATGACAGGTACAATATGACTGGTCGCCGGACAAGCATATCCCTTTGTCTGTATCGCTTGTTGTAAATAACTGCTTAATTGCTGTAAATGCTGACGACTGGCATTCATGGTGAGCTGCTTTTTGAAGATAAAGTTGGTCCATGCCATACAAATGGGTGGTTGCGCAGTACTAAAAATTAAAGACCGCATCCGATTAATCAGAAACTCACGGATAATCGGATGGCAAATCAAGTAACCACCGACTGATGCCATTGCCTTACCAAATGTCCCTACCAAGAAGTCAATCTGCTCAATTACTTGATATTGTTCAGCACAGCCTAAACCTTGTTCACCACGTACGCCAATGGCATGTGCTTCATCTACATACAGCATGACTTTGGCAAATTGGGATTTAATCCGTACCAATTCTGCCAAATCTGTTTCATCGCCATCCATACTAAAAATGGATTCAGTCACCACAATAATGCGCTCAAAAGCCTCATCATCATGATATTTTTGTAGCAACTGCGACAGATGCTGTAAGTCATTGTGGCGATAACGTACATACTTGGCAGAAGAAAGACGAATCCCGTCAATCATACTGGCATGCACTAACTTATCTGCAAGAATAAGCGTCTTGGCATCACTGACCGCAGGTAAAATCCCAATGTTCATGTGGTAACCACTGTTAAATAACAGCGCGGCACGTCCAGCAAAAGCCTGACTTAAACTGGCTTCGAGCTGCTCATATTCAGGAAAATTCCCTGTCAATAAACGCGAAGAAGATGAGCTCATCAGACGATGTACATTCGGGGTTTCATCAAAAAAATGTTCGCGTAAGCTCAGATTAGAAGCCAAGCCCAAATAGTCATTTGAAGCTAAATTCAACATACGGCGTTGCTGAATTTCAATCCACTTCCCCTGTTGGGAGTTTGAAGTAAATTGACGTAAATTGCCCTGCTGTTTTAGCTCATCCAACTGTGCAGCGTAATGGTCTAACAAATTCATCCGGCTTCCTCTTGCATATGGCGAACCACATCTACCAGTTCAGTCAATAAAGTATTCAACTGCGTTTCAGAAATGACATACGGCGGCATGACATAGACCAACTTACCAAATGGACGGATCCAGATGCCACGTTTTACAAATTCTTGTTGTAGCGTTTTCATATCGACATTAAAGTTCAGCTCAACCACACCAATCGCGCCCAATACACGCACATCCTGCACGTAATTGAGTTGTGCTAATGGGGCGAGATGTTGCTGCAATTGGTTGCCAATACGCTGAATGGTACTTTGCCAGTCTTGAGACACCAAGAGCTGTGTGCTGCGTAATGCCACTGCACAAGCCAATGGATTAGCCATAAAGGTTGGACCGTGCATAAATACGCCCGCTTCACCTTTAGAGATGGTTTCAGCCACATGCTTCGAGGTTAAGGTTGCAGACAGCGTCATATAACCGCCTGTTAAGCCTTTGCCGATACACATGATATCGGGTTCAACTTGTGCATGCTCCCAAGCAAAGAGTTTGCCTGTACGCCCAAAACCAGTTGCGATTTCATCAAAAATGAGCAGGATGTTATATTTTTCACAGAGCAGTTTAGCTTGGCGCAAATACTCAGGATGGTAGAAACGCATTCCACCTGCACCCTGCACAATCGGCTCAATAATCAGACCTGCAATGCTGCGGTGATGCTGTTCCAAGGTTTGTGCGAGTTCAGCAATATCCGCTGGGTCCCAAGTCTGATTAAAACCGACTTGTGGTGCAGGAACAAAAATTCGATTGGGCAAACTGCTGCCAAAAATCTGATGCATGCCCGTCACAGGATCACATACCGACATCGCATTCCACGTATCCCCGTGATAGCCCGAGCGCGGCGTCACAAAATTGGTCTTTTCGATATTGCCTTGCGAAGTCCAATATTGCACTGCCATTTTTAGCGCAACTTCGACTGCAACTGAACCTGAATCGGCATAGAAAATTTTGTCTAAACTGGGTGGCGTAATGTCTAATAATAGTTTACCCAGTTCAATCGCAGGATCATGGGTTAACCCACCAAACATAATATGCGACATATTTTGCAACTGATCGGTCACCGCCTGATTTAAATCTGGATGGTTATAACCATGAATTGCACACCACCATGACGACATACCATCAATCAGTTGTCGTCCATCATCCAGTTCAATGACTGCCCCATAAGCTTTCTTTACTTTGAAAGTTGGCAGCGGATTGGTCATAGAGGTATAAGGATGCCAGATATGTTCAAGGTCAAATAAATCAGTCATCCATAAACTCCTGTGGTGTCGTATTTTTTGCAATGTGGGCTATCTTAAACCTGCAAGTTTCTAAAAAACATTGCGAGAATGGTCATTCCTAGACAGCCTGAAGAGGTTGCTTCAGAAAATCTTCAATAATTTGCATAGTTTGTTCAACTTGGAAGCAAGGGAAACCATGCGAAGCATGTTCAATACTTACAACTTTTACATTTTCTGCAAGTAATTGCTGCATATTTTGAATAATTTCGCAAGGAACCAGAGCATCTTTCTCGGCAAACACATGCAATTGCTGCCCTGTATAATGCGCCAAAGTTTTGGCTAAATTCAACTGCTCTAATAGCACTAAACCTTGTTCTAATAGTGAAATTGGTTGTGGCTTAATCAGTTTTTGCATTTGAATAAAATCTTTCTTGGCAGAATCTGCTCCTTGACACACCAAAAATCCAAAGCGCTTGAGCGTTGCCACAGCATCTTGTTGGAAGGACTGTTTGAATTGCTTAAATGTTTCTTGCGGCATTGCAGTTGACCAGTTTGGTTGTGCAACAAAACATGGATTGGACGCCAAGCTGATCAAGATTTTTTGTTCTGAAAACTGTTGTTCAAGCTGCTGTACTAGCAGTGTGGCAAGCTGTCCACCCAATGACCAGCCGATAATCACATCAAAACGACGCGCCAGTTCCACATGGTGTTGCAAGGTTTCAGCATCGAAAGCATTAAAAATATTAATTAGCTCAACGATATATCCCTGTTGTTGTAGCTTGTGTTGTAAAGGCTCTAACAGTTGTGTACCACCACCCCAACCCGTAATCAGTAAAATACTTGCGTTCAACGTTTTGCTCTAAAAATAAAACTTTGCACAGCAGTATAACTGCTTTTATTTTGCGACTGAGCTGCATTTCCTATCATTCTCAAACTACAAAGTCACACAGTTCCGCCTTATAAAGTCATCTCACATATGGTTCAGGCTTTAATCCCTCTCACCAAGCACCACACATAGTCGTTCTGGAATTTTGTTGTACGGGTGATAGCAATAGTTTGCTAAGATAAAGTTTCCTTAGCATCAAAAAATTAGAAGAAAATGGCTTTAAATCAATTACTCCGTGTCAGCTTAATGGGGATAACCTGTAGTTTCGGGACTTACCATTTAACTCATGCCGAAACTTCGATTTTTTCTTCTTCCACTGCAAGCCAGAAACAATGGGTTGGACAGGCAGCACCTAGCTTTAAATTACAAGATCAAAATGGCAAATGGCATGAGTCCAAACAATATCGTGGTCAGTGGATGGTCTTGTACTTTTATCCCAAAGATGACTCTCCTGGCTGCACTCAAGAAGCCAACCAGTTTAAAGCACTGTATCCTCAATTTTTAAAAGCAAATGCCGTCGTATTGGGCGTCAGCCTTGACGATGTTAAATCCCATCAAAAGTTTTCCAGTAAATTGGGACTCCCTTTTCCAATTTTAGCCGATCAAAAACAACAACTGGCAGGTCAGTTCGGCATAGTCCGTAATTTTGGTGTAGCTCAAATTGCCAAGCGTGAAACTTTCTTGATTGATCCTAAGGGTACTATTGTCTATCACTACAGCAGTGTGAACACACAAACACATGCCAAACAGGTTCTGGCAGATATTCAAAAATTTTCTAAAAAGTAAAAACATACAGCATGAAAAAAGGTTTTCAAACTGAAGTCTGAAAACCTTTTTTCATTGCATTCTGTGCTTACATTTGCGACTGAATATAATTTTGTAAGCCAATCAATTCAATTAAACGCATTTGCTTTTCTAACCAGTAGGTATGGTCTTCTTCGGTGTCGGACATTTGCTGACGCAACATATCGCGCGTCACATAGTCACCCTTTTCTTCTGCCAGTTTCACGCCTTGTGCCAATTTCTCACGTACATGATATTCCAGTGCCAAGTCTGCCTTTAAACAGGTCACCACGTCTTGCCCGACATGAATATCATCACGGTTCATATTCGGTGTGCCTTCTAGAAACAATACACGACGAATTAAGGCATCTGCATGAGAGGCTTCTTCTTGCATTTCATGATCAATACGCTCAAAGATTTTACTTAAGCCCCAATCTTCATACATACGTGAATGAATGAGATACTGATCGCGAGCTGCAAGTTCCCCACCGATCAACATATTTAAATAGTCTACTACTTCTGGATTGCCGCGCATCTCGTTATACCCCATACCTTTTTAAAATATTATGGCGACATTTGAAAAAGATTGCAAAAGTTAAATTTTGTAAGCTTATGATTTTTATAAAATTAAAATGAGAAACATACGCATTTGCAGTTTAATTTAAGCCATTTTCCGCATATAAAATAAGCCTTTGCAGTATTTTGCATCTTAGGGCAAAGGCGATTTCATTCAAAATTTTGCTTATTTTAAAATTTGTAACTATTTAAAATGGTCCTTATTTCACCACGTCTTTAAAACATCACGAAGTGAAAATTATCACACCATGATTTTTTTATTATTAAAAATAAAAAGTTACTCTCAATTTAGAACAGCGAGTCTCCACTATTAGATAGTAAGCGTTAAACACACCTCCCAATAGTTTTTATTGATCATGTTGTCTATATGGGCTAATCAAGTCGTCTTTACCTCGATCAATTTTGTTTGATGACGTGCATCAACATCTCCGTAAATGACGCATAAGTTAGAAACCTGTTTCCCATAAGCAAAGACTTTCATCACATTCAGGCTTACACTATGCCAATACTTAAAACAACAACGGTTGATCTATGACAAACTTAGCAACACAAGCACCTGTACTGGTCACAGGTGCCTCGGGTTATATTGCCAGTTGGGTAATTCAAAAATTATTAACCCAAGGCTATACCGTACATGCCACTGTCCGTGACCTGAACAAAACGCAAAGCTTCGCGCATTTATCTAAAATTGCAGAAAGCAGCGCAGGAACACTCAAACTCTTTAAAGCCAATTTGCTCGAACCAAATTCATTTAAAGAAGCCATGCAAGGCTGTGAAATTGTGTTTCATATGGCGTCACCTTTCGTCGTTACTAACTATAAAGATGCGGTGAAAGACATCATTGAACCTGCTGTTTTAGGTACAGAAAATGTTTTAAACACCGTCAATGAAACTCAGTCAGTCAAACGTGTCATCCTCACTTCGAGTATTGCATCGACATATGGCGATGCCGTGGATATTTTAAAAACCGATCATAATACTTTTGATGAAAGTCACTGGAATACCAGCAGCTCAGAAACCCATCAGCCTTATCCATATTCTAAAGTGATGGCTGAGCGTAAAGCTTGGGAAATGGCCGATGCACAAAACCGTTGGCAATTGGTTTGCATTAATCCAGCGTTGGTCTTTGGTCGTTCATTAACCCCAAATACCCAGTCAGGATCAATTGAGGTCTTACAACAATTTACCAATGGCTTAACTCTCGCGGGTGTTCCACCTATGTGGAATGGTGTGGTCGATGTTCAGGATGTCGCTGAAGCACACCTACAGGCTGCATTTAACCCCAAAGCAGCTGGTCGTTACATCGTCAGTAGCGATACTTTAAGTTTGCTTGAAATTGGTCAATTACTTAAAGCACATTTTGGTTGGAAGTTTCCATTTCCACGCAACGAACTGCCAAAAGCGGCCTTTAAAGTGATTGGTCCGCTCATTGGTTTTAGCCGTGAATTTGTTGAACTGAATATGGGTTACCCTATTTATTTTGATGCGAGCAAGAGCCAAAAAGAATTAGGTTTACAATATCGTGATGTCAAAGAAAGCTTGATTGAGCATTTTCAACAATTGCTCAACGACGGTGTGATCAAACAATATATTCCTTGAAAATAAATAAAAGGCATAATGCTCGTCAATTTCATAGTTGACGAACATTATGCTTTTTCTAAATTGATGAGGGAATATGAGACACGAAATGTCATCAGCAACTGTTCGAGACAACACTACATTCGAAAAAAATGTTTCTGCGACAATTTTATTCATTGATAACAATGAACGAGTTTTGCTGATGACTAAAGCCTTTGGTTACTTTGAACTAATCCAAAGTAACATACAAACTTCAAGCATTTGATGCTAATTCGGTAAGACTCCGCTGTGGCCCCCTCATCATTAAAAGTCGTTTTAGTCGTGCTTTAACTGAACAGTATATTTTTGATCCAAATCCAAAAATCTAAGCCTGTAACTGACCATAATCTTGCATCAGTTGAATAAACTCACTTTCATTCATCACATGAATACCGAGCTTTTCAGCTTTTTCTAGTTTGGAACCAGCTTTTTCGCCTGCGACCAAGCATTTGGTTTTGCTGGAAACACTGCCACTAACACGCGCACCCAATGCTTGTAACATTTGCGTTGCTTCATCACGTCCCATTTGGCTGAGCGTACCCGTAATCACCCAGCTTTCACCATTAAAAGGTTGGCGTGTTGGAGCGACAGGTGCATCCCAGTGAATGCCTGCTGCCAACAATCGATCCAAAACTTCAAGGTTATGTGGTGCTTGGAAGAAATCGACAATCCACTCTGCCGTAATATCCCCAACATCTGGTGTTTTCTTTAAAGCCTCAATATCTGCTACCCGCAGTGCATCAAGAGTTTGAAAAGTATTGGCTAACATTCGTGCTGTGGTTTCCCCCACTCCGCGTATTCCGAGCGCATAAATAAAAGCTGCCAATGTGGTTTTTTTGCTGTTTTCAATCGCATCAAAGAGATTTTGAACCGACTTTTCGCCCATTTTTTCAATCGTGAGCATTTTTTCACGATGTTCATGTAAGTGGTAAATGTCTGCGACATCTTGAAGTAAATCTAGATGCAACAATGACTCTACCCATCGATCACCCAAGCCTTCAATATCCATGGCTTTACGTGATACAAAGTGACGAATTGCCTCAATACGCTGTGCAGCGCAATATAAGCCACCCGAACAACGTGCTAAAGCTTCACCTTCAGGCATCACTACAGGTGATTCACAAACAGGACATTGTTCTGGTAAATGCACTTCCTGAGTATCATTTGGACGGAATTCGGGCCAGACTTTTTCCACCTTCGGAATCACATCACCACTACGATACACACTGACCGTATCACCAATACGCACATCTAAACGATGAATTTCCCCAATATTATGCAAAGTCACATTCGATACCGTGACCCCACCGACGGCCACAGGATTTAAGCGTGCTACAGGGGTTAAAGTTCCAGTTCTTCCCACTTGCCAGTCAATATTTTCAACTGTTGTAAGCGCAGCCACCGCAGGAAATTTATAAGCCGTTGCCCAACGGGGTTCTCGACTTAAAAAGCCCAATTGCTGTTGCTGTTTTAAATCATTGACCTTAACCACCATCCCGTCAATTTCAACGCTTAAATCTGGACGTTCCTGATTAATTTTTTCATAGGCTTGCTGTACTGCTTGAATGCTGTCGCAAATGAAATGACGCTCACCGACGGCAAAGCCAAACTCTGTTAACCAGTCCAGACTCGCAGACATGGTGGCTAAGCCATGATTCGGTTCACACTGTGCAATACCATAGGCATAAAATGCCAGTGGGCGTGCAGCGGCAATTGCTGGGTCAAGCTGTCTTAAACTGCCCGCAGCGGCATTACGTGGGTTAGCAAAAGTCTTTTCACCCTTGGCTTCATTTTCGGCATTTAACCTTTCAAAACCAGACTTTGGCATGAGTACTTCGCCACGGACTTCCAGTAAAGTTGGAACCACCCCAGAGGCATGCGTTAAAACTTTCGGTAAGTTACGGATGGTTTTAACATTCTGGGTAATATCTTCACCCGTTTCACCATCTCCACGAGTTACGCCACGAACGAGCACCCCATTTTCATACCACAATGAAATTGCCAAACCATCGAACTTCAATTCGACATCGTATTCAATCTTCTGATTCGGTAAACGTTCTTCAATGCGTCGCGCGAAAGCAAACAGCTCCTCTTGATTAAACACGTTACCTAAGGACAGCATCGGCACAGCATGGGTCACCGATTCAAATTTTGCCAATGGCTTACCACCCACTTTATTGGTCGGGGTATCAGCCTGAACGCATTCTGGATATTGTTGTTCTAATGCCTTCAGTTGGTGAAATAACTGGTCATACTCACTGTCGGCAATGGTGGGCTGATCCATCACATAGTAGGCATGATTGTGCTGTGCCAGAATCTGAATCAGTTGACGCATTTGTGCGACAACAGTGTTTTGCTGAGTCATAGTTTCACCATAAAAAAGGGCGGTTTCTCCGCCCTTTAACAATCTTGTCTGCCTATTATAAAAGTCAGACTCTCATTTTCAATTTGATATTATACCGTTGCCTGTTGACCTGAACGATAGTCAATTGCTTGATGACGCCAGAATTCACGCGATTGAGCCGTCATTTCCTGTTGATTCTGGTCGTAAATTGTGCCATCAATTTCACGTGCAATCAGGTTAGAAATACTCACCATGGTGTCAAATGCATTCTGAACATCGTTGTGTGGTAAAGCCAAGAAAAAGGCTAGACCTTTGACTTGTTCATTGGCCAGAGTTTCTAAGTCAAAGCCAGCAGGCCCTTCTTCGGTAATCTGTAAAACAGAAAATGAAAGCTTTTCATGTTCTTCATCATAACGATGGAAACATGCCATTTCACCATAACGAAGACCGTATTTAAGTAATACTTTTAAAGTCTTGTCACCCGTCAATACACGGCGTTCTGGATAAATGTTGAAAACAATAAATTCTTCTGCCGTTTGTAAAACACTTTCTTCATCGACACGTTGTTGTTCGTGTAAGTGCTCATCTAAAATACTGCTTTCTTCATTGAATTCAACAATTTCTGCTTTTTCAATATGATGTGCATTTAAATGTAAGCTTTCTTCTGCATCCGCTACTGGTGCAGTTTCTTCTACTTTGACTGTTGTCTTTGCCTCAACCTCAGTCTTTGTTTGTGTTGCTTCAGTTGTCGCTTCAGCATCTGTATTGACTGCTATCTCTGTAGCTTGTTGTTTTTCCGTGGCAACGTTAGGGTCCTGCTTTTCAGTGCTCTCTGCAACCACTTCAGCATCATTCAGCGTTGGCTCAACGCGTTCTGCTGTTTCAGTCGAAGTCTGCAATTGGTCGCGTACATGACGCGGAATAATTGGAAGCTGACTATCTGAATTCACCTGCAATTCACTATCGAGTGAAGGCGTTGCACTCGCAGGTTTTTTAAACAGCATGAGTAAACCAACTAAAATAATGATAACGGCAATAACAATACCGACTATTGTTGTGACTTCCATATTATGACTCCGCGACTAAACCGTATTCTTTTGCCTGTTCCAAATTTACGCTAACAAGTTTTGATGTCCCGGGCTCTGGCATCGTTACCCCCAATAAGTCTGTTGCCATCGTCATTGCTAGCTTATTATGTGTAATGTAAATGAATTGCACTTGTTCAGAAAGCTCTTTTACCAAATTACAGAAACGACCAACATTAGCATCATCCAAAGGCGCATCAACTTCATCCAGTACACAAAATGGTGCTGGATTTAAACGGAAGATAGCAAAAACCAATGCCAACGCGGTAAGCGCTTTTTCACCACCCGACAGCAATGCTAGTGAACTGTTTCTTTTGCCTGGTGGGCGTGCCATGAGTTTGACCCCAGATTGCCAGTCATCTTCCAAACTTAAGCTTGCTTCACCACCTTCAAAGACTTTCGGGAATAATTCTTGCAATTCAGCATTGACCTGATCAAACGTAGTCATAAACAATTTACGTGTTTCTTGGTCAATACTTTTCATTGCAGCTTGCAGTTGTGCCACAGTCTTTTCGAGGTCTTCAATTTGATGGCTGAGTTCATCAAAACGCTTGGAAACTTCTTCATATTCTTCCGAAGCCGCCAGATTGACTGCCCCCAATTTGGCAAATTGCTGCTGAGCTTTTTCTAGTTTTGCTTGATGCGCAGGTAAATCAATTTCAAGACCTGTAATTAAGTCACTCCCCATCGCTTTTAACTGCTCAGAATAATGCTGAAAGTCAGATTTGGCTGCTTGCCATGACAACCGTTTTTCTTCCAGTTGCGTGCGTAAACGCTCATCTTGTTGCTGCTGTTGATGGCGTTGTTCAGTGACTTGCTGCTGCTTCTGTTGCACGCTATTCAGTTCAAGTTGCCACGCATTCCACGTTTTTTGTAATTTTTCTGTTTGTTGAAATTGCTCGGCAAATTGCGATTCCAAACTCGGAAGCTCTAATTGAACTGGATCAACAAACTTCTTCGCCTGTTCCATCTGCTGACCAATTTGCAGATTTTGCGTTTTCAGGAAAGAGCTATCTTTTTCCAATAATTCAATTTGCTGTTGGGTTTGGGTGTTTTGACGGCGCAATACTTCCAACTCTTGCTGCGACTGTAAACTTTGTTGCAGTGCCAATTCTAATTGTTCAGTCAACTCATCCAGTTGGAATTGCGTGGTTTTATAGTGGGGTAAAACCTGTTCCAGTTTTAAGGTCAATGCATGCAAATCAATTTCAAGATCATCCTTTTGCATGGCATCTTCTTCAAGTTGTTCATCTAACTGTTGCAACTGGTCACGCAATTGTTGTTGCTGAATGGCAAAAGCCTGCGCACTGCTTTGTAACTTGGCAATGCTCACATCGAATTGTTGTAGTGTTTGTTGCTGCTGTTTGAGTAATACTTGCTGTTGTTTAAGCTGCACCTGATGTTGCTCAATCTGTTGCTGCAAGTTAGGTAATTGCTGATCTGCCAGCTCATATTGTGTTTGTAAATGACTCAGTGCAATTTCAATACTTTCTAAACGAATCCGATGGCTCAATGCCCCCTGACCTGCTTGACTGCTTTCATCATAAAGCAGACCAATCACCCAATCTGCCGCAACATGATAACCATCCAAAGTTAAAATCGACTGACCGTGCTGAAGCTGAGATTGATAAGACAAAGCTTCACTTAGTGTCGTCGCAATAGCAACCTGATTCCACAATGAATGCTGTGCAGAGGCAATCCAGTCTGCCAAACATGGCAACTGAGCCAAAGCCAGTTTACCAGCACCAACGCTCATTTTAAGTTGACGCGCAATACTGTCTTGAAATTCGGCCTCTGCATCCAAGACTTCCGCCGAAAGCCATTTGGCAAGGAATTTCTCGATTAACTGCGCATGCGGTTTACCTTGTTCAGTCAACTTCAAGGTTTGCATCAATTGCACATTGGCATTATGAGACTCAGGACTTTGCTTGACCAAAAGTTGGGTCAAATTTTTCTGTTCAGACTGCAACACCTGTATTTCAGATTTCAATTGCAACACTTGAGTTTTTTGCTGCGCAGATTGTTCCTGCACCTGTTCTAGCTGCTGACGCTGCTGCTGAATCATGTGCTCGGATTGTTCAATCTGTATCTGGAGCAATTGTTTGTCTTGTTCCAGTTGTTGAATATCTTCTGATTGTGCTTGAGTTTGGATCTGAGTGGCTTGGAGTTGTAAGGTTTGCTGTTGCTGCTCAATACGGACGATATTTTTACTCAATTGCTCAGACTGCGCCAACATTTGCATTTTCTGCTGTTGCTGCTTTTCCACCTGAGCTTTGATTTGTTCAAACTGTTGCTGAACTTGCTGCTGTTGCGCTTTTAAATCTTGATAACGTTGGCTTTGCTGTTGACTCAAAATGTCTTGTTGCTGCAACTGTTCAGTCTGAACTTCCTGTTGTTGTAATAAGGTTTCAAGCTGTAGTTCAATCAGTTGCAAACGCTCTTTGGTTTGTGCCTTTTGCTGTTCGAGTTGCGCCAACGTTGAGGTATTTTGCTGAAAGAGCGATTGTTTTTGCTCTAAAGTGACTTTTAGTTCAGCCAGCTTTTTCTCAGCTTGTTGCCACTCATTTTGCAATGGCGTCGATTGTTGAATCAAACGCTGAAATAACTCACTGGTCGAACTTAAATCATGCTCCAACGTAGTTAAATCCGAGCGAACCAATTTAAATTGATCACCCAATTCATTCATTTGTACCGTATATTCTTGCTGCAAACGGCTGCTTTGTTCGCATTGGAAAGACAATACTTCGACTTTAATGCTACGAATGGTTTTTTCTAATTCTTTATATTGAATTGCCGTTTCAGACTGGCGCTTCAAGGTTTTTAATTGCGATTTAAGCTCTTGGGCAATATCTTCCAAACGAGATAAATTTTGGCTGGTATGGTCTAAATGTAATAACGTTTCACGTCGACGCGCTTGATAGCGAGATACCCCTGCCGCTTCTTCAATAAATACGCGCATTTCTTCGGGCTTAGCATCGACCAAACGGTTAATCATGCCCTGTTCAATAATGGCATAAGACCGTGGACCTAGGCCTGTCCCCAAGAAAATATCGGTAATATCCCGACGGCGGCATTTGGTGCCATTTAAGAAGTATTCAGACTTGCCATCTCGATTGACCTGACGGCGAACCGCTAATTCATTATAAGCGTTATAAGCACCGCCTAATTTACCATAAGTATTTTCAAAGCGAAGTTCGACACTGGCCATCCCTACAGGCTTGCGCTTGGCTGTCCCTGTAAAAATGACATCCTGCATACTACCACCACGCAGTTGGCGTGCATTGGATTCGCCCATGACCCAACGGATGGCGTCAATCACATTGGATTTACCGCAGCCATTCGGTCCCACCACCGCACTACGGTTGGCTTTGAATTGTAATGTCGTGCTGTCGGCAAAAGATTTGAAGCCTGAAAGTTTTAAACTGCTTAAACGCATAATGTCCTGTTAACGTCGTGAACGACGCGCCCATGCTAATTCGATTTGTTTCATCCGTGTTAGAGATTCCAACACCAAGTTACGCAAGTGTCGACAAAAATCGTCCATAAATAAAGTGGCTTGTTGTGATTTTCGGATTAAAATTGCATCACTCACCAGTTTAAACAACTCAAACGACTCTTGTAACTCTCTACGCGAAGTATTTAAGGTTAAGAAATAGCTGCGACGTACCGAAGGCAACAACTCCTGATAGAAATTCATCAAGTAAGGATTTGCCACCATCTCTTGCTGTCGTGCCAAATACTGAAAAATTAAATCATAAAATTTTTCAGTATGCCCATGACGGCATTCTTCTTGAATTTGCTCCATTAACTTTTGAAATTGCTCTGCTTCATGCTGACGCCAAGTTTCCGCAATGCGTTGCACAATTTGTCCAGACAGCATGGCACAACTGTCAAATAATGCCCGCACCTGTTGTGCCGACATTTCAGAAACAATCGCACCCCGTCGCGGAAAAATCTGAATCAAATGCGTACGCTCTAACAGCAGCAAAGCTTCACGCACAGACCCCCGACTGACATCCAGCTCTTTGGCGATTCTTAATTCCTGTATTCGCTCACCTTCGACCAGTTCGCCACTAATGATCTGCTCACTAATATGCTTGGCAATTTGCTCTGAGAGGCTCTCTATTTCTTCTTGTTGCATACTTTTCCTATCTTGTTTTTATAAGATGCAATCCACAATACATCACATGACTCATGGAACAGTTTTAACTGATTTCATCCCTTCCACGCCATGTCATTGTCAGACAATATTATGTCTAAAAAGCCAATTTAAACAGCAAAAGTCATCATAAATCTTTAGAATAATTTTGAAAATCCTTGGTAAATAAAATAAAGACCTACGGTGGTGAGCAAGCCTGCGAAGCATCGCTTTAACATTGCAGGTGACAATTGATGAGCAACTTTCGCACCAAGTTTAGCTGTGACAAAACTCATCAAACTGATGCCTAAAAATGCATAAACATGAATATAACCAATGGTATTCGGTACATCGACCTGTGCTTTGGCACCAAACCACATAAAGCCTAAAGCACCTGCCACAGCAATCGGTAAACCACAAGCTGCCGATGTGGCAACCGCCTTTTGCATGACCACTCCATGACGGTTTAAATAAGGTACCGTTAGGCTGCCACCTCCAATCCCAAAAATCGCTGAGGCAATTCCAATACCACTACCTGCCAGCATCTGCTTTGCTGTCGAAGGAAGCTGCTTCGAGGTATCCACTTGAGCTTTTGCCCCTTTGAACATGCGATAAGCCACCCAAAGTGCAAAAAAGCCAATGATCAGTTGCAAGCCCTGACTTGGCAGTAAATCTGCAATCCCTGCACCTAAAAATGACCCTAAAATTAAGCCAGGTGCCAAGTGACGGAACACCGACCACAACACTGCACCTTTCTTATGATGTGCGGACACAGAGCTGAATGAGGTCACAATAATAGTCGCCAAGGAAGTTCCCAATGCCATGTGCATAATGACCGATGGATCATAATGAAGTTGGGTAAATACAATATAAAGGATCGGCACAATAATTAAACCGCCACCAACACCAAATAATCCTGCGGTAAATCCTGCGATTGCACCAATCAGTAAATATATGATTAACTCCATAAATATTTTTCACTATACTCAGATTCAAATGGATGTAGAAACTCGCCAACTACAACAACGACTTCAAGCGGCTCAACAACTTCCTGAAGTCCTGATGCTCAAACCGACCACCGCATCAACCAATGATGATGTGCGTGAAATTGCACAAAAAGGTATACAAAGTGCATTGGTGTGTAGCGCCCAACAAACTCAAGGCCGAGGTCAGCGACAACGCCAATGGGTGTCACCCGAAGGAAACGTGTATTTAAGCACATTGCTAAATACTCGAACAGCAATAGATGGGCGTTTGGCCTTAGAAGTTGCCTTGAATATTCTACATATGCCTAGCCTAGAGCAACTGAATTTACAGATTAAATGGCCAAATGATTTGTACAGTGTACAAGGCAAATGGGGCGGCATTCTGATTGAGCCGATTACCCCAAACCAAGTCATTGTCGGTGTTGGACTCAATCTTGCACCTGTTACGGATGCGAGTATTGATCAACAAGTGACATCACTCACAGAGCTAGGACTACAAGGCACTTCACGCATTGATTTGATTGCTGAACTTTATCTGGCGATTCACTGTGCTGGAGAATGGTTTGATCACCAGAGCTATAATCTGGCTGCTCGCTTTAATCGTTATGCCGCTTTTCAGCAACAAGCCGTCGAGTTTGAACATAGTACAGGGAACTGCGCTGGAACCTTTATCGGTATTCAAGACGATGGTGCGGTACTACTTGAAACCGAAGCAGGTATTCAAAGCTTTTACCAAGGTCGTTTACGACTCAGTACAGCAACCCAATAGGATGACATAATGAAAAGTTTATGGCTTGATATTGGTAATACCCGACTCAAATATTGGATTACGCAACATGACCAAGTTGTGGAACATGCGGCTGAGTTACATCTACAATCCCCTGCCGATTTACTTCTCGGGTTAATTCAACATTTCCAAGGCTTGAACATTCAACACGTTGGGGTTTCTTCAGTTCTAGACTCAGATAATAACCAACGTATTCAGAGCATTCTGAAACGCTTAAGTGTACCTGTGATCTTTGCCAAAGTGCATACCGAATATGCAGGCTTAAAATGTGGCTACGATGATCCTACACAGTTAGGGATTGACCGTTGGTTACAAGTCTTAGCAGTTGCCAATCACGCGAATCAGAATTATTGTGTCATTAGTTGTGGTACGGCCCTGACCATTGATTTAGCAGATGGATTACAACACCTAGGCGGCTATATTCTGCCGAATTTGTATTTGCAACGTGATTCCCTGATTCAAAATACCAAAGGCATTAAAATTCCAGATGCGGCCTTTGAAGAACTCAGCCCAGGCAGAAATACTATTGATGCGGTGCATCATGGCATTTTATTGGGTTTGCTCAGTACCATTGAACGCGTCATGCAACATTCACCTCGACAGTTGGTACTCACAGGCGGTGATGCTGAATTGTTTGCCGAACATTTACAGCAATATCAGCCAATTGTTGAAGCAGATTTACTTTTAAAAGGTTTACAACATTATATTCATCATCAAACTGAAAGCATCAAAGGCTGAAGGATCTGCTGCAAGAGTGCAAATTCACTAAAACCATCCTGCTGAGTAAAGTGCCTTGCCTGTTTCACTTCCTGCAATTGCGCATTCATAAAATGTCCAAATTGCAGCGCAAGTGGAGGTGGGACAACGGAGTCGTTATTAGAAAATAATGCGATTCGATGTGCAATTTGACGGTGTAACACACGACTTTCTAGCTTTGCTTGTTGGATAAATGAATTAAGCTCAGGCTTATGTGGCGTCACAGATTTAAACCCTGCCACACAAATAAGCGCCTCAATTTTTTGATGGTTTAAATGCTGACTCAAATAATGGGCGACAGCTAAGCAACCCAAACTATGTGCTATTACAATACTGTGCTCATTCAAGTTTGACATCTGCATATCCAATGCTTGTTGCCAAAGATCGAACTCAGGAACATCTGCATCAGGTAAAAAAACCAATTTCGCTATACCGTGCATAGCTTTGACCTGTTGTGCCAACCAAGAAAACCAATGATCTTCGGGCGAAGAATTTTCACCGTGCACAATAAAAACAGTTTTGGGCTGAATCGACATAACTACATTTCTTTTTATTCATTTTCGATCAAATACTAATCACAACTTTTATGGTTTTATATTGATCTTTTGTAGTTCCTTAAAAATCCAAGACATAAAAAAATAGGTGCATCACGCACCTATTTTTTATTAAAGATTCTTCAATTATTTTTTTTGATCATTGTTACCAAAGAGTGGTCCCATACCACCACCGCCACCGAATTGCTTTTGCAAGCCACCCAATGAACGCATCATTTTTGCCATGCCCGATGGGTTAGCAAACTTCTTCATCATTTTCGCCATTTGTGCATGTTGTTTGATGAGTTTATTCACTTCAACCACATCCATACCACAACCTGCTGCAATACGCTTTTTACGGCTTGGGTTCATCAGGTCTGGGTTACGGCGTTCTTTAATGGTCATCGATTGAATAATCGCTTCCATTTTCTTCACTTGCTTTTCAGGATTTGCTTGCGCAATTGCATCTTGAATCCCTGAATTGCTCATGCCAGGCAACTTGTCCAAGAAGCCCATCATGCCGCCCATTTTGTTCATTTGCTCAAATTGCATCAGCATGTCTTCAAAGTTGAAGCTGCCACCTTTTTGCAATTTTTTCGCCATTTTTTCGGCTTTTTCTTTGTCGATTTTGCGTTCAACTTCTTCGACTAAAGAAAGGACGTCACCCATACCCAAAATACGTTGTGCAACACGTTCTGGATGGAATGGCTCTAAGGCATCAAGCTTTTCGCCCATACCCAAGAATTTGATTGGCTTACCCGTAATCGCACGAACAGAAAGTGCTGCACCACCGCGTGCATCACCATCTGTCTTAGTCAGGATCACACCCGTTAATGGTAACGCATCGTTAAAGGCTTTGGCTGTATTTGCCGCATCCTGACCAGTCATGGCATCAACCACGAATAAGGTTTCAGTTGGCTTAATCGCAGCGTGTAGCTCTTTGATTTCATCCATCATGTCATCATCGACATGTAAACGACCCGCAGTATCGACAATCAAAACATCCGCAAACTGGATCTTGGCTTGTTCGATAGCACGATTGGCAATATCAATTGGCTTTTCATTGGCATTCGATTCAAAGAAAATCGCACCAACTTCACCAGCAACCGTTTGTAACTGCTTAATTGCCGCAGGACGGTAAACATCGGCAGAGACCATTGCCACTTTTTTCTTTTGGCGTTCTTGTAAGAAACGCGCTAATTTTGCCGCAGTGGTAGTTTTACCAGCACCTTGCAAACCTGCAAGAAGCACAACCACTGGAGGTTTTGCTGCGAGGTCAAGGCTTTCATTGGCCTCACCCATCATCTTGGTTAATTCGTTATAAACAATTTTAACGAAGGCTTGCCCAGGGGATAACTGTGTCATCACTTCCTGGCCTAATGCTTCTTCCTTAACTTTCGCGATGAATTCACGAGTTACAGGTAACGCAACATCGGCTTCAAGAAGTGCCATACGTACTTCACGTAACGTATCTTTAATATTATCTTCGGTTAGCTGCCCTGAGCCAGTAACATTTCTTAAACTCTGCGTGAGTCGTTCTGTTAAGGTATCAAACATTGCAAAATCCGCTTAAAATAGCCAGTAGCAAAAAAATCTTTCTTAAAATAGAAAATTTATGCATAAGATGCTATAGGATACTGTAGTTCGAGTCGAATTTATATAAATGAATATTCATCATCCTGAAAAAGGTTTGACATGATTAGTCTCCCCTTGGTTTATACCATTTTGGCTTTAATTGCCTATACCACCTCTTTTTGGTATTTATTCCTGCATTTAATGTCGAAACGTGAACCAAACCATTGGTTTATTGGCGTAATTTTGGGCTTGGGTCTACTGCTGCATGCAGGAGTGCTTTACCACGATATGATTACGCCGCTTGGGGTCAATTATGATGTTTTTGTACTCATGTCCTTTACCTCAGGTTTAATGCTCCTACTGAGTTTAATTTTTAGTACCTATCGCCCCATTCTGGCATTAAATTTAATTGGTATTCCTGTCGCTGCGACAGGGCTGATTTTAGGTTTCGCCTTTAGTAAGCCTAATCAATTTATTGAACAGCATTCGGTTAGCCTAGATATTCATATTATTCTGTCTTTATCGGCCTATGCTGTCTTGCTGATGGCAACCATTCAAGCGGTAATTTTATGGTTTCAAAACCGTGAGCTAAAAAACAAACAAAAGAAGCGTATTTGGGTTAATTTGCTTCCCTCTTTTCAAGCGATGGAATCGTTATTGTTTGATTTAATTCAAACAGGCTTTATTTTACTGACCACAGCATTAGTGTTTGGTTTCTTCACCATTGAAGATTTCTTTGCTCAGCATTTAGCTCATAAAACTGCGTTCAGTATTATTTCATGGTTTGTCTATGGTTCTCTGTTGATTGGTCACTACAAATTTGGTTGGCGTGGGCAAAAAGCCATTCGCTTTACCCTGATCGGTTTCTTCCTTTTAGCTGTTGGTTTTATTGGTTCTAAGTTTGTACTGGAAATGATTTTAGGAAGATAGAGGCATTTTTTTAGTTTGGCTGATTAACGATATAGTGCATTTTTCATCAGGCAAATAAGGAACATCAAAATTCAATAGCAAAGCTCAGTTTGTCTAAATTGGGCTTTTATTCAACCATCAACCTATTGATTATAAATGACTTAAATAATGCATTTCGTATAAGGTGTATTATGTTGATTTTAGGAAAATTTAGGATTACTCACTAGGTAATTTAAAATTAGGATCATAAATTATTCTTAATTCTTCGAAAATCTCTATTAAGTAATGTCGATTTTCCTTACCAAATGGATAAAAGATCATTTATAAAAAATAAAACTTACACAAAATAATTTAATAGGCTCTTATTTTATAGTGTTAGCATTTTCACAAACTAAATTAAGCATAGCTAAATCATTACCACTATTAACTTTCACTATTTCACCTTTTTTATCACTCTTATACTTAACTTCACCATTATTTTTATCACCGATCATAAAGTCTAAAATCTGCATCGTTTTATGTGAACAGTCAAAAGCCATGTGGTATTGTGCAATATTATCTTTTTCAAATTCACCTGTATAAAATTTTGTTTCAGGTTCACCAACTAATTTTCTAACAACAGTGATTTCAAATTTACTTTTACTCGATGGATAAAATTCAATTGAATCTAGTTCAAAAGCATAAGCTACATCATCTTTTTGAAAATAAATTTCTTCAGCTTGAATACTATTTGAAAAAATAGTACAGGTAACGAAAATTACGCTAAAAAATGTTTTTTTCATTTACTAAAACTCATACATTATTTTTTGTTGTATGATTTTATATAACTACAATATCCGATCATAGGTGAAATTAAAAAATATATACAAGTCTAACACCTACAGGTATTTAGCATAAAATATCTTCTGCGAATCAAAAAAGGAAGCTCATAGCTTCCGTTTTGTATTCCTTAGACATTACTAATATACTTTCCATCTATTGTCTCAACATATTTTTTCATCGTAAAAATTTTAGATAATCCTCATAATTTTCAATTGTTGAAAGAGATAGTCAGTTGATGCAAAGAGTTTCAGCCAATTCTTTTTGAGAAATCTCTGATTCTTCACGAACCAGATAAAGCCGATTTTCTAGTAATAACTCATCAGCCATTTGTTGAATACGTACTTGACTCTCTGGAGAGCAGCTAGCCAATAATTTTTGTAAGTTCTAAGCCATCAAATTATTATCCTGAAGTTGAGAGATAGATCAGTATAGTCTCCAAGTCCCTTATATTCTGTACACTTTAGTGTTCAAATTTCAATTAAATTAAGACACATCATAAAAACGTATAAGTCAAACGATATTTTTATAGGTCATACAGTAATAACATATAAGTTATCAATAAGTTACAATACTCTATATTTATAAAAATCCAAGATGAAATAAAATTACAATGCTTGATTTAACCGATAAAAATTCTCAGGTTTCCAGTCAGACATTAATTAACCCGAATCCTGCTTAAGCCCTATTTCCACAATACGAATCACCTGCTTATTTCGTTGAGTTAATTGATATGCGCATAACGATGCGTAAATCCCACTTAGAAATCCATGAATACTACGTGCTTTACTCGTCACTAAATTGTATTAACCTTTCAATAAGCTGAATAACGTTTCTATTTTATTATGCTGTTTTAAGTGATATTCATCTGATGCACAGAGTTGAACAGACTGCATATTCTTTCGATGAGAAGTAATCAAATCAATACTTTGACTTTTTAATCTGCTTTTTAATTCTTGACTAATATAGCCACGATCAGCATATAGTTTGGCAGTCATTCCTTTGACGAACTGTTCAAACATTTTAATATCTGCTGTATGTGCATTCGATAAGGCTGTACTGACAATCTTTCATCAAGGCGAAATGTAAAGCATGCAGTGCCAATTGATGTGCTCCGATGAGATGAACCATTCGTTGGTAACACGGTAAATATCTAAAGAGTTGGCTTTGATGTTGCTTTAATGAAAAGAAGAAGGTTTTGAAATTATTGAAATGAGAACACTTATACCAAATGGCGATGAACACGATTTCTGAGAGTTTCAATTGAGAAGACCGCATCCTCAAATGCTTGTTACTGTCTTTTAAAAACGTCCAATAAATTGCTTCAAATTTCTGAAAAAATCATCAATCATACAAAAGAAATATGTAAAACCGAACATGGTCGCTGAAGGCGTAGGTGGTGTGGTAACTTCCTAATAGTTTTAAGCCACCTTTTTTTCAAGTTAATTTCTTGTCCGCGATTCAGGTTAATTACTAAAAGTTGTGATAATTAAAATCATCACAACTTTTCAGTCGGGATTGTTCTAAGTTTTGGGTAAGTACTTAATTTTTATTTATCCATTTCATTAAGAACCTGAATCATTTCTTTTGTAGGTTTTAAATGACCTAGTTGCCATTGTTCAGGTGGATGTTCATCAATGCGAATCCAAATATGCTCTCTAAAAGCAGCTCTTCCCTTACCTTCAATTTCCACAAATAAATCTGTTAAACGCTTAAAAAGCTCAGCTTTACTGTCTTTATCAAGTAAACCTTCTATTGTTTGTACATGAATGAATGGCATATTATTATCTCAATTAAGTCTAGGTCTATATTCAAGACTCAGATTAAGCGGAGTTCTCCTGAATGTCAAATCAAATATCTTTGAGTCACAAGTTTTCTTCCGAAGCCTGTGGAATTGTTAAAATTGCTGAAATTCTAAATGACCGATGGACCATTCTCTTATTAAGAGAAGCCTTTTATGGAGTAACTAAATTCAATGATTTCATGAAAAATACAGGTATATCCAAGCAAATCCTATCCAATCGATTAAAGCATCTTGTTGAATTAAATATATTAAAGTTGTCTTTATACAAAGAAATGGGAACAAGAGAACGTCAAGAATACTTACTCACATCAAAGGGAAAAAGTTTGAATGTGGTATTACTGGCTATGTTAGAATCTGGTGGTCATTTTTTATCAGAAGAAGAGCCTGTCGTTAAAATTTTCCAAAAAGATCAAGATGTAGCGCTTAGATTGAAACTTGTTAATGAAAATAATCAAGTGGTTAGTATTAACGATGTGGAATTAAGAACTGTTTCTAATTCTAAAAATTAGTTTAGAAAAGCTAATCAGACTTCTTTCATCAATTACTTTCTGCTTAGCTCTAAATTTTGGGCGCCACTGCATAAAGCTCAAGAACGTTCTGTAATGAAAAAGAGTTATACAGAAATACTTCTACCTTAAAAGGGTAATAAAACTATTAATATCCTATCAGAAAATTCTTTTTTTACTCTTTTGCAAAGCACTGATTTCTTATTCCTCTTTAACATAATCGTGCTTATACAAAATAGATTTTTAAGATTACCT
>NZ_VXLD01000016.1:0-51909 GCF_008867985.1 Acinetobacter tandoii
AGCTGAATTTTATGACACTTTATGACGTAAATTGACAATCTAGAAAGGAAATTAGGCAGTATTATTTACACTATAGATGCATGATTTTATGAATGAAATGCGATAAATATTTAACGGCTTTGTTGCACAAAGATTTATAATTTGAAGAGTCTCCAGCTCACTCAAATTTAAGTCACAACTCGGGTATTCCACTTACGACCTTCCAAATCAAATTCATCCCAACGTGCTTGTAGTAACTCACTGACTCGAACACCAGTCAGCATAATTAAAATGATGGCATGATGTGTCTGAGCATCACTTAGGTAAGCTCTGACTTTTCCTAAAAACTCAGGCATCTCTGAAACTGTAACGATACCAAATTTTTTACACGCTTATTTTTCAGCGCATAAACCAAATCACCCGCAGGATTATCGTAGCGATAGCCATGAGCAATGGCATATTTCATAACCATTCCACAACGAGACAGAGTACGCTTAGCCACTTCAAGTGAGCCTCTTCCCTCAATCTTTTTTATGATCTGCAAAATTTCAGGTGCTTGAATCTGATTAATAAGCTTATTTTCTAATGAAAGATACAATTCATCTAAAGAGGCTTGTACATTACTAATGTGTTTTGGCGACCACGTTTCCTTCTGGTTATCAAACCAATCTTCACCTACTTCACGAAATAATGGTTTAAGCTCATCTAATTGTTCAGCTTTAGAATATTTATATTTGAGTTCATAAGCCAACTCACGGGCTTTCTTTAGACTTACTTCAGGGTACTTCCCTAGCGATTCAGATTTACGCTGCCCTTGGACTGAAATTCGAACATTCCAATATTTGTTCCCATTCGGATCAATTCTTAACGAAAGCCCATTGCTATCTGAAAGACGATATTGTTTGTCCCTTGGTTGAGACTTTTTACATTCAGTATCTGTGAGTGCCATAACTTTAACCAGAATATTAAGTGTTAATTTCTGGGTCAAATTGTCCCAATTTTGACCCATAAAAAGCAAAAATAGGGTCAAAAAGCTTTGGACAGAATCGGACAAACAAGGCAATAAAAAAGCCCTTAAACATTGATTTTAAGGGCTTTCTTACATTCAGTTGGATTTCTCTGAATTGAATTTTGGTGGGGTGGCGTCAATTGAACAAAAATAGTAAATACATGTTATTTAATAATTATTTTTTATCTTAAAATCATAGTGTACACCACAGTGTACAAATTATCTGTTGCTAGGCTTATTTCATTCAGTTTGGTTGCTATACAGGGAGTACAACTCGTGTATTCAATACCCTACTGATACCCCGGCGATATAACCGAACCACATTTAAAATGCTCATGGGTAGTATTTGAAATGCTAACCCTCGCACGCCCATGCGTTTCTTTTGATTATATGAATAGGTAGTTCAGGTTTGTTGTGTTTTATCGGGGCAGTCGAAAGGGCTAGAACCTTATAAAACCTTAAATCCAATACTGCATTTAAAATGGGAAATTGTTTTTAACTTTCGCCAGTGACGAAATTTAAAAGCACGTTTTCCTTGATGTACCTTGATGAAATCAAATAACCATCAAATAGCGATATGCCTTGTCACATATAGCTTTGAAGCCATTTTAAGGGGTTTTCTACTGGTGACTTGTCAAGGTAATTTGAATACCCCTGTGAAGCAAAAATTACTTGGATGTACTTGGATGAAATAGGCTCTTTTTCATCTATCTTGCTTTACGTAGCTTTACGAAATTGAATTTCAAATATCGCCGTGTCCCTTGTGGTGCTTGGCATGCATACCAATTTGTATAGGTAGGCTGTAAAGCAAAAATATAAGCCGACCTTGTATCTCTAAAATTGAGGCATTTTGTACGACCTAGTACGACAAAACAGACTTTTCTTACATGACGTAGCATGACAAAACGCACTTTACACAAAAGGTTTAAAACCCGTGTATAGCCTAGCTTTGAATATATTTTAATGATGATTTTATAGGCATCTTGTCAAACAAAATACAGATACCTTGTCGTACAAGATTTAGAGCCTTTTTGCGACACGTAGCGACACAGAACGGTGTATTCACCAATACGAATTAACCATGCTCAATAAGAGTAATTTCGGATTCTAAATCCTGAATCTTGCTGTACGTAGCTGTACGGATTTAAAAGCCATAAAACGCTGTATCCATTGGCAGATAAGGCATACATAAGAATCTAGCAACTGGGCTGTAAAGCTAAATCTTCTTAGATGTACTTAGATGGAATAATTGAAATAGCAAGGAATCTTGTGATACGTAATGATACAAAGGCGGGGCATTTACGTTGACGTACGTTGACCAAACACTACTTATTTAAAAAACTAAGGTTATTGTGCTGTAAGGCTTTGAGTGGGATTTTAACGTGTTTTTGTATAGGTGCTGTCAACGTAAATTAAAGAGAGGCTGTCAAACAAGAAATATTGCCCATTTTGTTTTACGTAGTTTTACAGAATTGCTAAATCCAATTTTGGATTAACCTTGCCATATAAGGCTTTGATGACGGTTTGAGTAATTATGCTGTAAAACAAAACTACACGGTGCATTAACGCACGTCACATACTCGCTCAACGTGCGTTAAAGTGAATTTAGGTTGACGTAGGTTGACAGAATGCCACTTTCACAAAATACCTGTATCTATTGGTGGGTGTGGCTTACAAGGTATTTTTACCCATATTTTTTGATAAAAGTTGTCCACCTAAATTTACTTGGATGTACTTGGACAAAAAGGTTTTTGTCAGAAGTAACGAAAAGGTAGATATGACAATGTTTGAGCTTGGTTTTAATGGTGCGTTATAAGGAGGCTGTCCAAGTAGTTTGGGTAAGCGATAGTTAGTTATTTTTAGTTATAAGCTAGTCATTCCTAACAACATGCTCCAACGGCGTTGCCCAGTCATCACCTACAAAATCCAGTTCATCAGAAAGATCGGCTGTAGCCACTGGAGTATGCCCACCACAAAACGATAGGCATGTTGTCCCAACCTCACTGGTCTTTATACATATCGTGTTATGGTGCTTCTGCTTTAACCTTTCCCAACAATCATCATCTTGGTCTGATTTCAAATCGCATCATCCTCAAAACTATTTTTCATTTAATGCCCTCTATCTTTGTGGGTACTATCCATTTTAGTACATAGTATTTTGGTCTGTCCTTTTTGGTAGATCAATCTTGCCCGCCGTTGGAATGTGACCAAGCAGTCCTTTGCATGCTGCTAATAAATGGTGCCTATCTCTCATCAACATTAGGCTAGGTCTATCAACATTAAGTAAAGCCTTGCTACTTGCTAAAGGAATCAGTTATACAAATATCTCTAAAGAACTAAATGTATCAAGAAGAAGCGTGATCAATTGGTATAAGTAGGTGGTGCAAGTGAGCCTAAATCAGATAACAGCCGTTTTTTTGTTTTTACGTTAGGTCTTACCTCATTAGCATTAGGTAATTTAGATAACTGTATTATTTTCTCTCCACTATTTACCTTTGTTGTTACTCGTATGATTAATCTCTCTGCATTCTGACACCAAATAAATATTCGATTGATTTGGTATTCATCCATGCTTTCATATTTCAGTGTGATTCTAGATGTGTTTTTTTCTAAAATATATTTTAAAAGCTGTAAACCTATTAGCTTTATATCTTCTTCGATCAGCCTTTTATTCATAGTCTTTCTTTGGGAAATTCTTAAATTTTTACTATCTTCAAAGTACATATTGTTTTTACTAGTAGTATTAAAAGTTAAGTAGCCTTTCTTTCTTAAAACAGCTTTTTTTATAGGTTCATAAAATGTAGGTTCCAGGACTGAATTTTGTATTTTTAAATTATTTAGAAGTTCTGGGGCATCTTCTTCTAATTTTTCAAAATATCCCATATTACAAAAAGTTAAATCAGTACCTTTCAAACCATTTGCTATTGCCTCTTTTTCATCTTGATGTGTGTGGGGAACGATATCAATTATTCTTACTTCACTATCTGTAACCTTCGCTATTGCTAAATAATCAGTACGTTTGACGAAACCTTTGTATTTTTTTTTAGTTTGGATTTCGTCAGATAAATGGAAATGAAATAAATCATCCCTATCAAACATAGAGTCTTGAAAATTTGCATTAACAATTTTATCAGATTGATATTTATTTAAATTATTACCCTTTTCTATATCAAATTTTAAGGCTTCAAATCCTTTTTGGATATCATCAGAATCAGGTAGATCCAGGGTCGGAGGGTAACTAAATTTTCTAGGTTGGAGGCTAATTATTTTATCTAAAAAATTATGGTATTGGTAATAACAGTTCTTATCCGAGAAAATAAGATTAGGGAGAATCTGTCTACTTTTTATTAAAGATTTTAAATCTTCTAATTTTAGTCTATAGAACTTATTCAAATCTTCCTCTAGATCATACTCAATAATTAAACTTTGCATCGTTCATCTCATTTTATTTAAAAAGGGCAAGGACATACAAAGAGCACTCTATACAAAAACTAAAGTTGTCGATATCTCCCAAGCCATTCCTACATTTACCCAAAGAATATATTCAATTTATAGATTTCTATGATTTCCTACTGTGACAACTGTGTCATGTGTGACAAACCCCATAAGACACTGATTTATATTATATAAGCATCATAAAAAGCATGTCACAGTAATAAAATGGCATTGTGACAAGTGTGACATGTAATCCCCATCTGTCACACTTGTCACAGTTTAAAAATACTGCTGTGACAAGACTTTCAATCAATATAGTTATTAAAAAACATAAAGTTAAAACTTATGTCACAGTTGTCACATCTGTCACAGTCCATTTAATCATTATCCTAATTACTCAAGGCTACTATGCATAGCTACACTAGAAAAATGCATTAAGCTAGGTCGAGTACCATCGGGTAGATTCGATTTAACACGCCTGGTAAAGCGTCCATCCTCGCAATCAATCCAACCATATTTTTTAAGAAGCTGCTTGACCTTTGTTTCATTCATGCCAACACATATTTCACTTTTAAACATAACAGTGGAAACAAGATACTGTTTACTATCAAGGTCATAGTACCCCACACGATTATTTATACGCTGAGGGACTTCATCACCGGCTGCATCACGGCGCACTAAAAGCGATTCAAAACGGCTGCTACCATGCGCCTCAAAGAATGCTTTGACCTGTGCCAATATTTCACGTTCTTCAAAGTCGCCTTGATACTCAAAGTTATTCAACCATTGATTAAAAACCTTTTGAGCTGCCGTAAATGCTGTACCAGCTTCCCATGCTGTAATGCCTGCTTGTGTTGCCATTTCCCCAGCCGTAGCAATCAAAGCAAAGGCACTTGCTACACGGTTAATATGTCCCTGTGTTTGATTGGCCGTAATCTGTTGCTGATACTGTGCAAATAAGGCTTTAGCTTCATCTATGCGCTGGGTCTTATTACTGGTGAGATATTCCAACCATGCCACACCTGCAACGCCGTAATTCAGTCCTACACGTTCATTAATCAGGTTAGATTGCTTTGCTCCATCTTCTTCAAAGTCGATACCATCAAAAATGCCATGCATTGACTGATCTACATCAATTTCGATTAAGCGAATTTCCTGCCCCAGCTTGGTTTTCTGCCCTTGTTCCTGCATGATTTCTTTTAGACTGCGTTCACCATTAGATAGGAAATTAAGCATCCATTGTTTAATCTCCCTAACGGCTAATTGCTTGCTCATACGTCCTTTACCTAACCCATTGGCAAGCATATAAACAATATTGCCAAGCTCTTTAGGGTTCGCAATTTCTCCTATTTCATCCAATGCTAAAAAGCTGTCATTGTGCATATAGGCTGTATGTTCTAAAGCATTACCAGTTGATTTCCATGTTCTGAAAAATCGTCTTGGTTCACCCCATACCGAACAAGCCAAGTACAACGCCGTACTCTTACCTTTAGATGAGGCACCTTTTAAATGAAAGCCTTTACCTTGCTGGTTAAGTGGTTTAAGCAATTGTCCTGCAAAAGCGGTAGATAGGGAAAAAACCAATTTACTATGTGGCTGCACCAATGCAGAAATATCATTTTTCCACTGCTCTAATGTGCCAGCCTGTTGATAGCGGTTATCTAGCCCATGTGCTGCTTGGTAGACAACTGCATCGGCATCCTGTGCACCTATGTTTTGATGAGGCAAAACATAAAACATCACCATGCCATCCAACGGAATCAACACAAAGTGCATATGTGGCCACCGGATAAGTCATTAAATAACACTGGAATAATTCACGCGCTTTTCGATCGGGAGCAATCGTTACACCTTGATGAGCCAATGCCTTTCGCAAGTCCACGCCATCACCTTGAAATAGCTCCATAGATACAGCCCATCGGTGTTTTATATTGGCGTCATCAGTCCATACTAATAAACGCCCCCAGTCATTAGAGGTCTTATCACGTGTCTTGGCTTTGACTAAAATAGGACTACAAACAAAGCGTTTATGCTCATTACCGTTTTTATCGGTTTCAATGTAGAACACACCGCTTTCAAGTACATGAAAATGACCATCACCATAACGGTACGGATTTGCCAAGTGTCCTTTAGGTAATAGGTCTTTTTGAGGTAATAAACCAATCGCCTCACTGATAAAGGCTTTCACCTCCTCGATGTCATCAGCCCTGCCCAATTCAGTTAAAAATTCGCTCTCACCAATTTTCTGATATTGATTGAGCAAACGCACCACCGTGTTTTGTTCAAGCTTTTGGAAAGCATCGAGTTGGATATATTCAGGTCGTACTGGTAGATAGAGCTGCTGATAACCAGCCTTTGATAATTGATTGATGACAAATTGAATCTGCTCAAAATCAAAAGGCTTAAGCTCGTTTTGCTTGGTATGACATAAGGTCGGTAATACCACCAGTATCACGGCGTGACCTGTTTGGGCTATTTTAAAGAATGCCTCAAGGCTGTAGGTAATGATGGCAGGTTTATCCTGGTGTAACTCACCCAACATAGCAAAGCCTTTGGCCAGTCCATTAGGGATAACTTGAATCTGCTGTTTGTCCTGTAGCACTGCACATTGAACAAGAGCTAATTGCCCATCGTAGATAGGCAGAATTAAAGGATTGTCATAGCTCACGCCGTTGATATCTACATGGCACTGGTCCACATAGATCGGCTGTAAAGAGCTGCCAAAACGCTGAATGACTGGATGATTGATATAAGTATCATCCAGTGGATTAAGTAATGTGCAATTTGCTAAGATGGTGTCGGGTTTGATGGAGGTGGTGTTATTCATTTGGCACCACCTTTTTCACTTTTTTGCCATTCAAAAGCCAAAGGCAATATCTTCTCAATCATTTCTAATTTGGTTTGGATTTCAAAAATCAGGTTTGCAACAATTTCACCATTAATGGTTAATTCCTTACCATTTTCAAAACAGTTGAAAGTAACGATTGAAATGTCTTTAGCACTTCCAACAAGGCAATGAATAACATCTTGAGCATTGAGATGGTTTGCATCTTTATGTGGTGTAAAAAATGCGCTGGTACAGCTTAGAGATGGGAAATAATCGTTATTAATTGGTTTCGATTTTTGATTTGAGTTAGGCATGATTAATGCACTCCTTCATTTGTAGGAGTCTTGCCATTCACGACCAAATGAGGGTGGCAGGACCAGAAAGGGTTGGTCGACTGGTAACGAAGGAAACCAGCACACCCGAAGGTGTCCCTCTCCAGCCCCGCCATAACATGCAGATGCATAGAGATATTACGCACAAAAAAAGTCCTATAAGCGGACTGTACGCCTTCATTGTTATAGCCGACCAAAGCTAATTCATCTGCTTTTTGATGAACGGAACTAGCATAAGCGGAACGTCCACAGCTTGCAACAAGAAAAACAGCAATGGTCCAGATGAAGAGAAGCTTTAGAAGGTTGATAGAGAGCTCTTTCATGCTTTAGCCCCTTATTCCGAAATGTTTAGCTAAAACTTCCATTCCTTTAGGCAGAATAAAAAATTCAATTTGGCTATAGCTTCCTAGCTCACCATTGGCTTTGATTCTTGTACGCTCTTCATACTTAGTCTCACAGTACCCACGTTCTTGGCTATAGTGGGTAGATGCGCGTGCATTGTTAAGTCGTCTATCCCAACCATGTTTACTGAGCCAATCAGCTAACACAGAACGCTTAATATTGAGAAGCTTGCAAGCCTGTTGGAATTTAACGCCGTGATTGGTTTGAGTTATTACCTTTATGGATTTTTCCAAGCCAGTATTTTTATGCTCTAACTCGATAACCTGTTCTGTGTATTCAAGTAATGCCTTGCGTAGTGCGTGAGGATTGTTAATGTCTACATTGTGCTGTTTGGACCGGTATTCCAGTTCTTGCCAACGGTCTACCAAGCGAGCTGTAAATTCTGGGCATAGCTGAGCTACAACGACAATACTATCTCGCTTGCCTTTTTCACCCAAAAAGACATAGACCTTAGGTATTACTCCATTTGCCGATTTAATCCCATCCTCAATTTGAGGATGGGCAATAATATTTGCATCGACAAGGCTCTCAATAGTTCGCTTAACATTATCAGGACGTTTGTGGACCAAATTGGCAATTTCTAAATGATCCATTTTGATACTTGGAAAAGATACAAATTGATTCATGAATTAAGCCTCCATTACCGCAAGGCTTTGCATTTTCTTGTTATGCCATTCAACAAGCTGGGCATAGTCAAAGTAGACTGAGGCTTGCTTACTTTCTCCTGTCTTAATTGGTCTTGGGAACGTAGCATCGGTACGCACGATATGACGCAATGATTCACGGCTTACATCTAATAACTCACACGCCGTTTTGAATTGGACACGAATTGGTTTGATAGTCACTTATGCACCTACATGGCTAAATACTGTTAGGGCATAAAAACAAATATATATTGGGGTCAGGAAGCATCAAAGGGGTGATGGCAATATAAAAAATCTGCCATTACCCCAAAATAAAGTTATGATTTTTATTGTTTTATTTGGGTAATCCCTTTAAGAGAATCTATGGAGTGATTTTCTTATTCCCTCCTGATTTTGCGATGGGGTGACGGCAGATTTGATCTATAGCTTTTCTCAAGGCATCTGATTCAATTTGAGGATGATTATCTGCAATCCATTGTTTTACAAATTCTTGCTTTGGTGGTGGAGAGCCTGCATCTGGATCATACTCCTCCCAGAACTCCCTTATAACTAATTGAACAACCTCCAAAGCTGGTGTAGTGTATGTTGGCTCAGGTAGAAGTAATACTTCTTTATCATTGGCGATACTACTTCCAATTTTTTCTACTGGATCAAGCTCAACAATCGTCTGCACTGGGTGCTCAAAGTAGTCATTCTTTTTTAGCCATTTAAATAATTCATCTCTATGTATTTTCGTACTTGTCAGTATAATTTCACTTGCATTTTCAATGCCTATTTTTGCTTGTTCTTCTACGATATCCCAAGTATTACTATAATCGGATTTTTCAAGATTAATAAAAGGTGATTTAATTTCATGAGTGCAAATAGCCTCTGAAAGCGACCTCATAAGCAATATAGCATGTTGCCAATTTATCGGTCTTTTTGTTCTTAACTCATCCTTGAGCTGGTAATCTGATAGATGGGAGTATTCAAGAGGATCAATACCGACTGTTAAAAGACTCGCCTCAACCAATGAAAATATTTTTACTGTTTTCCAGTGTGTAAGGTCTGGATTACCTTTAAATTTATATAGCTCTTGTAATGTCGCCATTTTAATTCAGCCTCCCACAGCTCCCCAATAAACTGCTAAGCCAATCGGATGGGTGTTCGACTTTCGCCCCGTCAGACTAGACTTAGCAAACTGAATATAAACGATATTTATATATAATTGTGTATGATTGGGTAAGTGGAGTGACAAGGTATGTCGCAATAAAATATACGAATCGCAGTCTATCGCAATTGAATCGTAAAGGCTTTGCGAAGCCCAAAGTCTTATATATCAAGACATACAAAACCAAATCGCAAAAACGCAGCATTTCTAGGGAAATATAAAATATATCCATTAAGCCACTATGCCAGTGCATAAAATACGGCAGTGCTTAATGAAATCCCTGTGATAGCAAGGCTTACAAGGTGATTAAGCCATTAAGCCACGCTTCTGTAGGGAATATATAAAATACAGATTGAATAGCCTGTGATGTCACTTAGTCTTTTTAAATTGAATGATGCTTTGATCTGCTATTTCTTCTAAATAATTGGCATACCACTGCATCATGTTTGCCCTGTCATCTAAATATTGGGCTTTGTTATATACCCCTGCTACGCCGTCCTTAACATGGGCCAAAGCAGATTCAATATGACGCTCATCAAAACCACGGTTGTTTAATAAGGTACTGGCAATATGCCTAAATCCATGTGGTGTCTGTCTGCCCTCATATCCCATACGGCGCAAAGCCATGATAAAAACTGTATCTGACTTAG
Source organism: Acinetobacter tandoii (assembly GCF_008867985.1). Taxonomy (NCBI): domain Bacteria; kingdom Pseudomonadati; phylum Pseudomonadota; class Gammaproteobacteria; order Moraxellales; family Moraxellaceae; genus Acinetobacter; species Acinetobacter tandoii. The sequence continues at coordinate 10,429 of NZ_VXLD01000016.1, forward strand.
GCTTACTCTTATCAGATCTACTTGGGAATAAATACTCAGAATTGGTTTCATAGGTTTTTAATTCATTGAGTATGGCAATGGCTTGCTTAGGTAAAGGCACAACATGCTCACGGCGTTTCTTCATGCGTTCCTCAGGGATATTCCATAAACCTTGTTCTAGGTCGAACTCAGTCCATTTAGCGCCCCGTAGCTCAGTAGGACGGCAGAACAACATTGCCAAAAGCTGTAAGCCCATACGGACATCCATAGTCGGGTAATTATTAATAGCTCGAATTAAGGTTGGTAACTCAGCCTCACTCACATGGGCCATATTCTCTTTTTTGCCCTGCTGTAGATACTTCTGAATGCCCTCTAATGGGTTGTAATCAATTCGCCCTGTTACCTTTGCATAATCATAAATATCACGGCACATGGCCCGAACTCGGCTTACCTGTTCATAGATACCCTGCCTCTGCTGAATACCTTTTAAATGATTCATCCACTCGATAGGTTTTATGCTGGTGTACAAGCGTTTACCAAAAACAGGAAATACATGCTTTTCTAATGCTCCCTTATTTCTGGTCATGGTGTCAGGAACCCATGTATTTACTTTGGTTTCTAACCACTCACGTGCCAGTACCTCAAAGGTAGCATTATTGTGGTCCAGCTCTTGGCGTTTGCGTTCCTGCTTGGTAATGATTGGATTATCGCCGTGGGATATATCTAGAATTATCTCGGATGCTTTCTTTCTCGCACCTTTACCAGACAATTCAGGATAAGTGCCGATACCAAGCCACGACCACTTGCCATCCGCCTTTTTATACCTGAATAGCCATGCTTTCTTACCATCAGGCTTTACACGGAAATATAAGCCATCGCCGTCTAACTCCCGATATTCTTTTAATTCAGGCTCAAGGTTAGCGAGTACGGTATCTGACAAAGGACGGCGTTTGATATCTGTTCTTTTCATGAGCTTGTACACCAGCGAGTTCAATAAATATTGCAATGTACATGACAGTGTACACGGCGTATGTACACTACAGCTAGTTATGTTTGGGTATATTCAGGCAAGAAAAAAGGCTTGATCCCTTTAGAATCAAGCCTTTCATCTACTATTTAAAACATATTTGGGTATGTTTTGTTAGGAATTTGGTGGAGGTGGCGGGAGTTGAACCCGCGTCCGCCAGCACTACACTCGAGAATACTACATGCTTAGATATCGTCTACTGTTTTAACTCTTTGTGACCCGACGAACAGGGTACAAATCGCGATCCTTTTAATTTAGTACGAAACCCCAAGGCTTGATTTCATACGGACTTGTGTGCGTGCGCTTCAGTCGGACTCTCTAACCACAAGTATTCGGAGAGGCGGACAAGCTGCCCTTAGGCAGCTAGAGCGTATGATTCGTCGTTTGCGACTATTAAAATGCAAATTTTATTTACGAGAGAAAATGCGCTCTCGGCATGCATCTATGAGTTTCATCACCAGCGTCGAAGCCAGAAACACCCCCAAAGTACACCACAATCATAACATAAATATCGAAAATTACGAGGTAATTTCACAGTATTTACAGGAGTGACTGCGTTCTATTACATTATTGCGGTAATCTTTCATATTTCAAGAGTTAAAAAATAAAAACATGAGCTATTTACTTGCACTTGATCAAGGAACAACCTCAAGTAGGGCCATTATTTTTGATGAACAGGGAAAAATCTACGCAACAGCTCAACATGAAACTCAAATTCGTACTCCTCATTCAGGTTGGGTCGAACAAGATGCCCAAGAAATTTGGAGTACCCAAATTGCCGTCGTGCAACAAGCCATTGCCTCTGCAAATCTCTTAGCAAAAGATATTAAAGCCATTGGGGTAACCAACCAACGTGAAACAACGGTTGTGTGGGACAAACGCAGTGGTATTCCACTTGCGCCTGCCATTGTTTGGCAAGACCGTCGTGCAACAGAATGGTGTGATCAACTCACTAAACGCAACTTATTAGCTACTATTCACAAAAAAACAGGTTTAAGGATTGATCCGTATTTTAGTGCAGGCAAACTGGTTTGGTTACTTGAAAATGTCCAAGGTTTAAGAACTCTGGCAAATCAAGGACATGTTGCTTTTGGCACGATTGATAGTTGGCTGGTTTGGAATCTGACACGTGGCGCTGAACATGTCATTGAAGCCAGTAATGCCTCGCGTACCATGCTCATGAATTTAGCAAGCCAACAATGGGATGAAGAATTATTAGAATTATTCAACATCCCCGCTTCTGTGCTTCCAATCATCATTTCGTCAGATCGGTACATTGCCAATACCGCCTCAGGATTATTGGGTGCAGAAATTCCAATTGCAGGAATTCTGGGCGATCAACAATCTGCTCTATTCGGACAATCTTGTTTTGAGGCAGGCACCGCGAAGAATACCTATGGTACAGGTTGCTTCATGCTGTTTAATACAGGTAACCAAATTCAATATAGCCAAAATCAATTGCTCACCACACTGGCTTGGCAATGTCACCAACAAAATACCTTTGCACTGGAAGGTAGTGTATTTATGGCCGGTGCGATTGTGCAATGGCTCAGAGATGGACTCGGGATTATTCAGCACAGTTCAGAAGTTGAAAAGCTGGCCTGCCAAGTACAAGATTCTGACGGCGTGGTTTTGGTTCCTGCATTTACAGGCTTAGGTGCACCTCATTGGGACAGTAATGCGCGTGCATTACTCTGTGGCATGTCACGAGGAACCTCAAAGGCACATATTGCCCGAGCTGCATTAGAGTCAATTGCCTTTCAGGTTTCAGATGTTCTGAGTGCAATGCAAGCAGATATTAGCCAACCACTCAAAGAGTTAAGGGTTGATGGTGGTGCCAGTCAAAATGACATGTTGATGCAATTTCAAGCCGACATGCTGAATGTACCAGTACTGCGCCCCAAAATGCTGGAATCTACCGCATGGGGGGCGGCTGCAATGGCAGGATTGAAGATGGGGATTTTTTCTAATGTTTCTGAGGTTGCTGCATCTTGGCAATTAGATCGAATGTTCGAGCCTAAAATGTCGGAAGATCAACGTCAGAAACATCTGCACCAATGGCGTACGGCTTTAAAACGCGCTAAATCTGAAATTTAGAGATATGAGCACCGCGAATATTCTATTGCGGTGCTCGGGCTAAACCTTAATGGCTCGGTCCTGTGACTTTAGTTTTCGGTTTTGGAGCAAGCCAAATCAATAAACTTGCCACAATAAACACCAAGGTTAAGATAAAGAAAACATGATCGACCGACATGGTCATGGCTTCTTTATCGACCAAGTTGGAAATCACACCCAAAGCCGTTTCATTAGTCATACCATTTTGCACTAAAGTATTTTGGACTTCACTGGTGTGCAAATTTGCGACCATTTCAGTACGTGCTACTTTGGCATGGTCATCCCAAATGGTCACGGCAATGGAAGCTCCTATAGCCCCTGCCATAGTTCTTAAGAAATTCATTAAGCCTGCCGCCGAGGCCATTTCAGAGGTCATCACGGAACCAAGTGCAATATTGGACAAGGGGATGAAAAAGAATGGTACAGCAAAACCCTGCAAGATCTGTGGCATTGCCAAAGTCATAAAGTCAGCATCGGTTACCCAAAAGGCACGCATCAAAGTTACAATCCCCATCAGCAGCAAGCCAAAACTGGCCAAAGCACGAGGATCATGCTTGTTTGCCAGTTTTGCCACAATTGGTGACATGGTCAAACTACCAAAGCCCATGGTGGCAGTCAGATAACCCGCCCATGTCGCAGTGTAGCCCAAGTTGACCTGAACCCACTGCGGAATTAAAACAATACTGGCAAAAAAGCCACCAAATGCAAAAGCTAGAGATAACACTGAGATGCTAAAGCCGCGATAACGGAAAATTGCAATATTCACAATCGGGTGCTGCTCAGTCAGTTCCCAAATGATAAATGCAATTAAACCAATGACCGTGATGACCGCAAGGAAGCAAATAAAGGTACTGTTAAACCAGTCATTTTCATGCCCCAAATCGAGCATGAGCTGTAAAGCTCCAATCCAGAGCACCAATAAACCTAAACCTATCGCATCAATTGGTAAGCGAAATTTATCTGTTTCTGCAGGCTTTAATAAACGTATTGCCGCTAAGGCACAAATAATGCCGACAGGAATATTGATAAAGAAAATCCAGTGCCACGACCAATTATCACTAATTGAACCGCCCAGAATTGGACCTAAAATGGGACCAACAACCGTGGTCATGGCCCACATGCCCATCGCTTGCGATTGTTTTTCAGGTGGGAAAATACGCATGAGCAAGGTTTGACTGAGCGGCATAATCGGACCACCAAACAAACCCTGTCCTATACGACAAAACACCAACATTTCTAAACTGGTGGATAATCCACACAAAACCGAAAAAGTGGTGAAGCCAATTAGGCTAATCACAAATAATCGTACTGTTCCAAAACGCCCTGCCAACCAACCTGTCAAAGGCACACAGATTGCTTCAGCAACTGCATAAGAGGTAATTACCCAAGTACCCTGCGAGCTTGAAACGGCCAAACTCCCAGTAATATGCGGAACTGAGACATTGGCGATGGTCATGTCGAGCACCACCATAAAGTTCGCCAATGCCAGTACAAAGGCAGCGAGCATTAAGCGGCTACCTTGTAAATCTCCAAAAGGACGATACTGGTTCATGAGCGATTACTTCGAACGTAAATCGATTTTGGCTTCCATTGAAAGTCCAACACGTAGCGGATGTTTCGCCAACTCTTGTGGATCAAGGGTAATTCGAACAGGTAATCGCTGTACCACTTTAATCCAGTTACCCGTCGCATTTTGCGCAGGAATGAGGGCAAAAGCAGCACCCGTTCCTCCAGAGAATCCCTGAACCGTACCGTGAAACTCAACAGTATCCCCATACAGGTCAGAAACTAAACTGACTTTTTGCCCTGCACGAACTTTTTCTAACTGGCTTTCTTTGAAGTTTGCATCGACATAGAGTTGTGACACTGGTACGACCATCATCATCACAGTGCCAGGTGCAACACGTTGACCTACTTGAATATTTCGGCGTGTCACTACCCCATCAAGCGGTGCTTTAATCTGGGTACGCTCTAAATCCAGAAGCGCTTGTTTTAATTTGGTTTCAGCAATCAATACATCAGGCGTTGAGTTCTCATTACTGTCCTGAATCAAGGCATCGTTCGCAGCCAAAGTACTTTGTGCCGCTTTTTGATTTGATTTTGCTTGGGCCAAAGATGCTTGCGAAACCGCTAAACCTGCTTTGGCATTTTCCACTGCAATTTGCGCCGTACTTAATTCTTCTTTTGAAATAGCACCTGAAGCACTGAGTTGTTGACGACGCAATAATTCTTTTTCCGCCTTGCCTAAATCCACTTGTGCCTTTTGCACCTGTGCCTCAGCGCTGTGAATACCATCATCACTCACAAAGACTTGTGAATTCAATGCACTACTGTTGGCACGCGTTTGCTTGTATTGACGCTTGGCTTTGGTGAGTTCTGCCTGTGCTGCGGCAACTGCAATTTTGGCATCGCGATCATCAATTTGAACCAGCACATCACCTTGTTTAACCGTTTGTGTATCTTTAACCAAAACTTGTTGTACTTGACCATTCACCATTGAGGTAATTGAAGCCGTTTCTGCACCAACATAGGCATTGTCTGTACTGACAAAATGGTTTAAAAATAATGCCCAAACTGCATAAACCACGGCAATAATCGCCAGTATTGCTCCAAATATCGCAAAGGACTTTTTACGTTTAGCTTGCATATTTGCGGCATTCGATTGTGGTGGAGTAGTTGAAGCTTCTGTCATCATTTCTTCCTTCAGCCAGACAGACTTGGTCACCACAAAATCCACAACTCAAACAGTTTTTTACTTATTTTTAAAAACCGAAGATTCGTGTCGATGAGAAAGTCATTTCTTTAATATAAATTTGGCTAGGAATTTTAAATAAAAAACTCATCATTTGAGAAATGATTTTTTAGACTGATCGGTTTATTAATTGATTCAAGCTGCCCTTATCTTGACAGCTTAAAACTTATTTTGAGAGAAAATTTCAAATAAAATAATTTACTTTTCAACTACTTTAGAACGCATAAGATGCAATCGCAGTCGCAATTGGTTTATCTTCATCATTTACCAAAGTCATACGCATGGTGCAACCTTTACGTCCTAAGCGTAAGGTTTCTGCATGGGCAACAAAGAATTTGCCACGTCCAGGAGCTAAATAATCGACTCGCATGTCCACCGTTGCCAGTCGCGTCACTTTCTTAATAGTGTCAGGCAATTGTTCAGGCTCAGTGCGTTTATACAGCTCGCCCATTGCCACGATTCCACCTACACTGTCTAGAATTGTTGCGGCAACGCCACCATGTAGAATTTGAAAAGCAACATTTCCAATCATGTAGGGCTGCATTTCAATATAGCCTTCAATCTGCTGATCAACCACACGCATCGTCATGCCATTATGGGAGAAAAATGGCGAACTATTAAAGGCATGACATAATTGTTGCAATACCACATCAATATCGACTTTCGAACCCAAGTGGATTCCTCCCGTCCATTTCTTTTCCATATCGCTCATAAATTACTCAAACACCTAAAATTTTGAAAAAACGACCGCATTTTGCCCCTAAAGCTGTGTGATGGGTCTACAATACTGCCTAGTTTAATACTGATCAGTGAGATTGTTATGACTTATACGTTCAATCGTCCAGCATTTCCTGCCACCCGTATGCGTCGTATTCGAAAGAATGACCAATTACGTGCCATGGTTCGGGAAACTCAACTCACGACTGATCACTTGATTTATCCTGTATTTGTACTGCCAGGTCAAAACCAAACCCAAGATATTCCAAGTATGCCGAAGATTCAGCGCCTTTCTGCTGATCTATTATTAAAAAAAGCGGAAACGTTATTAGAACTTGGTGTGTCTAAATTGGCACTGTTCCCTGTTACGCCACAAGAAGATAAAAGTTTAACTGCTGAAGCAGCATGGCGCGACGATGGTTTAGTGCAAAATACCGTTCGCTTACTTAAAAAAGAACTGCCTGAAATGGTGCTCATTACCGATGGTGCGCTGGATCCTTATACCATCCACGGTCAAGATGGCATTATTGATGACACTGGTTTTGTGCTCAATGATGAAACCGTTGAATGCCTGATTAAACAAGCTTTGAGTCATGCAGAAGCAGGCGCAGATGTGGTTGCACCGAGTGACATGATGGATGGTCGTATTGGTGCAATTCGCCATGCCTTAGAGGCCAATGGACATATCTATACCAATATCATGGCATATTCGGCGAAATATGCATCGAGCTTCTATGGTCCATTCCGTGATGCGGTTGGGTCTGCAAGTAACCTAAAAGGTGGCAATAAATACAATTACCAAATGGATGTTGGTAACCGTGCTGAAGCCTTACATGAAATTGCACTGGATATTCAGGAAGGTGCAGACATGGTGATTGTTAAACCAGGAATGCCGTACCTAGACATCGTGCGTGAAGTCAAAGATACCTTTGGTATTCCAACTTTTGTTTATCAAGTCAGTGGTGAATACGCGATGTTAGCGGGTGCCATTCAAAATGGCTGGTTATCCGATCAAGTCATTATTGAATCCTTGATGAGCTGTCGTCGTGCGGGTGCAGATGGGATTTGGACCTACTTCGCGGAAGAAGCAGCGCTTAAACTTAAAGCCATGAACTAATTCATCTCAAATTTTTATGAATATCGTCATTATTGGTGCTGGCATTAGTGGTCTACTATCAGCTTTAGAATTGGCCGAACAAGGTTGTCAGGTCAATATTTATAACCAAACCTATGCAGGGCAAGCCTCATGGGCGGGTGGCGGTATTCTTTCTCCAATGTACCCTTGGCGCTATCCACGTGCTGTCAACCTCTTGGCACAACATGGTAAAGCCCTGTACCAAACATGGAATGAAAAATTGCAGCCCGTCACAGGCATAGATTTCGAAATTCATGAAACAGGGATGTTAATTTTGGACGAAACCGATTTTGAAGTTGGTTTAAATTATAAAACTCAATTCCAAGACCCCATGCAGCACTGCGAATACTTGCAGCGGGAACAACTAGATCAGGTCAATCCGCATCTTTCCGAGCAGTTTCAACATGCGATTTACTTTCCAGAAATCGCCAACGTACGCAATCCTCGACTATTACAATCCCTGCGAAATTATTTAGAACAGCATCCGAAGGTTCAATTTTTCGATCAAATGCCTATTCAGAAATTTCATATTCAGCAGGACAAAATTGAATATGTAGAAACTGAAACTGGACAGAAAGTTTATGCCGATCAATTCGTGCTAACAACAGGTGCTTGGTCTGGTTTATGGTCAGCACAACTGGGCTTGGAACTACCCATTCGCCCAGTACAAGGGCAAATGGCACTCATTAAAACCCCTGCCCACTGGTTACCAACCATGTGTATGAATCGGGTGATGTATCTCATTCCACGGATGGATGGTCATATTGTCTGTGGTTCTAGCATGCAAGAGTGTGGGTTTAATGCTAAAACCACCAAGCAGACTCAACAGAATATTTTAGAAGCTGCTTATGAAATGGTGCCTGAGTTAACCCAATTCCCTGTAGTGCAAAATTGGGCTGGCTTACGTCCTAGTTCACCCGAAGGTATTCCTTATATTGGCCAACTACCTCATCTGCATAATGTCTGGGTCAATCTGGGACATTTTAGAAACGGTTTATGTATGGGACCTGCATCGGCACAACTGCTACGTCAGCTTATCTTGAAGCAACCTACATCTGTAGATTCGACTATTTACAGTCCAGAACAATTGCTTAAACCAGAAATAATGACCAGTTAAAAACACTGCTCCACATCAAAGCAAATCATTTAATGCTTCTTTTAAAGTCGGAAACTTGAACTCAAACCCTGCTTGCTGAAGGGCTTTAGATTGCACGAATTGACCATTTAAAATCAATTGTGATTGCTCCCCCAATAGGCTTTTAAAAACCCAAGCTGGCATACTTAACAACGGATGTCGTTTTAAACTAAGTGCTGCAATATTCACAAATTGACTCTGTGTGACTTTTTCTGGTGCAACCACATTAAAGACTTTCTGTTCAGTCTCATGGGTCAGAATAAACTCCATCGCACGTAGTACATCCTGAATGTGTACCCAGACCACAGGCTGCCGCCCATGCCCTATACGTCCGACCAAATTCCATTTAATTGGAAACAACATCTGCGGCAATATGCCGCCACCACGCCCAAAAACCACACCAAGCCGCATAATTTTAGTGTACTGCGTCGTATCTGCACGAGCTGCCTGTTCCCACTGTTGGCAAAGTTGCGACATAAAAATGTCTTGAGCAGGTGATTCTTCTGTACAAACTTGCTGCCATTGCTCCGAAGCATCAATACCGTAGTATCCCACCGCAGAACCCGACAAAATACATTTCGGGAAAATTTGTCTGCGTTGTAAAAATTGATAGAGGGCTTGAGTTGTTTTGACCCGACTTTGAATCAGTTTTTGTTTGCGCTGTGCAGTCCATCGACCCTGCGCAATACTTTCACCCGCCAGATTAATCACATAATCAATAGAGTGCAGTTGTAGTTCATCAAAATGCTGAATCCAGCTTAAATCAGGATGGGTTCTGGGTTGTGGTTTCCGAGAAACACCAATCACCTGATAATCTCGCTCCAGTAAATAAGGCAACAAATGGGAACCAATAAACCCTGAAGCTCCCGTAATCAACACCACAGGTTTGTACATAAAACAATCTCTTGGCTAGATGTTTTATCTATAAATGAGATAGACAATAAATACAAGTTTATATGCATTAACCCAACATTTTGTTTGCCATACGTTGTGCTTGGGCACCATAAAACCAATAGGTGAGCAAATATAGTGGAATGGCAATTAACAAAAACATAATCAACACCACTGCCATAAATTGCGGTTGTTGCAAATACAGCAAAAGATCTTGCCAAATGGTTGGATTACTGCGTGAGAAGAAATAAATCCCACCGAGTAAGCCCAGTAAATTATAGCCCCAGAAAATCAGGCTAAACCCCAAAGTAAAATGCTTTCGTTCTGTCTGCGTTGGGGCACGCTTTTGTTCTTTCAGGAATTTGAATAATACCCAAATCATTGCCACCAGATAAGGCACCGCCGTCAGTACCCCTCCCATCCCTCTTGGCATCAATGCTGCCAAAACACCGCAAATACATGTGAACAGAAAGCACAGTACAAAAAACCAAATAAAATAGCGGCGCAGTGGTATCATGAATACAGCTCAACAGGGGCAAAAAGCCATTATAAAAAAAATTTCAATCTTTTTTCATTTTCTTGTCAACCAATTCAAACTTGTTCACGTTATTAAGAGTACAAGGTTCGAAACCGTCAATTTGTACTGGCATCCACAATATTTTCGGCGACCTTCTACCTAAAGCAATAAGCTTGGCGTGAATGTCAAACTTTTAAAACAGCAGCTTAAAAGTTTGGTGTATCCACCGTTTTTTGACCGACGATTTCATCATCACTCGAATCGTCGGTCTTTATTTTTTAGAACAATAAAAATAGGAACTCAGATCATGCAGCCATTGGTCTACTTTGAAATTCAATCATCAAACCCTGCACGTGATCTTAAATTTTACCAAGCGGTCTTTGGTTGGACATTTACCAAGGTTGAAGGTCTTCCCATCGAATATTATCAAATTGATACAGCGAATATACATGGCGGTTTATTAAAGCGCCCTGTGGAAATTCCTCCGACACATTGTGGCACCAATGCCTTTACCTGTTCCATTCAAGTCGAAGATTTTGATGCAACCGCGGCAAAAATTTTAGCGCTAGGAGGACAAGAAGCCATGCCCAAATTCGCTATTGCAAATAAATGTTGGCAAGGCTATTTCATCGACCCAGATCACAACACTTTTGGCTTGGTACAACTCGACCCAAATGCAGCGTAAGGAATAATTTTCGCGACTAAAATTGTCATCACCTACAGCATATCTGGGCATGTAAAATATGCTAAGTTATACACGGCATTTTCACGCTTTGAGATCATATGACTGTTCGCTTTTTTCATACTTCTGACTGGCACTTGGGACAATTTTTTTATAACCACTCTCGTCAGTATGAACATGAACAGTTTTTAACGTGGCTGATTGATCAAATTAAATTAAAACAGCCACATGCCCTACTCATTGCAGGGGATATTTTCGATGTGATTAACCCCGCATCTAGTGCGCAAAAACAACTCTATCAATTTTTGGCGGATGCACATGCGGTGGCTCCGCACATGCAAACGCTCATGATTGCAGGTAACCATGACTCAGGTTATCGCATTGAACAGGTCGAGCCATTGCTGTCTAAATACAATGCCAAAGCCGTTGGAGTCATTCATAAAAATACCGAAGGACAGCTCGATTTAAATCGCTTACTTATTCCTATTTATAATGAACAGCAGCACATTGTGGCTTGGTGCCTAAGCCTACCATTTTTACGTCCTGCTGAAATTACAGGAATCAACGAACAAACCAACGATAGTAAAGCGGCTATCGCCCATTTGCATCAACAGCTCATTGCGGCAGCTAAACAACGTAAAACGAAAGATCAAGCCTTAATCCTGATGTCGCATGCCCATATGCAAGGTGCAGAAACCTCAGACTCAGAACGCCCGATTATTATTGGCAATGAAGAAGCACTTTCAACGGCGCTGTTTGATGAGGTCATTGATTATGTAGCATTAGGTCATTTGCATAAACCACAAAAGGTTGGACAAGACCATATTCGTTATAGTGGCTCTCCCATTCCACTGTCCTTTAGTGAAGTCAATTACAAACACCAAGTCTTAGAAATTACCATAGATCCACAACTCGCTTCTCCAGAACGCGTACAACTCGAAGTGTTGCCTATTCCACGCAGTATCGCCCTACACCGCATTCGTGGCGAAATGCATGATGTATTGCAACAACTTAGCACTTTAGCGACGGGAGAAATTGAGAATATTGATCAACGTGAATATATCGATATTGAATATCATAGCCTGACACCGCCTCCTCCCAATTTACGCCAGCAATTTGAACAGGCATTACCTGAAAATCGCTATCGTTTAGTCAGAATTTCACGCCAATATTTATCTTCGGAGCAAGATGGATCAAATACACAAGCGATACAGCTTGAACCACCAACCCCAGCACAACTTTTTCAAAATGTATGGCAGAAGCAGGGCTATTCCGCCGATGATGAAGTTCTGAATGACTTTATGAGTTTGGTACATGAAGCAGAAAAGATTTTAGAAGATGAACAAAATAGTTAAAGGGTTGCCATGAAAATTTTATCCATTCGAATTAAAAATCTGGCATCTCTTGCAGGCGAACATTTAATTGATTTTTCTGCTGAACCCCTTGCCAACGCAGGCCTCATCGCGATTGTAGGTAAAACAGGCGCAGGGAAATCGACCATTTTAGATGCGATGTGTTTGGCACTGTTCAATAAAATTCCACGTTTAAAAGACAGTGATGGTAAATTGCTGGATAGCGATGGCTCAGAGTTACTCACCAATTCGCCACTCACGGTTTTGCGTCGCGGTACAGGGCATGGTTTTGCGGAATTATGTTTTATCGCCCAAGATCAAAAATGTTATTTGGCGCGTTGGGAAGTCAAACGTGCGCGTGAAAGTGCCTCAGGCAAACTTCAAAATGTACAACGTTACTTAAAATGTTTAACTGACGATGTCGTGATTGCTGATAAAAGTAAAGCCGTCGAAACTCATATTCAACAACTTACCCAACTCAGTTTTGAACAGTTTACCCGTGCAGTATTATTAGCACAGTCAGAAGTGACTGCTTTTTTAAAAGCCCGTGACAATGAACGTGGCGAATTATTAGAATATCTGACCAATTCCAGTATTTTCGGTAAAATTGGACAACTGGCTTATGAAAAAACCAAATCAATTGCAACACAACGCAAGGAACTGGAAAATGTCTTAGGTCATATTGAAATTCGCTCAGAAGAAGAAATTACAGCGCTATGCAATCAATATGAAACTACTCAACAGCATTATCAAAGACTTGAAGAGGAAAAATCACAATACCTTCAACAACAGCAATGGTTTGCACAACGCTATAAATTAGAACAAGATATTATTCTGAAACAGCAACAGTATGAAATCCAGCAACAAGCCCATGCTAACTTAGCGCAAAATCGCCAACAACTGAATCAACTCGAAACTTTTTCTGCCATACGTCCCATCGTATTTCAACAACAACAGATTCTAAACACGCTACAACAGCTTGAACCGCAAATTCAGCAACAACAACATCATTTTATTAGTTTAAGTCGCCAGTTTGAGCAAGAACAAAATCGTTTTCAACATGCCGAAACCACCTTACATCAGTTACAAGATTTCGAGTTGCAACATCAGCAAGAACTGAGCGATGTCCGTAAATATGTACAAGAACGCGACTATATTGCGGATGAATACAAAAAGACGAAAACTCGTCTGCAACAACTAAGTATGCAGCAGCAACCCCTACTCGAACAGCAACAACAGTTTGAACAACAACTACAACACTTGATCACTCAGCAGCAATTCTGTGCTACTCAATTACAACATAGCGATCAATTTGCCATTTTAGATCAGGGCTTACAGGCTCATCTTCAGCAAATCAATCAATTTATTGATTACTATCAAAAAGTTGAATCAAGCTTAGGGAATATCCCGCAAGCACAGCAACAGCTTGATCAAGACAAAATTCTGCTACAAAAATTAGTCACAGAATTTGGGACGACGGCTGAAATTGAAACGCAACGAGAACAACAACAGAAAAGCAAAGAGCAACAACTTACTCGACTTAATCAACTGGATTCAGCTCAGCAAAAATTGGCGTATTTCTTTACTTTAACTGATGAAATCCTGAGTCTAAAGAGCAAACTAAACAACATTCAACAACAGCAGCAACAATACGAACAAAGCACGAAACAAGCAGAAATCGAGTTTCAGGTGGCAAAAGAGGAACGAGAAAAATTACAAAGTTTCTTACAACAACAACGCTTATTACATGCTGAAAATGTTGAACATTTGCGTGCAGCATTACAACAAGGTGAAGCTTGTATGGTCTGTGGCAGTACAGAACATCCTTATCGTGATGATGAAAATCAAGTTTCCAAAGCATTGTATGAACTGCAACAACAGCAGGAACAACAAGCGATTCAACAGGAACAACAATGTCTACAGCTTTGGCAAACGGCTCAACAACAACTGACTCAAATTAGCGCTGAGCAAGTCCAACTACAGCATTCACTACAACAACTGAATGAAAAATCAGAACGACAAAGAAATGAATTACAGCAGCATCTCACACTATCCGAGCTAGCTCTAGATTTAACTCATCCTCAACAGGACATCTTGACTACACTACAACAAAGCGTTGCCGAAAATACACAACTCAAACAACAAACTGAACTTCATTTACAACAGCTCAATCAAGCCTATAAAGAGCTGTTGCAACTTACACAACGCATTCAACACCATACACATCAACTCGCATCGGTGCAGCAGTGGCAACAACAAATCCAGCAGATTATTGATTGTCTAGCACCGCACGAACAAGCTGCATGGGTAGAACAACCTCTACTGACTGCACAACACACAATGCAATGTTTACAGCAACGCGTACAGCAAATTGCACAACGTGATAATTTAAATAAACAGAAAGAACAGGCCGAACAACAACTAAACATTCTCAAAGCGAATCTTAATCATTTGAATGTACAGCTCATCGAGTTCGAGCAACAACTCAAAGCGGTTGAAGCGAAAGGCAAACACAATGCTGAAGCAGCTCAGCAACTTATTGTTAGCATGATTGGCTCAACCGAGCTCAAGGCGAATGAATGGCTTCAACAGCATGATCAACAACGTCACCACTTACAACAACAATACCAACAGCTCAAACTTAGTTTTGAACAGGCACGTCAAAATTTTGAACAACATAAAAATGCCTTGGAACAAGTAAAAGCACAACAACAACAACAACGACATGCACTCGAGCAAACTCAAACAGAAATTTCAACATGGTTAACGCAGCACAGTGAATTTACTGAGCCATTATTAAAAACACTACTTGCGATTTCCTCAACTCAGGAACAACAACTGCGTTTATCTTTACAACAAGCGGACCGTCAATTGAATGAAGCTGCCTATGCTTTGCAAACACTGCAAGCTCAATTACAGCAACATCAGCAGCAACAACCTGAAACTGACCACGATCAATTGCTCCAATTACTTGAACAAAATGCTATGCAATTACAACAACTGTTGGAACAACGCGATCAACTCAAATTAACACTGGAATTGCATCAGCAAAATTTAGCCAAGCAACAGCAATTCGCTACCCAAATACAACAAATCCAGCAACAGGAACATCGTTGGGCTAAAATTTCGGGCTTGATGGGTGATGCCACAGGGAAAAAGTTCCGCGACTTGGCACAACAATATCATCTTGATATTTTAATCGAATATGCTAACCAACAATTAGCCCTTCTATCACAACGTTATACCTTAAAGCGCTTGGATAACTCGCTCAGTCTCGCCATTATTGATCATGATATGGATGGTGAAACCCGTTCGGTTGCTTCGCTTTCAGGGGGAGAATCTTTCCTAACCGCATTGGCTTTATCCTTAGCTATTGCCAATATGGCAGCAGGCTCGATGAAAATTGAGTCGCTATTTATTGATGAAGGTTTTGGCACTTTAGATGCTTCGTCTTTGCATATGGTCATGAATGCTTTTGATCAATTACAAAATCAAGGACGCAAAGTCGTGCTAATCTCACATATTCAAGAAATGCATGAGCGCATTCCAGTTCAAATTCAAGTACAACCCATGGGTTCTGGCTCGAGTCGTATTCAGATTGTGTCTTAAGTGTTTATAAGTAATATTCAGTCAATTCAACCACCTTTCTTAATCCATCAGACAATAAAAAAGGCTTCGTTTTAGAAGCCTTTTTTATGTTCAGCAAGTGCTTAAGTTACATTACTTTTTACGTAATGCATCCTGACATTCTTGCTCATCACAGTAGCCATACAGATTTAATGAATGTCCTGTTAAGGTAAACCCATGTTTTTCTGCGACTGTATGTTGTTCATGCTCAATAACTTCGTTAGTAAATTCAACAACTTTATTGCAGTTTTGGCAAACCAAGTGATCATGATGATCATCTTGCATAATTTCAAAAACAGAATGATTATTTTCAAAATGGTGACGCTGAATAATACCAGCAGCTTCGAATTGCGTTAACACGCGGTAAACAGTTGCTAAACCGACATCTTCACCCTGTTCGAGTAAAGTCTTATAGATATCTTCCGCGCTTAAATGATGTTGCTTTGAATTTTCTAATAATTCTAATATTTTAATTCGTGGAAGTGTAACTTTAAGTCCAGCTTTGCGTAAGTCTTGGTTTGAAATAGGCATGTAAAAAGGTCTCTCTCAACAAATTTAAAGTTGGAATATGCAACAAAGTTAAGATGCAGTATGATCTATCCGTGGATCAAATGCATCAAAATTAATTTGGGATAGTGTAGCAAAATGCAAAAAATCATGTTGACGTTATTCGTCACTTCACTGCTCGCGGGCTGTTCGACCTTGGGCGTTTATAAAGTAGATATTCCTCAAGGAACACCATTAACACAAGCCCAAGCTTCAAAAATTCAAGTTGGCATGAGTTACCAACAAGTGCGTTTTTTACTCGGTAGTCCAACCATTACAGATCCATTAAATCCATTACGATGGGACTACGTCTACAATTATATCCCAGGAACTTATGCTAAAAAAGCCAAGATCCCCGCAGCGCATGGTCAGCATTTGAAAATTTACTTCGATCAAAACGGTATTGTGAACAAGATTGAAGGTCTAGAAACGATTCCAGAATCACAACCTGGTTTACCTGGATCGAAAGAAGCGATTTTAACTGCGCCTCCACTATAGACGCTTTAAAATAAAAAGAAACCCCTCATTGAGGGGTTTTTCATATCATTTCAATTGTTTAAAGCGATTGCCTTTGGCGTATCGTCCTACAGGGTTATTGGCTGCACGGTTACGTCGAATGTCCTTTGGATTAATGGTCAACGCCCGATAAATCTCAACCCGATCACCCACTTGCAGCAAGTGTGCAGAGTTTTCAAGACGTACACCAAAGATCCCCAACTGCAAAATTTCAGGTAATTCAACCTGCTCTCGAATTCCACTTTGCTCGATTGCATCTAATGCAGTCATGCCCAATTGAAAGGGAACTTCCAGATGAAACTGTTGTTCGGAGGTTGCATAGGCTACCCAAACTTTAGCTTGCTCCGCCATCAGATCAATTGTCCTAATACCGACACAATTGCAAGAATGATCGACAATGGTAGTACAATACGCACCGCAATACGCCAAAGATTGTAAAATAGCTCATTACTAAAATTCATCGCTTTGCGCAAATGGCTAATTTTCATAATCCAGCCCGCAAAAATCGCATAGATTAAGCAAATGACTAGACCCCAAAGCACCAAAACAATATGGAATACGGGTGTAATTTCTGGAATAGTCCACACGAACACAGCAGCGACGAGAATTGCCCATTGCACCGCAACCATTACTTGACGTTGTACCAATTGCTCACGTGCAAGTTGCAGCAGTAATGCCGCCCCTGCAACAGTTGCAACCAACAAAGCAATCACAGGTAATTGTGCCGCTACAGCAAAATAGGCAAATGCCAACACAGCCACCAACTGGGCAATCCAAATAGGCAATACAGTTTTGCTGGCAACATCATCTTGATTCACTTGAACTAAGCTGGTTTGCCAATACAGCCCCAAACCTAAACCGCTCGCAACCAATGCCAACACGGTTGCACTGCCCCACTCGCTAAACTCAAGTGCAGTCATTTGCCAAGTAGGTAAAGCTGTTCCACTCACTTGTGCAAAAACCAACGCGGCAATGACACCAATAGCGGTGATTAATGCCAAAATCATACGTGGGGCTAAAGATAAAATAACAGCTGCAATAGCTGATCCCACAAAAAGATATTGTGGGGCAATGCCTTGAGCTACCCATTGTGCGCTGTATTGACTGACACTAAATAACATCGCGCCCGCTAGAAATGGAATAAACACCACCGCCATCCAACCGACTAAACGCCATCTTGGAGATGCATCTGCATCACGGGTTAAATTAGATAGTGCATTTAATGCTGTAGTTTTCGAACGCTTAGCCAAAGCAATTTCTAAATAGCAAATTGGCAAAGCCAAAACCAACATAGTGCCTAACCAGAGCAACCAGAAATCGAGTTGACGCTCTGTTTGTATTCCCACTATTGGTGCCACAGTGGCAATAATGATGAATGACAAACAAAAAGCCATCAGCGGCGATAACCATCGTGACATAGCATTGTCCTGCATGATGCATTCCTAATAAAAATCTATCGCTATTTTGCCTTTGTCATGCATGAAAATCAAAAAGAAAAGCAAACCACCGTATTCGATGGCTTGCTGCGCCAATGCTTTTATTTCTTTTTTTAGCTTTTTAATTCTTTTGCACAGCTTGTCCTTGCCGAATCTTAGACCCTGCTGTACTTAAGAGAAGAACCGAGCAAACCAATTCTTACCTTTTTTCTTCTCTTTTTCTTTAATAATTCCCATCATGTTTTCTTTGACAGCACCAACATAATCAGCATCATCGTGTTGGATATGGTTAATCAACCATTTCGCCAAGACTTCATGTAATTCTGCTTCAATCGAGTGCCCCATTTCAAAACGGTCACGGTACGACTCAATTTTTTTAATAAATAAGTCATGCACACGTTTATGCGGTACACGGTATTTATAACCCGCTTCTTCTTGTAGAGACTCTTCAAAAGTAAAATGCGATTGGGTGTAATCAATAATATTATCGAGAATTTGTTTAATGCGATCACGGTCGGTGTGAAGAGCAATATCATTAATTTCATTAATATAATCAAGGATTCGCTTATGCTGATCATCAATCACATCGATACCAGTATTATATTCTGGAACCCATTTCATCTTGATACGCCCCCATTTAAAATTCATCATTCGTTACTTGAAAAGGATAGTAACGGTATTAAATTTAAATAAAAAACAAGTAAATCAGTCTGGATTCAAGTTTTTAGCGAAAATCATTGACTAAGATAATGATATATATATATTAATTTGTTTATACCTGACTAAAAGAATAAGATATTTTTTAACCAAAAAGTTTATTTTTTCTTTAATTATGAAAACCTTAATTTTAACAATAACGTAGCATCATTATGCAATTCCCGCACCGGTCTCAATATTGATCAGCACGAGTGATGCGTTTTAAAGTCGGATTAGTTTCTCACGAACTAAGCGCTCGACCTGAGTAAATGCACGCTGAATTGGTTGCCCGTACTGGAATAAAATCATTTCGCCAGGTTGAAATGCCTGCCAGATTTCATTTTGTGTCAATGGTTCGGTTGTAATGACGGCTACGCGATCTTCAGGAGTTGTCACTTGACTAAAATCAACTTCGACATCGAGATCAATTAACTGTGCAGGTTTAAATGGGTATTCACGTACCAACCAATGTAATTTGGTAATGGCATAGCTAAATAAAGCCTGACCATTGGATAAACAGAAATTAAAAGTTCCGTGTTCTGCAATTTTTGGAGCAATTTCTAAGAGTAGCTCAAATACTTGAGCTAAAGATGGTTCGACATAACCAAATTTTGCGACCAATTGATCTAATAAAAAACAAAATGCGCGTTCACTGTCCGTATTGCCAATCGGGGTAAAATGTCCAGTTAGTGGTGGACCAAAATCAAGTAAGTCACCATTATGGGCAAAAATCCATTGACGCCCCCATAACTCACGCATGAATGGATGTGAATTTTCTAAGTTAATTTTGCCTTGTGTCGCTTTACGAATATGCGCAATCACATTGCGTGATTTAATCGGATAATTCCGTATCAGTTCCGCAATTGGAGATTCAACCGCAGACTGATTATCCACAAATAAACGGCAAGCTTTGTCTTCAAAAAAAGCAATGCCGAAGCCATCACAATGATCTGAAGTAATGCCCGCACGCTGTGAAAAACCACGGAAAGAGAACGTAATATCCGTTGGGGTCGCACAATTCATTCCGAGCAACTGGCACATAAGCAACTATAAACACTTTAATAGATTATGGGTTTATTGTGCATGACGACAGCAAGGCTTGTAAATCTTAATCTGTGCTAGGTTCATTAATTTTAATGCTTAACGCTGAATCGGCTTTTTCAGGACAAAACTCTTCGCCATTTTATTCACTTCGAGTAACACAAAATAATCCAAACAATTAAATTCACGATCATAAAATGCCTGCTGTGATAATTTGGCATGCATTTTTAAATACACATCAAACAATTTGGGAATTTTTTCATCTTGCGCAAAACTGTATTCTGGGTATGTGGGTTCATACGCCACTTGGGGTTGAATCGCACACGTTTGTTCAGGACTGAGTTGTTTTAAATATTGATGCGTATAATAAGCACGTGCCTGATTGCCTTGTAAGCGAATACTGACACAACCAATCAAATATTTTGCCCGCATCTCCCAAAGTACCTTAGGAACAAGATTGAGCCACAATATGGATAAGGCACGACTAGAACGATAGCGATGATGTACACATGTTCGTCCAATTTCTACAATATTGGATAAATGCCCCAGTTCATCAATAATTTTAAATTCTTGCGTGCTATAGCTCTGTGCCAAATCTTCTCCTTGCAAGAGTTTTAAACGTGTATAAGCAACAATTTCATTGCTGTATTTATCGCGCAGTACTGCATGTTCACAGCCAAAATCATACAAGTCCTGATCGATGTCTTGATCAAATTGAATCCCGAATTGTTGGGAAAATTGTGCTGCTCGGAATTTCTGGACTTCGTGCAATTGCTTTAAATCTTCTACCCATTCAAAGTGGTATTGATGAGTCTGTTTTGTCGCTTTTTTTTGTAATGGCAAAGTAAAGTTTTGACGATATAGATTCAACTTTTCAAACATTGTTATGTGCTCTTCTGGCTTTTTTCATACACTAGGCAATCCAGATGACAATACAATGACCAAAAAAGGACGGCTGTTAAATAATCTCCACAATAAAAAACCAGTCCTTAAGGACTGGTTCTAAACATAAGATAAAGCGAATGGGTTAGTGTTTGGCACGATTGGTAATTAATGTACCCACACCATGATCGGTAAAGATTTCTAATAACGTTGCATGTGGAACACGACCATCCACAATATGTGCGCTCACCACACCACCTTTAACCGCATCTAAGGCACAGCCCACTTTTGGAATCATGCCACCATAAATCACGCCTGTTTCAATCAGACGGTCAACTTCCTGCGTGGTTAAGCCCGTAAGCAAGTTTTTATTTTCATCCAATACGCCCGAAATATTGGTCAGCAAAATCAGCTTTTCTGCACCGAGTGCTTCAGCAACTTTGCCAGCAACCAAATCTGCATTGATGTTATAAGTATTCCCTTGATCATCGACACCCAACGGCGCAATTACAGGAATAAAATCACTTTGGGTAAACATTTCCAGTACATCAGTTTTAACACCAATGACTTCACCCACCAAACCTAAATCAATTTCTTTGACTGAACCATCTTCTTGGTTTTTCTGCATCAACAATTTTCGTGCACGAATTAAATTGCCATCTTTACCTGTTAAACCAATGGCACGACCGCCATGTTGGTTAATTAGATTAACGATGGATTTATTCACACTGCCACCCAGCACCATTTCCACCACTTCCATGGTTGCAGGGTCAGTCACACGCATACCATCAATACGGTCAGACTCACGCCCCAATTGTTTTAGGAAAGAATCAACTTGGGGGCCGCCACCATGCACCACAATTGGGTTTAAACCGACGGTTTTTAATAAAACAATATCACGTGCAAAAGAGCTTTCCAGCTCAGGATCGGTCATTGCATTGCCGCCATATTTTACGACCAGCGTTTTACCCGAAAAACGTTGAATATACGGCAAAGCTTCTGTCAAAATTTGTGCTTTGTCGATGCCAGTCTGCTGATGTGGCATTCGCCTCTCTCCTCAATGAGCATTTAAAATGTCGTGTGCGATTTTAGGATATCGATCACTTAACATGGAAACAAAAGATTGCCGAATATCGTTTAAACGAGCAGGATTATCGGCGTCAAAACGAACAGTAAAATATTCGCCAGTATTGGATGCTCGAATAATGCCAAAACCATCTTCAAAATCAAGCCGTACACCATCAATTTTACTTAATTGAGCAGCGATATGATGGCTCTGGACTTCAATATCAGCCAATAAGGACTTAGGATCAGCACTATAAGTACTGATATAAGTATCTTCAGTACCACAACGTTCAGGGTATTTGACCAGTGCTTGCGAAAGGGTGAAATCTGGACGTTGACTTAAAAATTCGAGTACGCGTAAGGCGGCATATAAGCCATCATCATAACCAAAACCGCGCCCATCATTAAACACGTAATGTCCAGCATATTCCCCACCAAACACAGCTTTTCCGTGTGATTGCATGAGATATGTCTTTAAGAAACTACTGCCAGTGCGAATCATTTTGGCTTGCCCACCCAATTCACACACCGTATTGCGTACCATCGTTGAGCATTTTACATCAAACACCACTTCATGCTGAGGATGAGTGGCTAAGCACATTTCAGCGAATAAAGACAATAATCGATCTGCGCTAATGATGCTGCCGTGTTCATCGACCAATACCAGTCGATCACCATCTCCATCGAGCGCAATACCCATATCTGCTTGTTGCTGCCGAACAGTTTCAGTCAAAGCAATTAAATGACTGGCTTGCGATGGGTCTGGGGCATGATCAGGAAATTCGCCATTCGATTCACAACGCAGTGCCGTCACCTGACAACCTAACTTTTGTAAAACTAAAACGGCACAGCGACCTGCCGAACCATGTAAACCATCAATCACGATATGGAAAGGTCGTTTCAGTTGAATATCTTCTAAGATGGCTTGCTGATATTGCAAACAATAGCTCACATCAAATTGATGCTGAATATGGGCTAAAGGTACTTTACGTTGTGGTGAAAACTGTAAGCTCGCGACATAACCCACCTGTTGGATCATCTCGGGACACGGCGGTTCACCTCGCATAATCCACTTGATGCCATTGTCACTTTTCGGATTATGGCTCGCGGTGACCATAATGCCATTGCCTGCAAATTGGCGCGCACTGTAATACAGCATTGGGCTAGAACAACAGCCCACATTCACGACATGAAAACCTTGTTTTTCGAATATTGTTTGTATAATTTGGGCGTAAGCAGGACTACTCAAACGAGCATCATAGCCAATCACCACAGTGGTTTGAGCAGCTTGTTGATACTGGCATGCCAGACCATAGGCAATTGCTTCGACCAACTCTGGTGTTAATAACGTTATTTTTCCACGAATATCATAGGCACGAAAGACCTGCCATGGAAATATAGGTTGTTGAATATTCATATATTTGTAACTTCTGAATCCAACGAATACTTTAAAAGTTCGTCTTATTCATACAACGTAAATGTTTTAAAATATTTCTAGTTTATATCTGAATAGAATTGAACTGTTAATACTATTTAAGTGTTGTTGACAGCTTATAAAGTTGTATTGAATAAAATCTTTTATATTTCAGAATGAAAGAGCCGTAAGGCTCTTTCATATCAACATCAGTTTTTACCTGTATGTCCAAAACCGCCTGCACCGCGCTCAGTCGCTACAAATTCGTCTACTTGTTCAAATTCTGCTTGCACCACAGGAACAAGTACATACTGGGCCAAACGTTCACCTGGCTCTAAGGTAAAAGCTGCTTGACCACGGTTCCACACCGAAACCATCAATTCACCTTGGTAGTCTGAATCGATTAAACCCACAAGGTTACCTAAAACGATGCCATGTTTATGACCTAAGCCTGAACGCGGTAGAATTAAACCTGCAAAGCTTGTATCTTCGATATAAATAGCTAAACCTGTTTTAACCAATACCGTTTGACCTGGTTCAATCACTGTTGGTTCAGTTACACATGCGCGCAAATCCAGACCCGCTGAACCTTGCGTCGCATAAGTTGGCATGGGCCATTCTTGTCCTAAACGTGCATCTAGAACTTTAACTTGAACCTTCATATTGTTTCCTGCTGTTTCAAAAATAAATATCGAGATTAACGCTTAATTAAAGCGCGTAAATTTTCAAGGTAGTGTTGTGCTTGCTGCTTGGGGTCAACATTGCCCGCGAGCTTTTTCTTGCGCCCCAACCACTCCAATTCATCCTGTGGCAATTCATCTAAAAAGCGGCTTGGGGTCATTTGGCGCATTTGCCCACCCGCCTTGCGCTGTTCCGCTAGCGTAATGGTCAACCCCTGACGCGCTCGGGTAATGCCCACATACATCAAACGACGCTCCTCCTCGACCGTTTCAGCCACAATCGAGTTTTTATGTGGCAGTAGCTCTTCTTCTAAACCAATTAAATATACGAATGGAAATTCCAGACCTTTAGATGCATGCAGAGTCAACAAATTGACTTTATCAGTGTCTTCTTCTTCCTGTTGTTGCTCCAACATATCCAGCAACACCATTTTGCGAATTACACTTTCAATGTTGCGCTCATCCACATCTTCAGCACGGTTAATCAAACTTTGAATACTGGTGTATAGCACTTCAATATTGTCGAGTTTGGTTTTTTCCTGTGCAGGTGTAGCCGCAGATTCTTTTATGTAGTCGATATAACCCGCTTCGAGCATCATTTGACGAATAATCGGTACAGGTTCATCATCTTCTAGCAATTCACGAGTAAAGTTGCTAATGAACTCAGCAAATTCAGCCAACTGCGTGGTTGCTTTTTTCGGAATCGCCATAGTCAACCGTTGGTCGCCTGCGGCTGCCAATAAAGACAAATGATTTTCTTGAGCAAACAAACCGAGCTTTTCTAAAGTTACAGGTCCAATCGCACGTTTTGGTGTATTAATAATGCGTAAGAATGCACTGTCATCTTCTGGGTTAATGATCAGTCGCAGATAACTCATGATGTCTTTGATTTCTGCACGCGCAAAGAATGATTGACCACCTGACAATTTATACGGAATCTGCATTTGACGCAGTTGCGTCTCTAAAATACGTGCTTGGAAATTACCCCGATACAAAATGGCATAATCTTTCCAATTTTTGCCATTCATCAGTTTATGGGTAATCAGGTCTTTTACCACGCGTTCTGCTTCATCATCATCATTACGGCAGGTAATCACGCGAATGACTTCACCATGACCTTTGTCTGACCAAAGTT
Source organism: Acinetobacter tandoii (assembly GCF_008867985.1). Taxonomy (NCBI): domain Bacteria; kingdom Pseudomonadati; phylum Pseudomonadota; class Gammaproteobacteria; order Moraxellales; family Moraxellaceae; genus Acinetobacter; species Acinetobacter tandoii. The sequence goes on from NZ_VXLD01000016.1 coordinate 35,769, forward strand.
TTTTATCAAAAATATGCGGGTTATTCCCAATCACCGTATTCGCTGCTTTTAAAATACGGCTGGTCGAACGATAGTTCTGTTCCAGTTTAATGACTTTTAAATTGCGAAAATCTTCATTTAGCAATGCCATATTTTCTGGCTTTGCTCCACGCCATGCATAGATCGATTGGTCATCATCACCCACAGCGGTAAACTGCCCCATTACACCGACCAAAAGTTTCACTAAAATATATTGTGCGGTGTTGGTATCTTGATATTCATCGACCAACAAATAGCGAATACGATTTTGCCAACGATCTCGTACTTCTTGATTCTCTTGTAACAAACGCGTCGGCATCACAATCAGATCATCAAAATCTACCGCATTATAAGCACGCAAATTACGCTCATAAAGTTGGTACAAATGCGCCATTTGAATATCTTCAGGTGTTTCACAGGTGGTGTGTGCCTGTTCAGGAGGAATCAAATCATTTTTCCAATCTGAAATCATCTTCATGGCTTTCGCGATTAATTCTTTGCTTTCCGCACCTGACATATTATCGCGGTGCATTAAGTCCATGAGAATACGCTTACAGTCATCAGCATCTAAAATAGAAAAATTGGCTTTTAATGGCGTATTTTTAAGTTCTAAACGTAATAAATTCAGACCAAAGGTATGGAAAGTGGAAACTGACAAACCTTTCGCTTCTTCACGTGACAATAACTTGGTCACGCGCTCTTTCATTTCACGCGCTGCTTTATTGGTAAAGGTCATTGCAGTAATACGGTATGCAGGAATACCACAATGCTTAACCAAATAAGCTATTTTACGCGTAATAACCGAAGTCTTACCCGAACCAGCCCCTGCAAGTACTAACAAGGGTCCTTGAGTATATTTCATGGCTTCAAGTTGCTTGTCATTTAACTGACTTGCCAGTGACATAGTCTTTCCTCTTTTTGATCCGAGCTAGATTATAGACATCAAATACCCAGATGCCTAACCTAAAATGACGATTCTCTGTTCATAAAAAAAGCCACCTAAAGGTGGCTTTCCCGAAACTCAATGATTTCTAAGCAAACAAAACTTCAATTATTTTGTTTCATACACTGTAATTTCTACACGACGGTTTTGTTCACGGCCCGCAGCAGTATCATTGCTCGCGATTGGTGAAGAAGAACCATAACCACGCGCAGTCATACGTGAGCTTGCAATCCCTTGAGAAGATAAGTAGTTCAATACAGAGTTTGCACGGTTTTGAGATAATGGGTTGTTAATCGCATCAGTACCAGTGTTGTCAGTATGACCATGAATAACAAGTGCAAGTTTGTTCGCTGTACCATCTTCACGTAAAACACGCGCAACATCATTCAATGCTGTTTGGAAACGTGGTTGAATAGTAGAAGAGTTTGTTGCGAAAGTAACGCTTGGCATTACAAGATTAATCGAACCATCTTTGTTACGATCTACATCAACGCCAGTACCCGCAAGTTCTTCACGAAGACGTTTTTCTTTTTTGTCTAATAAAAGACCAGCACCGCCGCCCACTACAGCACCAATCGCTGCTGCTTGACCCATTTTATCTTTGTCTGCATTTGAATAAGCAAGACCTGCACCCAATAATGCACCTAGACCTGCACCGATTGCCGCTTTGTCATATTCCATTCCTGTGCCAGTAGATTGACAACCTGAAAGAACCAACGCCCCTGCTACTGCTGATGAAATTAATAGTGCACGCATGACATGCCTCCATTTGTGTGTTTTGTTTATGCCTGAAATAGTCGCTGAAAAAGAAGACTTAGACCATTGATTTTTTGTTAATAATATCGCGTGTGGTTACATTTTGTAATAATTAATTTCAATTTCGAATGTGCATTCATCACAATCCCTTCATGTTTGATCAATCATGAAGGATAATTTATCCAAACAGAACGCTTGTTTTATTTTCAGAATTTGCAACTATATTCAACAACGATAATGGATGATTTTACTTAGGATTATTTTTTATATGTCATCTCAAGCAAACAAACAACCCATATTAAAAAAAATCACACGTGGACTCACTGTTGGCTCTGTCATGACAGGCAGTACTTTTTTTCATGGACCACCAGTACTTGCACTCGGTTTAACCAAATTATTTAAACAATCGCAAAAAGTCGATAAAACCAATATTCAAATTACCAATAGTTGGTTAGGCGTGAATAACTGGCTGATTGATCACGTTCTACCCCATCTAAAATGGGATATTACGGTTGATGAAAATCTCGATTTGAGTATGCAAGGTCGTTATTTAATGACTTGCAATCACCAAAGTTGGGTCGACACGACAGTAAATCAATATTTTGGGCTGACACGAATGCCACTGACACGCTTCTTTACCAAATGGGAGCTGATTTTTATTCCCTTTGTTGGACAAGCCTTCAAAATTTTGGGCTTCCCGATGATGAAGCGACATACCAAACAAGAAATTGAGAAAAATCCTGAGCTTAAAACCCGAGACATGGAAGAAGCACGCAAAGCCTGTGAACAATTATTAAGCCAACCTTTTACACTACTAAACTATTTAGAAGGTACTCGATTTACCCCTGAGAAACACAAGAAACAAAACTCGCCTTACCAAAATCTTCTTAAACCCAAAGCTGGCGGACTTGCATTGGCCTTGAATATTTTAGGTGATCAAATTGATGCGCTAGTGGATATGACCATTGTTTATCCTGATGGTGCACCAGGTTATGGCGAATTCTGGCTAGGTGAAGTGGGTCGTATTGCGGTGAATTTACGTAAAATCGAAATTCCTGACTGGGTTCTAGGTGGAAACTATGAAGATGATGATGAATATCGTGCACAATTCCAAGCATGGGTTGCTCATCTCTGGACTGAAAAAGATCAGTTAATTAGTCAAATGAAAGCGCAATATTCAACAACTGCTGAAGTGAGTACGGTGTAATCTTATGAGGCAGAACAAGTCAGTACCCAAATCAAAATATCATCGTGTCGATCCACAGAGCTTGTCGTTCAAACTCTATCTGATCTATGACACCTTCATGGTATTTCTGATTATTTTTAACTTGTTTTGCTTAGCTGCCAATTTTTTCTTGATGAGCAATATTGGTGGTTGGTTCCTAAACTCGATTCATTTAGATGAAGTGCTCAATTTTTATCGTACACATCTACATCCATGGGTGATTACCACCGAAGCTTGGTTTATTTTGTTCTTAATTACTGAGCTTTTGGTACGTTGGGTGATTGCGGTCATTTATCGCCACCATCGTCGTTGGTTTTTTTTCCCTTTTATTCATTGGTATGAAATTCTAGCCATTATTCCACATCTGCGTTTTCTACGTTTATTCCGTGCAGGGATTATTGTTTTTCGTCTGCATGAGTTAGGTTATAACGTCATTCCTGAATCAATTCAGAAAAGAGCCAAATTTTACTACCGTGTGATCATGGAGGAACTATCTGATCGTGTAGTCATTACTGTATTAGATGGTGTGAAACATGAACTGAATACCAGCTCAACCCATAGAAAAATTATTCATGATTTAGTCGATCATCATCGTACCCTATTTGCGCAAGCTTTAGCGGAACTGTTACAAGAGTCACTGGCGACGGAACTACAGCAGCGTCAGAGCTTGATTGCTCAAAATATTGGTGCAATTGTAAATCAAGCCATTGAGGATACGCCTGAACTTACCCAACTGTTACGTTTAATTCCTATTGTTGGTGGACGAATTGAACATCAAATCCAGAGCATTGGGCAGCGTTTAGGAGAAAATATTACCTATGGTATTTTAGAACCGTTAGTCTCTGGAAGCCCTGAACAGCCTAATCATACCTATAAGCTGATTGCTGAAAAAGTCAGCGAATTAAATATTGATAATGAGGCATTGGAACAATTGGTTGAATCTGCTGTATATGAAAGTTTGGATGCTATTCGCAAGCAAGTGAAAGTAAAACAATGGTTAGAAGACCTTGAAGAGCTCGATCAAGCTAAAGAATAAGCATTAAGATAAAAAAGTTACAAACTTGGCTAGAGAATTCAAAGAATTTGTTCTAGGATTTGCTCTATTTACAACATCGCTTCGGCATAAAACCAATAGCTTCGAAGTCTTAAGGATAAAATATGGCTGATATTCGGATCACCGGTAGAATGGTTAACTTTAGTAGATTAACCTTCGACACAAATGACCATAATGCCATTCGTCAACAACTGACCCAATTACTTCAAGACAGCACAACTCATGGTGCGCTTGTTATTTTAGACAGTACCGTTGAACAAGAACTGATTGCCCTGATTCAACTACTACTTGACTTAGATTTACAACCTATGGCTGTAATTGAAGGTCTATTGGGCGATGAAGCACGTGCAATTCAATTTCCAGTACTCCCTGCCGACAGTAAATCGTTACAACGTATTAAAGCCACTCAAGAACAAGTGGTTGAAACTGTTGTCCAAGCACCCGAAGCAACAACAGACAATACGCAAAAAGTAGCGCCATTTCCGCGTAATATTGGACATATTACCTCGTATCACGATGAAATCTTACGTACAGGTCAATGTTTAGTGCAAGATCATGGCGATATTATCGTCAATGCAGGTATAAATAGTGGTTCAGAAGTAATTGCTTCAGGAAATATACATATTTATGGCAGTGCTCGTGGTAGAGTTATCGCAGGTGCTGGTGGAAACAGTGCTGCTCGCATTTTTTGTCACTCACTTGAAGCTGAATTGGTTTCAATTGCAGGGACATATTGTGTCGCCGATGATATTCCACCCCATGTCTTAAAGAAGTCTGTACATATTTATTTAAATGAAAACCAAGAGCTGGAATTTAAAGCTCTGGAATTTTAATGTATAAATAAACACCAAAACCCCGCTAATTAAAGGGGGGATTTACCATAACAGGAGTGGATTCGGTGGCGAAAATTGTTGTCGTAACATCAGGCAAAGGTGGCGTAGGAAAAACTACGACCAGTGCATCTTTTGCAACAGGTTTAGCCCTTCGTGGTCACAAAACTGTTGTTATTGATTTTGACGTAGGTCTACGTAATCTTGACCTCATTATGGGCTGCGAACGTCGTGTTGTGTATGATTTTGTGAATGTTTTAAATAACGAAGCACGATTACAACAAGCACTTATTCGTGATAAAGATATTGAGAACTTATACATTTTACCTGCATCACAAACGCGCGATAAAGATGCGTTAACCGATGAAGGCGTTGCACGTGTAATGGACGAATTATCTCAAGAATTCGATTACATTATTTGTGATTCTCCTGCGGGGATTGAGCGTGGTGCTATTCTAGCTATGTATCATGCAGATGAAGCGATTATTGTGACCAACCCTGAAATTTCTTCAGTACGTGACTCTGACCGCATTATTGGCATGCTAGACAGTAAAACTAAAAAAGTAGAACAGAATGAAGGACGTATACGCAAACACTTGTGTATTACTCGTTTTAATCCTGAACGTGCAGACAAGCAAGAAATGCTCACTATTGATGACATTTCAAAAGACATTTTACGTGTACCTACACTAGGTGTCGTGCCTGAATGTAAAAGCGTTTTACAAGCCTCTAACGAAGGTAAACCAGTCATTTTGTTCCAAGATGCAGAAGCTGGACAAGCTTATGAAGACTTGGTTGCACGTTTCCTTGGTGAAGAACGTCCTTACCGTCACATCACAGTCAAACCTAAAGGCTGGTTAGCACGATTATTTGGAGCGTAAATATGGCAGGATTCTGGAGTAAATTATTCAGTAGTGATGACAAACCATCTAGCGCACAAATGGCGAAAGACCGTTTGAAAGTCATTGTTGCGTCTGAACAAGGCTTAGGTAAACGCTTAAGCCAAGATAAAATTGACCAAATGAAAAAAGAAATTATGCAAGTGGTCAATCGTTATGTGCGTGGAGTGGATGAAGAACATATCCAAATGTCTGTTCGTTCTGAAGCCAATATTGAAATGCTAGAGATGAATATCAATTTGCCTGAAGAGCGATAATCTGAAATCTGATTAGTCAAGCAAATTGATTCAAGGCAAAATAGCATCAGCTATTTTGCCTTTTTAGTTTGAAAAGAATATACCAAGGAGTTTGCAATGGCATTATCTCAGCCAGCAACGTTTAATGAAGAATGGTCGGATGAGCGCGTTTTTGCCTATTTAAATCAGCTTCCTCCTACAGGAGTTAATGCCGACTTTCATGTTCTTTACCACGCATTCAAACATATGCGCCCAACGGACTACGAGCGCTTGTTAACTCAATTCGTTGCAGATGGTCGCAATGTCAATGCAACCAATCCTCAAGGTCAACGTATTCATGATGTAATTGCTGAATACCCACGCCAACGAGATGGATTCTTAGAAGTCTTGGCAAAATTTGCTTAAGTCTTAAAGCCTACTTCGTGTAGGCTTTTTTATGCTCTGCTTATAAATGAACTAGAATAATAGCCCCATCAACAATGGAAAGGTCAACGCAAATAAAAGCGTTTGCAAACTAATAATGGCTGCCATGAGTTGACTATCACCATTAAAGAATCGAGTTAGAATATAAGATGCCGATGCTGTAGGTAAAGCAAAGAAAACCACCAAAATCGCTATATGTAATGGTGCTAAGCCGAAGCTTTGTACCACAAAATAAGCTAGTATAGGTACTCCAAGTAACCTCGATACACTATTCAACATAACACGCCCGAAATCTGGCTTGAGCTGACTAAATTGTAATGCAGCCCCGACAGAAATCAGACCTAATGGCAGACTACTACTTGCCAACAATTTCAATAATTGCGATATACCTTCTGGCATCAACAACCCAGAACAATTAAATACAATACCGAATAGACAAGCGGTAATGAGCGGATTCTTTACAATCGACATCAGCGTAAAACGCAACTGACCCTGCGCACTTTGGGTAAATGAGCAAACCGAAACAATATTGACCAATGGAATTGCCACAGCAATGATCATAGAGAACAATTGCATGCCTATCGAACCAAACATTAAACCCATCAATGAAAGCCCAATATAGGTATTGAATCGAATCTGGCTTTGGATATAAACCCCGAAACGAAGAACTGGAATGTGGAAATAAAACTTCAGTCCCCATAACAACAGACTGATTAGAATAATGAGTATGCCAAGTGCAATATAAAGCATGACAACCGAACCTAAATCTAGCTTTACACTCGAAAGATTGCTAAACAATAAAGCTGGGAAAAGAATGTAATAATTTAATTTTTCAGAGTTTGCCCAAAATGCCTCCTGCAAAAAACCTGTCTGCTTAAACACATATCCCATCCCTATCAGAAAAACCAACGGAAACAGTGCCATGATTATGTTCATTCATTTCTTCCAATTGCTGCACATCAGTCAGCTTTGACTCATTTTGGAAACAGAATATAATCCTTATTCTCCCTCATAATAAAATGAGTATTTCCTCATACCCTCAAATGACTTTTAGCCAACTTGAAATCTTTTTACTGGTTGCTAAACATCAAAGTTTTAGCAATGCGGCAAAACAACTCGGAATTTCACAATCCGCAGTGTCACATGCCATTAAAAGTCTGGAACATTTTTGGCGTGTACAGCTATTTAGTCGTGAACAAAATAATGTGGTACTGACTGAGATAGGACAACAGCTTCGCATCCATGCACAAGAAATTTTAAATACAGCACAAGTCATGCAACAGCAAGTTGCCGCAACACATGGACTGCAACAAGGTACTTTAAGAATCGGTTCATTTGGAGCATCTGCATCGATTCATCTTCTACCTGAACTACTGCAAGCTTTTAGGACTAAATACCCTCAAATTGAAGTTTTTGTGGAAGAAGGCACCGATGATGAAGTCACCCAATGGATTTTAAACCAACAAGTGGATGTCGGATTTGCAGTTTTACCCAACCATCAATTGGATACTTTTCCATTGATTAAAGATATTTTTATTGCCCTTATTCCTAACTCCTACCCTATTGCCCAAATGAGTCAGGTGGATATTACCCAACTAAAGCACTACCCTTTTATTTTAACCAAGGCGGGCAGCCAGACCCATATTGAAAAACTGCTTAAACAATATGACATACAGCCCAAGATTCAATATCAACTCTCACAATTATTAACCATTCTAAATATGGTCAATCAGCATGAAGGCATTTCGATTGTGGCGGATATGGCCATGACGCCAGAGCTGCTTGCACTGCATCCGAATGTGGTGAAACGTCCTTTGCTACCGAATACACAACGTGAAATCGGGCTCGCCGTCCGCAATCAAAAACTGATGAGTCCTGCCACACGTGCCTTTATTGAACTGGCACAAACCATGTTCTATGACTAAATTCAAGCGCATAAAAAAGCCTGCTCTTAGGCAGGCTTTTTAACAGATGAGCACTAGGCGAGAATATCCCGCTTACCATTCGCCCCCATCGCACTGACAATGCCACTTTCTTCCATTTGGTCGATAATACGTGCTGCACGGTTATAACCTAGACTGAATTTACGCTGTAGTGATGATGTCGAAGCTTTTCGTGTTTCTAAAACAAAAGCCACACATTGATCATACAAGGCATCTCGATCTGAACCGCCATCGCTCTCTTCAAAACCGCGTGAAGTTGGTTCTTCATCATACGGAGTCAAAATTTCATCAACATAATCAGGGTCGCCGCGTTCACGCCATGCATCACAAATACGGTTGACTTCATCATCAGAAATAAAAGCACCATGCACACGTTCAGGTTCAATTTTACCTGGGCCTAAAAACAGCATGTCTCCATGACCCAACATGTCTTCCGCGCCACCTGCATCGAGAATGGTGCGAGAGTCAATTTTACTGTTTACACGTAATGCAACACGAGTCGGAATATTGGCTTTAATCAAACCTGTGATTACATCAACCGATGGACGTTGTGTTGCTAACAACAAGTGAATACCCGCAGCACGTGATTTCTGCGCCAAACGGGTAATCATTTCCTCGGCTTTTTTGCCCACCTGCATAATCATATCGGCAAATTCATCTGCCACAATCACAATCGAAGGTAAAGGCGTTAAACGGGGTGCACGCTCACCCACAACAGAGTCACTGGCCTTCCATGTCGGATCAATCAGATCTTCACCATTTGCCAATGCTTCTTCAACCTTACGGTTATAGTCCGCCAGTTTACGAATTTTAAGGAATGACATGAGCTTGTAACGACGTTCCATTTCATTTACACACCAATTCAATGCATTAACTGCATCTTTCATGTCTGTCACGACAGGAGTAAGTAAATGTGGAATATCATTATAGTTAGCCAATTCCAACTGCTTCGGGTCAATCAAAATAAGGCGCAATTGGTCGGGGGTATATTTCAATAGCATCGACAAAATCATCGAGTTCACAGCGACAGACTTACCTGAACCTGTGGTGCCTGCAACCAGCATATGCGGTGCTTTACCCAAATCAGTAATCACTGGATTGCCTGAAATATCTTTACCCATCGCCATGGACAGTAAACCCGCTGGGTCACGATAGGCTGGCGTTTCTAGTAATTCAATTAGACGGACCATTTCACGTGCACTATTCGGTACTTCAATTCCAATATATGGCTTACCTGGAATTACTTCGACCACACGTACCGAAGCCATCGACATGGATCGCGCCAAGTCCTTCGAAATATTGGTGACTTTGGATGCTTTGACCCCTGGGGCTAAATCCAATTCAAAGCGCGTCACGACTGGTCCTGGTTGTGCCTCGACCACTTTGGCTTTGACATTGAACTCTTGCAGTTTAATTTCAAGTAATTCCGAAAGACGTGCCAATTGTTCAGCCGTGAAATTGACTTTTTTATTCGGATCAACACGATCTAGCAAATCCAATTCTGGTAGCGTAGATAAATCACGACGTTTTTGGGCAACCTGCATAGCACGAGACATTGGGCGTCCCGCAGCATCCGTCAATGGTGCATCAAAGTCAAAATCATCTTCTTCTTGAGGTTTGCCAGCAGTTTCTTGCCATGCTTCGATGAACGCCTCTTTAGACAATTCAGCCTTAGTCTGCTCAATAAAACGCTCTGGTACTTCTATAGCAGTCTGCTGTATCGGTGTTTTAACAAAGGCTGATGATTGAGCGTAGGAAGATGCTACACGTGGCTCATCTACTGTGGCTGTCTGTTGTTCTTCTGCATCAAAATCGTCCAGAAAACGATCTAATTCATCGTTCAACATATGTGCCTTTGTTGCCCCAGCAGCAACACCTACCGCAGTAGAGATACTCGAAATTGGAGCTTCTGCAACGGCAATATCAGGAATTGCGGTAGCTTGAATAGTTTGAACTTCGCTACGTTGGAATGGACTATGTACATCCGAAGCTGCCTTACCACTAGGTACAGCAGCAAGTAGCTCATCAAAAATCTCATCATCGTCCCAATCAAGATTACTTTTGACTGGTTTCGGAGAAGATTCTATCTGAACATCAACGGGATATTGACGCTCTACTACCGAATTGAAATCATGCTTAGGAACCACAGTTTCATCTTCAGCAGCTTTTAATAATGCTTCAATGTCTTGTTTATGTAGTTGATCATTATTGGTATTTAAGGCACGCCAAACTTCACCTGTCGCAATGGTGCGCTGGCTATCTTGTTCAAGTTGATGTGCTTTGGCGATAGTTTTTTCAAACTCTTCATCGTCATCTAAATCGAACTCAGTTGGTTGATTCAATTGAGACTCTTTCTGCACCATATCATCAAACAAACGCTCTGCTGCCACACCTGCAATAAATGGTTGTTCTACAGAGGCTTGAGATGGTTTGCTATGATCCGATTCTGTTTGATCAGCAACCTTGCTTGGAGCAACTGCAATCACCTGTTTTTTGACTTGAGGTGTGGTACGATCAAAATCAGATTCGCTCTCGGGCACATTTTTATAAAATAAATCTTGTAAATACGCAGGTGTAGCTCGCAAGGTATCCCACGTTTTGTTCCACTTTACCCCAAAGGCCAAAGTAAACAACACTACCCAAAACACCACTAAAAACAGTGCGGCACCATAAATGGTCAGCAGTTGACTCAGACTTTGCCCCAACTCATAGCCAATAATCCCACCAGAAGCATTGGCTAAAGTATCTGCAGGTACTTCCCAAAATAAAAATAAGAGTGCTGCCGTTGCCAACAAAATGAAAAACTGGGCAGCATAACGAAATGGTCGGTTCAAAAAGCTACGTGGCCACCAAACCTGAATCGCTTCAATAAATAAGAAAAGCGGGATGAGTAAGCTTGCCCAACCTAAAAATCCAAACAATAAATCTGAAATCCATGCTCCAGCGACACCGCTTGCATTGGAAACCTGTTGGGTGTCACTCGAAATATGCATCCAACCTGGATCAAAAGGTGTATAAGTGACTGTTGCAAGGAACAGATAAATCCCAAATGAGACTAAAAATAACGTCATCATTAAGCGCTGTGCATAAGCACCTGACACCGCAGCCATACTCTGTCCTGTAAGCATTTTTTCATTCATGTTTTTTTGGAAAACAACCTGAATTTGTTTCTTAATAAAACCTGATATTATGCACCTGTTCACGTAAAAAAGATGCAAGATTATGAGGGCTTGTTGTTAACTTTATTCTATATAGCTCAAATCGATTTGTATGATCAATATTACCCACATTGAACACACACAACTGTTATACACTTTCACGTATAATTTCATAAATTTTGAAAGAAAAAAAGGATGTCGCGAATGAGCGTTCGTCACTCACGATTAATTATTTTAGGTTCTGGTCCTGCAGGTTACAGTGCTGCAGTTTATGCTGCGCGTGCCAATTTAAAGCCAATGCTGATTGCTGGCTTGCAATTGGGTGGTCAATTAACCACAACAACGGAAGTCGATAACTGGCCAGGTGACCCAGAAGGTTTAACAGGTCCTGCACTAATGGAACGTATGCAAGCTCATGCAGAACGTTTTGGCACTGAAATTGTGTATGACCACATCAATGAAGTTGACCTCAGTGTTCGTCCATTCGTCCTTAAAGGCGATATGGAAGAGTTTACTTGTGATGCACTGATTATCTCAACGGGTGCAACTGCACAGTATTTAGGCTTAGAATCTGAAGCAAAATTCATGGGGCAAGGCGTGAGTGCTTGTGCAACTTGTGATGGTTTCTTCTATAAAAACCAGAAAGTCATGGTAGTTGGCGGTGGTAATACCGCAGTCGAAGAAGCCCTCTACCTGTCTAACATTGCTTCACACGTGACGCTTGTGCATCGTCGTGACAGCTTACGTTCAGAAAAAATTCTACAGGACCATTTATTTGAAAAAGAAAAAGAAGGCAAAATTAGCATTCTTTGGAACAATCAAGTGGATGAAGTCTTGGGTGATAACACAGGTGTAACTTCTGTACGCTTAAAATCAACTGTAGATGCAAGCACACAAGATATTGATGTCCAAGGTTTATTCGTTGCAATTGGCCACAAACCGAATACGGGGATGTTTGAAGGTCAACTCAATCTACGTGATGGCTATATTCAAGTGCAAAGTGGTACCTCTGGTAATGCAACAGCAACATCGGTTGCAGGCGTATTCGCAGCAGGTGACGTTGCAGATAGTATTTACCGTCAAGCTATTACTTCTGCAGGTTCGGGCTGTATGGCTGCACTTGATGCTGAAAAATATCTGGATGCTCTAGGTTCATAATCCTTTGCATCTACAATGAAAACCGTCCGAAAAGGGCGGTTTTTTTATGTATGATAGCGTAAAGAATAATCCCTGAATTTAATCATGCAGCATACTTTAGCACCTTCTGAATATTTATTTCCCGATCCCATAAACTCAGACCCAGAAGGACATGGACTGATTTGCATAGGTGCTGACCTCTCCCCTTCTACGCTTTTTGAGGCCTATACACACGGTCTTTTTCCATGGTTTTCTGAAGGTGAACCTATTTGCTGGTGGTGTCCCGAGCCACGCTGCATTATTCGACCTGAGCAATATCATCCGAGTAAATCCTTGCTGCGGAATATGAAAAAGCATGACTATAAAATTACCATTAATCATGCTTTTGAATCGGTAATTCGCTCCTGTGCCCTGCCTCGCAGTTATGCAAATGACACGTGGATTTCCGAAGATATCATTCAAGGTTATTTAGGTATGTTTTCAGCAGGTTATGCCTATAGTGTGGAAGTATGGGAACAAGATCAGCTTGTCGGTGGGCTGTATGGAGTAAACATTGGCAAGGGCTGTTTTGGTGAATCCATGTTCAGCACACGAACTGACGTGTCTAAAATGGCATTTTATACCCTAATGTTACTTGGGCAAGAAAACCAGTTACCTTGGATTGACTGTCAATTGGTTAATGATCATTTACTCAGTCTTGGTGCTTGTACGATTTCTCGACAAGCGTATTTAAATTCGTTACAAGATATTATAAAACAACCCCCTATCGATTGGAAAAAGTATCAAGAGGGTGTATTTTCAAGTAAAAGAATAGCGTTATCTTCGCAATTAATCGAATGAAAACAATAGAGGGATCTTTATGAATTCATATCACCCGAAGTCCCTGTTAAATGATTTACAGTACTATATTACGCCACCACATGAATGCAGTTACCTTGAAAAGAAATCTGCTCGCATGGTTTTTCTAGATCCAGCCCATCGGATTGATGTGGTCACGTTGTCTGAACTTTCACGTGTCGGTTTTCGTCGTAGTGGAGACTTTGTTTACCGTCCTGAATGCCATTTGTGCCGTCAATGCTTGTCTTGCCGCGTTCCCGTCCAAGAGTTTCAAATGAACAGCAAGCAAAAAAAAGCTTGGAAACGCAATCAAGATCTCACAGTCAAAATTACTCAACCGAAAGATGCGAGTGATGTACATTATGCGTTGTATGAACGCTACATTCGTGAACGCCATGCCGACGGTGATATGTTCCCCCCTAGCTATGACCAGTTTGAAAAATTTCTGATTCATACCTGCACTGAAAGTTTTTTTCTGGAACTGTGGAAAGATGAGCAGTTGCTCTGCGTTTCGACCTGTGACCAACTTGATGATGGTGTGTCTGCGGTATATACCTTTTTTGATCCCAATGAAAATCGTCGTTCATTAGGGGCTTTTGCCATCATGAAACAAATCCAATATGCGCAACAACAGCAATTGGACTATGTTTATTTGGGTTATTGGGTGCCCCATTCCAATAAAATGAATTATAAATCGCAATACACGCCTTTAGAATTATTGCTTGATGGACAGTGGCGTCGTATCAACCGCTCACTCAGTGCAGAAGAAATCCAACTTTTGGGAAACTCATTAATGACCACACTTCCTTCAGGATGGAATAATTCAATCATTAAATAGATGTATTATTTTGATGGAGTTTATTCACTCCATCAAAGAATGCTTTGAATCATAATTTAAATAACTGAGAAAAATCGTCAGTACATGCTTTAACCATAATAATCGCATGTTCACGCCCATCATTCGGGCATGGATAATAATTCTTACGTAAATCGATCTGATGAAAACCAGATTTTTCATACAGTGCAATCGCAGCTTGGTTGCTTTCACGCACCTCTAAAAAAATTTGCACAGGTTGATTCTTAAGTAATGCAATTGACTCATCTAACAGCCTATATCCTAACCCTTTACCCTGCTGATTGGGATGAATAGCCATGAGCAATAAATTCGCCTCATCTAAAACTGGCTGCAAAATACAAAAACCCACAACTTGTCCAGCCTGCTCAATCACCGTACTTTGGTAACTGTGCACTGCATCCTGAAATTGGTTCAACGTCCAAGGATGACTTTGTACCAGCTTTTCAATTTGAGCAACCGCATTGACATCAGTTTGTTGCATTAAACGAATCATGCACGTTCATCTTATCGATCTAAATAGACCTGCATTATAAAAATATTTCGCAGAGAAACGAACAAAAACAGGGATATTTTTCATATCCCTGTGATCTTTAAAGCCCATCACCAAAGACTAAAGCCCTAGCTTTGCTTTCCAATTGGCCAGCAAACTTACCGTATCCAAATGATTTGGATGGAATCCTGGTTTAAAATACGCCAACATCTCACGTCCCATTCCCGTAATAATCCCTTTCGATGGACTATAACCATAAACATAGATATCTTTTAATGCCTTTAAATTGAGTTGATTATCTTGTTTTAACAAGCGTAGAACAAAATAACTTTGCACAACAAATAAGGTCGCCATGGCAGCAATTAACGAGCCACAACGTGCTAGATAGGCTTTCACTCCAGTTCCAAATACACCCTCAAACACATCATAAGCCACCGCTTTATGTTCATTTTCTTCGATCGCATGCCAGTACCACATAGTCGACATGGTTTCGTCAGTCATGAGTTCCTGAATATGGCGATTAATCAGTAATTGCGAAGCAATCGTTGCCGTAAAATGCTCTAAAGCAGTGGTTCCCATCAAGTCGATCATTTCTTGGGTAACACCCACAGGTTTAAATAATATTGCAGCTGTCTTGCAGAAGCCTTGAATGACTTTATCTGTTTGTTGTTCTAAACACGCGACATCATGTCCGTACTTTTGTGCCGAAGCATTAAAACCAACATGTTCTTGCGTATGCATGGCTTCCTGCCCAATGAAAGCACTGATTTCTTTTTGCAGCAGCTCATTGTCTTTAATTGCAGGGTGATAACGTACTGCACGCACACTATCTATGAAAAATTGCTCACCTGCTGGAAAAAGTGCAGACAACGCCGTCATGAAATGCGTCAGCCCTGCCGAGCCATTCATCCAATATTCAGGCACATTTTCAAAATTAAAATTCATACGACGTACAGGAAAACTTGCTCCTGCACGATTGGTAATTTTTACCTTAGCATTCATTCTGAGACTCCTACAGACCCATTAGATCTAACCATCTTTATGCTTGTTTTTCTTGATTCTAATATTACGGTTTTCACCACCAGCGATAAGGGCAGATAAGGTCAGTGAAGTATCAGTTAAGGACAGTTTTGAGAGTAAATTGTCTGACAATCTTATTTTTCTACAGCTAATGCCTACAGGCTATATGAACCCATGTCTCGTATGAATAAATTCTCAGAATGTCTAAGTCATGGATAGAAATACAAAAGAATAGAATTTTATCTACATAAAAAAAGCGCCCCAAAGGAGCGCTTTTTTCACACAATAAAGTGATTATGCAGTTACTTTCGCAACA